>JAJZRD010000093.1 GCA_021845945.1 Chloroflexota bacterium
TTCCGAGCTGGGGACCACGCCAACATCCGCAGCGCCCCCAGCTCCACCGCCCCCGTCGCGTCGGTCTTGGATCAAGGAGATACCGTGACCGTCGCGGACTGGGTCTCCGGCGAAGAGGTTGAAACGGAAAACAACACCTGGGCAGAATTGACCGGCGGTGGGTACGTCTACTCCGCCGCCATCGGAAAAGACAAGCCGGACGACCCACCCCCCGTGCCGGGCGGGCCAATATCCGGCGGGAAGTGGATCGACGTCAACGTCACTCAGCAGATTCTGACCGCCTACGTGGGGTCTACGCCGGTCCACGTCGCGGTGGTCTCCACCGGTCGGCCGGACTATCCGACCCCCATGGGCACCTTCGCGATCCTGAATCGCGTCGCCAGTGCGACCATGGACAGCAGCTCGGTGCCCTGGGTCAGAGATCGCTACAGACTGGACAACGTCCTGTTCACCCAGTACTTCACCCGATACGGTGCGGCGCTCCACGAGGCCTGGTGGAAGACCGACGATAGCTTCGGCATTCCCACCAGCCATGGCTGCGTGGGCATGCCCTACGCCGAAGCCCAGTGGGTCTGGAACTGGGCGGGGGTCGGCGTGCCGGTCTACGTCCACGAGTAGGCAGGGCAGGCAGGGCGATCCGCAGGGGAACCAGCCCGATCACCGGCGATCGCTGATAGCTGATAGCTTCTACGGCCGGACCAGCGGGGGCAGGGCGGGGTTCACCACCAGCTCGTTTCGGACCCTCTTCACCCCACTCAGCCGAGCAGCCCGAACGATCTGCTCGGCCCGCTCCTTCTGCCAGGCGCTGGCCACCTCCCCTCGCAGGTACACCACCCCCTCCTCGGCATCCACGTCCACCCGCAGCCCGGTGGAGGGGGCGAAGGCCAGCAGGGCGGCCTGAAGCTCGGAGGCCGTCTGGAAATCCCCCAGCAGCTCGCCGGCGGTGCGCTCGTCATCCTCTTCCTGCCTCGTTCGTCTGCCGCGCCTCTGCCTCGCCATCGGCGACTCTCCCGTGAGCAATCTGGCAGCGGACCAGACGCAAGGTCCGGACCCCCGGAACCGGCTCGTGGGATGGTTCGCCTTGGTGTAACAGTTACCCTATCTGCCGCGGCCTGTGAACCATGCCCGGCTCGTCCGATCCCGGGGCCCGGGAGTCCCCGGCACGGGGCGTGCCTTCCCCTTCCCTGTCTTACTCGACAGCTTGGACAAGGGTGTCATGGCGTTACCAGAGCGGAGCCCGGACTCCCGGCCGCCCCGTCCGAGAAGGCGGCGTCGCCCTCGGTCCTCCCGACGAAGGGTGTTGCGTCCCGTGCCCCGGGATCGGCCTCTCGTGGAGGAGCAGGCCCGCGTCCCCCTCCGGGAGATCGTGAGGAATCTGGGACCGGGTCTCATCTCCGGCGTGTCGGACCTGGACCCGACCACCATCGCCACCCTCGCCATCATAGGCTCGCTGGTGGGATACCGCCTGCTCTGGCTGGTCCTGCTGCTGCTGCCGATGCTGATCGCGGTCCAGGTAATCAGCGCCCGGGTGGGCATGATGACCAACCGGGGGCTGGAGGGGGTGATCCGGGACCGGTTCGGGCGGGTGTGGGCCATGGTGGCCATGCTCCTCGTGGTGATCGTCAACCTCCTGACCCTCGCCGCCGACCTGGAAGGCGGAGCCGCGGCGCTGCAGATCCTCACGGGCCAGGATTGGCGCTGGTTCGTTCTGCCTCTGGCCCTCTTCCTCGGCGCCCTGCTCGTATTCGGAGGCTACTATGGGATGCAGAGGGTGCTGCGATACGTGCTGATAGTCTTCGTGGCCTACGTCGTCGCCGCCTTCCTGAGTGAGCCGAACTGGGGAGAGGTGTTGCGCAGCCTGGTGCCGACCTTTTCCACGGAGCCCGGCTACGCGGCGGGCGCCCTGGCGCTGCTGGGCACCACCCTCACCAGCTACGTTTACTTCTGGGAGACCATCGAGGTGCAGGAGGAGCGACGCCCGCTGGCCTACCTCTGGGTGGTCGAGTTGGATGCCGCCATCGGGATGGTGGCGATGGTGGCGCTCTCCGGATTCATCGTCATTACCACGGCAGCCACCCTGGGGGCTCGTGGAGAGACGGTGCAGACAGCCCAGGACGCCGCGAGGGCCCTGGTCCCAGTGGCAGGCCCCCTGGCGGGGGCACTCTTCGCCGTAGGGCTGCTGGCCAGCGCCGTGCTGGCCATCCCGGTCCTGGCCAGCACCACCGCCTACGTTCTCTCGGACGCCTTCCAGTGGAACGCCAGTCTGGCGAACCCCGGCGGGGATAACACGCGACCCTTCTACCTGGTCCTCCTGGGAAGCCTGGTGGTGGCCGTGGCCGTCGCCTACGTGGGGATCGAGCCCTTCCGGCTGCTCTTCGTCTCGGGGATAGTGGGCGGCCTGGGCACGCCGGTGCTGCTGGCGCTGCTGCTGCTGGTGGCCGCGGATGCGAGGGTCATGCGCAACCAGCCGATCGATCGCCGGATGGCGGTCCTCGGCTGGCTGACCACCCTGGCCGTGAGCAGCGCCGGCATCATCTACCTGGCGCTGCTGATCCTGTGAGGGTGGCAACGGCGTGCGCCGCCTTCTTGAGAAGACCGAGCAGGAGCCGGATAGGACCCCCTTGAGTGCGGCTGCTTCCATATACTACTATTGGCTCGCGCGTGCACGGTCTGACCCCTAGTGCCGGAGCCCCCCTGCCATCCACCAGCGGCAGGGGCGGACTATCCATCGGCAGGATCGTCTTTCCAGGGGGGTGTGGCAATCCGCCCGTCCTCCCGCGATCGACCGATGGACAAATCGGGAAGGAAGCGCCAAATGCAGGTAGACATCAACTGCGACATGGGCGAGAGCTTCGGGGCCTATACCATCGGCAACGACGAGGCAATGATGCGCTGCATCACCTCAGCGAACATAGCCTGTGGTTTCCACGCCGGCGACCCCCTGGTCATGGAGCGCACCGTCAAGATGGCGCTGGAGCATGGCGTTCAGCTGGGTAGCCACCCCGGCTATCCCGACCTCATGGGCTTCGGACGCCGGGTGATGGACGTCTCCCCCGCCGACGTCGAGAGCTACACGCTGTACCAACTGGGAGCCCTGTGGGCCTTCGCCAAAGCCCACAAGGCGGAAGTTCGCCACGTCAAGGCCCACGGCGCCCTCGGAAACGTCGCCTTCGTGAACGCCGAGGTGGCCCGAGCCATCGCCAGGGCCACGGCCCGGTTCAGCAAAGAGCTCATACTGATCGCCCTGGCCAATACCCCCCTGGTGGAAGCAGGCCAGGAGATGGGGCTGAAGGTGGCGGTGGAGGCCTACCCCGAGCGGGCCTACAACGCCGACGGCACCCTCCGATCCCGCAAGCTGCCGGGAGCCTCCATCCACGATCCTCAGGTGGCGGTGGAGAGGGCGATCCGGATGGTCCGCGAGGGAGTCGTGGTGGCCTACGACGGCGAGACTGTCAGGATGAAGGCCGATACCCTCTGCATCCACGGGGACAACCCGGCGGCGCCTCAGATCGCGGCCGCCCTGGTGGAGGCCCTCAAGGGGGCTGGGGTGGAGGTGCGGCCCATGGCGGGGTTCCTGTGAGCCAGAAGGATCTTCCCACGGTGGTTCCGGCCGGGGACGCCGCCCTCCTGGTGACCCTCGGGGAGGAGATCAGCCTGGAGGTGAACGCCCGGGTGCGGGCGTTGGCGCGGGCGGTCGAGAGTCGGGGCCCGCGGGGGGTGCGGGAGGTGGTGATCGCCTACGCGACACTGCTGGTCTTCTACGACCCCCTGGCCGCCAGTTACGAGGAGGTCAGGGGCCAGCTCCTGGATCTGGCCGGCCAGACGGAGAGCTCCGCTCCCCAGGAGGCCAGGCTGCGGGAGATCCCCACCGTCTTCGGCGGGGCCTACGGACCGGACCTGCCCGCCGTGGCGCAGCTGCTGAAGCTGAGCGAGGAGGAGGTCGTCCGGGCCTTCACCGGCGCCACCTTCACCGTCTACATGCTGGGGTTCGCCCCCGGCAACCCCTACCTGGGCGGGCTCCCGCCCCACATGGCGCTGCCCCGACTGGAGAGCCCCAGGGAGCGAGTCCCGGCGGGCACCGTGGCCATAGCCAACCAGGCGACGATCTACTCGGTGGCCAGCCCCGGGGGCTGGAGGTGGATGGGCCGCACCTATTTGAAGCTGTTCGACCCGACGATCGATCCCCCGGTCTACCTCCAGGACGGCGACCGGATGCGCTTCGTCCCCATCAGCGAGGAGGAGTACCTCGCCAAGGGCGGGGAGAAGGCGTAATGACGTCCAGGGTTCCAGTAACGACTGAAATCGTTACCGCGGGATATCGCATCGTCTGAAACGAGCGACTGAAGTCGCTACTACAGGATCTTGCATCGTCTGGAAGGGAGTAGACCGTGCCATTAGAGATCCTCGAGCCCGGCTTGCTCACCACCATACAGGACCTGGGGCGCTTCGGCTACCAGCGGCTGGGGATCCCCGCCGCGGGCGCCATGGATCCCTTCGCCCTGAAGACCGCCAACGCCCTGGTGGGGAACCCGCCCGACGCCGCGGGGCTGGAGATCACCCTGCTGGGGCCCCGGGTGGCCCTCTCCGAGGGGTGCGCCATCGCCATCACCGGCGGCGACCTGGGGCCGCGGCTGGACGGCCGCGAGATCGACGGCTGGAAGCGCCACCTGGCGAGGCCTGGAACCGTCCTGGATTTCTCCGGCCGGCGCTCCGGCGCTCGCGCCTACCTGGCCGTCTCGGGCGGCATCGCGGTGGCACCCTGGCTCGGCTCCCGGTCCACCTACCTCATGGCCTCCGTGGGGGGTCTGGAGGGACGGGCCCTTCGGTCTGGCGACCGGCTGCCCCTCGGCCGCTCCCTGCTATCCATGGCGCGCCCCAGCATCCCCCCGGACCGCCGCCCCCTCTACAGCGGCGAGCCCACCGTGCGGGTGATCCTGGGCCCCCACGCCGACCGCTTCACCCGGGAGGGGATCGATAGCTTCCTCTCCGGCAGCTATCAGGTCAGCCCCTCCTCCAACCGGATGGGCTATCGGCTGGAGGGCCCCAGGGTAGCCCACACCCGCGGCCCCGATCTCATCTCCTGCGGGATCCCCCTGGGCGGGATCCAGGTACCGGGGAGCGGCCAGCCTATCATCCTGATGGCCGACCACCAGACCGCCGGGGGCTACACCATGATCGCCACGGTGATCCAGGCCGACATCCCCCTGGTGGCCCAGTGCCTCCCGGGGGAGCGACTGCGCTTCCGGGCCGCCGGCCTGGAGGAGGCCCGAGAGGCTCTGCGGCGCCAGGAGGCGGGACTGCGGGCCACCATCGAGGAAACGGAGGTGAACCCATGGGAGATCTGACCTACGCCCACCCTGAAGAGCTGTGGGAGGCGATCCGCCGGGGGGAGTTCCGGAGGACGACCTCGGGGGTTTGCCAGGGCTACGCCCAGGCGAACCTGGTGATCCTCCCCAGGGAGCTGGCCTTCGATTTCCTGCTCTTCTGCCAGCGCAATCCCAAGCCCTGCCCTGTCCTGGACGTGACGGAGCCCGGCTCGCCCCACCCGCCCATGGCGGCGCCCGAGGCCGACCTCCGCACCGATGTCCCCCTCTATCGGGTCTATCGGGAGGGACGGCTGGTGGACGAACCGGCCGACATCCTCGCCTACTGGAGGGACGATCTGGTAAGCTTCCTCCTTGGCTGCTCCTTCACCTTCGAGCGGGCCTTGAAGGAGAACGGCATCCCGATCCGGCACCAGGAGGAGCAGGTGACGGTGCCGATGTACATTACGTCAAGGGAATGTGTGCGGGCCGGCGCCTTCTGGGGTCCCCTGGTGGTCTCCATGAGGCCGATACCCCACGAGCAGGTGGTGCGGGCCGTCCAGGTGACCGGCCGCTTCCCGGCCGTCCATGGCGCGCCGGTGCAGGTGGGGGATCCCGAGCGGATCGGCATCCGGGACATCGCCAGGCCGGATTTCGGGGATCCCGTGACCGTCAGGCCGGGGGAGGTCCCCGTCTTCTGGGCCTGCGGCGTGACCCCCCAGGCGGTGGCCATGCAGGTCCGCCCGGAGCTGATGATCACCCACGCCCCTGGCCGCATGTTCGTCACAACCCTCAGGGAGGAGTCCCTGGCGGTCATGTAGGGGCGGCCGGCGGTCGCCCCATATCCTTAGCATAGGAGGTCGGTGCCATGTCCCATCTCTTCGAACCCATCACCCTCAGGGGACTCACCCTGAAGAACCGGATAATGATGTCCCCCATGTGCCAGTACTCGGCGGACCCCGACGGCCTGCCCAACGACTGGCACTACGTCCACTACCCCACCCGGGCCGTCGGGGGTGTCGGCCTGATCGTGGTGGAGGCTTCCGCCGTGGAGGGCCGTGGCCGCATCAGCACCGCCGATCTCGGCCTATTCCACGACCGGCAGGTGGAGCCCACGGCTCGACTGGTGGCCATGTGCCACGACCGGGGCGCCAGGATCGGCGTCCAGCTCGCCCACGCCGGCCGCAAGGCCTTCGGCAACCTGCCGGAGCAGAAGGGCTTTGGCCCCGAGCAGCCGGTGGCCCCCAGTGCCATCCCCTTCGACGAGGGCTGGAATACCCCTCACGCCCTGACCGTCCCGGAGATCGACCAGATGGTCGCCGCCTTCCAGCAGGCCGCTCGCCGGGCCCACGCCGCGGGCTTCGACGTCGTCGAGGTCCACGCCGCCCACGGCTACCTGATCAACCAGTTCCTCTCCCCCCTGGCCAACCACCGGGATGACCAGTACGGCGGCTCCCTGGAGAACCGGATGCGCCTCCTCAACCGGGTGGTGGAGTCCGTCCGGGAGGTCTGGCCCGAGCGCTCCCCCCTCTTCGTCCGGGTCTCCGCCACCGACTGGACGCAGGGCGGGATGGACGTCGCCCAGACGGTCCAGGTGGCCAAGACCCTCGGGGAGCACGGCGTGGACCTGATCGATTGCTCCTCGGGCGGGGTCGTCCCCGTTCCCCCTCCGGTGGGTCCGGGCTACCAGCTGCCCTTTGCCCATCGCATCAAGAGGGAGGCTGGGATCCCGACCGGGGCCGTGGGGTTGATCACCACGCCCGAGTTAGCCGATGAGATCGTCCACAACGAGAGGGCGGACCTGGTGATCCTGGGGAGAGAGCTTCTCCGCAACCCCTACTGGCCCTTCGAGGCGGCTCGGACCCTGGGCGTCGACGTGGAGTGGCCGGTCCAGTACCGCAGGGCCAGGCGATAAAGACAGTCAATAATGTAGGGCAGGGCCCCGTGCCCTGCCGCCCCGGTCACGCATGGTGTTCCGCGGGCGGAGGGGCACAGGGCCCCTCCCTACGCTGTCGAGGCCGTCACCCACCCTCCGATAATACTGAACCTGTATTCTTGACGATAAGGTTATCCCTTCCTACAATGGCGGCTGGACCTTCAGCCCGTTGACCCAGGATTCCAGCCGATCAATCCTTTCTTCCACCGGATCGAAAAGACAGCCTCGCGACGACGCCGTGCCGAGGCTGCTCCCGTGAAGCGCTGTAACCCTCGTGCCATCGGGCAACGGCGCCCCCACCGTTTCTCTCCGCAGGCAGTTGCGGCCTGCTTTGGGTGTGGCATGACCCCGGCCACAGATCGTCTGACTGCCAATCTCGACGTCGGTTCTACCCTCCTGCCCTTCACCCCCGCCTGCGGATCCGATGAGTTCCAACGTCATCCTCCCCGGAAAGGGGGTGATGGACGAGCATAGGAGGTCCCTCTTCCCATCCTCGAGAGTCGCGAATTCTCATCTAGATAGTAGGAGGATCACGAATGACCGGCAGACAGATCCGGAACCGCTTCCTACCGGCGCTCGCCCTGCTGGCCCTGGGCACTCTGATCGCCATCGGTTGCGCGCAGACGGCCCCGGCGCCGACACCGACCACTGCGGCCAAGCCCGCCGCCCCAGCGGCTACCTCGGCACCGCAGGCACCGGCGGCCCAGCCCGCCGCCACTGCCGCTCCCGCCGCGGCCCCCGCCGCAGCCACACCGAAGGAGATCAAAATCGGCGTGCTTCTCCCGCTGTCCGGCGGGTCGGCCAGCACGGGGCTGGATCTCAAGTACGCCAACGAGCTGGCCGCGGAGATCGTAAACGGCAAGTACGACCTCAACATGCCCCTCGCCAAGACCGAGGGTCTGCCCAATCTGGGGGGCGCCAAGGTCAGTCTGGTCTTCGCGGACCACCAGGGAACGCCCGAGAAGGGGCAGAGCGAGGCGGAGCGATTGGCCACCCAGGAGAAGGTGACCGCCCTCTTCGGTGCCTACCAGAGCACCGTGACCCAGACCGCCAGCCAGGCGGCCGAGAAGCTGGGGATCCCCTTCGTGAATGCCGAGTCCTCCTCGCCGGGGCTGACGGACAGGGGTCTCAAGCTCTTCTTCCGCACAGGGCCCACCGACGCCACCTTCGGCAAGAACCTCTTCGACATGCTGGACGACATCCAGAAGCAGAAGAACATCAAGCTGAAGACCATCGGCATCGTCAACGAGAATACCCTGTACGGTACCGATGCCAACAAGCTCACCAAGCAGTTCGCCCAGGAGCGGGGCTACCAGGTGGTCGCCGACATAGCCTATCCGGCCAACACCAGCGAGGTGACCAGCGAGGTCCAGAGGGTGAAGGCGGCAAACCCGGACGTGCTGTTCCAGGTGTCCTACACCTCGGACGCTATCCTGTTCATGAAGACCTACAAGCAGCTGGACGTGAACCCGCAGGGGATCCTGGCCTACGGGGCTGGCTTCGTCGATCCCGAGTTCCGCAAGGTGCTGGGCAAGGACTCCGAGGACGTGATCACCCGGGCCGCCTGGTCCCCCGACATCGCCGAGAAGAAGCCGGTGGCCAAGGCGATCGCGGACATGTTCAAGGCAAAGTACGGCCAGGAGATGACGGAGAACTCGGCCCGCGACTTCACCGGCATGATCACCCTGCTGGACGCCATCAATCGGGCGAAGAGCACCGATCCGAAGGCGATCCAGGCCGCCCTGGTTTCGACCGACATCCCCGGGGATCAGCTGATCATGAGCTGGCCGGGCGTCAAGTTCGACGAGAAGGGTCAGAACATGTACGCCCAGGGCATCAACATGCAGGTGATCGGCAGAAACTACTACACGGTCTGGCCCTTTAGTGCGGCCTCCAAGGAGATAGTGTGGCCGCGCCCCAAGTGGGCCGACATCAAGTAGGTAGAAAAGGACCTCCCCACCTGCCCCTCCCCGAGACGGGGAGGGAAGGACGCCCCCTTCCCCAGTGGGGAAGGGGGTTGGGGGGATAGGTTGAAAGGAACAGGAATGACAGCCGAACTGCTGACCCAGACCGCAGTCAACGGCCTGATGATAGGCTTCATTTTCTCCCTGGTGGCCGTGGGGTTGACCCTGATCTTCGGCATGATGGAGATCGTAAACTTCGCCCACGGCGAGTTCCTGATGATCGGCATGTACGCCTCCTTCTGGATGTGGAGTCTCTTCTCTCTGGATCCCCTGGTGTCACTGCCCGTCTCCACCCTCGCCCTGGCGCTGCTGGGCATCGCCACCTACAAGCTGATCATCAAGCCGATACTCCAAGCCCCCATGCTGGCCCAGATCTTCGCCACCTTCGGGCTGATGGTGTTCCTGCGCAGCCTGGCCCAGTTCCTCTGGACCCCCAACTTCCGGGTGATCCAGCACTCGCTGGTCAGCGACGGCCGGCTGGAGCTGGGCGGGATCTTCGTGGGGCTGCCTCAACTGGTGGCAGCGGTGGGTGCCGTGGCCACCTTCGCTTTCATCTATTGGTTCGTGGAGAAGACCGAGACCGGGAGAGCTTTGATGGCGACGGCGGAGGACCGAGATGCCGCCTCGCTGATGGGGATCAACAGCGACCGGATGTTCACCGTAGCCTGGGCCATCGGGTCGGGCTGCGTCGGCGTCGCCGGATCTCTGCTCTCAACCTTCTACTACATCCAGCCGGAGGTGGGCGCGGTGTTCGGCCTGACGACCTTCGTGGTCGTCGCACTGGGGGGCTTCGGCAGCATCCCCGGCGCCTTTATCGCGGGTCTCCTGGTGGGCCTCGTTCAGGTGATGGCCGGTCTCTTTATCGCGCCCTCGCTCAAGTTCGCGGTCGTCCTGGCCATCTACCTGCTGGTTGTGCTGGTGCGCCCTCAGGGGCTGCTCGGCAAGTACTGAGGGGGAGCGTGTCTACATGAGGCGAGGAGAAGTCGATATCTCTGGGTCGGCAATGCCCGGCACACCCAAAGCCCAACCGCTCGAGGGGGTGGAGGCGCGCCCCAATCCGGTCAAGATAGCGGCCCTGGCGGCCCTGATCCTCTTTCTGCTGGCGTTTCCTCAGATCTTCACCCTCCCCTTCCAGCAGCACATCGCGATCCTCATCTTCGTGAACGCTCTCATGGCGGTGGGTTGGAACATCCTGGGCGGCTACACCGGCCAGGTCTCCCTGGGCAACACCATCTTCTTTGGCGTGGGAGCCTACAGCTCCGCCGTAATGTTGAAGAGCTTCCTGATCTCGCCCTGGGGCGGCATGCTGGTGGGCATCGGCCTCTCGATCCTGCTGGCGGTGATCGTGGGCTACCCCTGTTTCCGGCTGCAGGGCCACTACTTCGCCATCGCCACCATCGCGGTCGGAGAGATCCTCTACACCGCGGTGATCAACACCCAGGAGCTGGGCGCGGCCGTTGGCATCCAGCTGCCGATCCTGCCCGAGTCCTGGATCAACATGCAGTTCCACGACAAGGCCCCCTACTACTACATCAGCCTGGCCTTCCTGGCCCTGTCGATGTTGGCGGTGTACAAGATCGAGCGTTCCAAGCTGGGCTTCTACTTCCGGGCCATCAAGGAGGATCAAGAGGGCGCCAGGGCGCTGGGGATCAACACCACCAACTACAAGCTGATCGCCTTCGTCATCAGCGCCATCTTCACCTCCATGGCGGGCACCTTCTACGCCCAGTACGTCACCTTTATCGACCCATACAGCACCATCTACCTGATGGTCTCCATCACCATGTGCCTCATGGCGGTGCTGGGGGGACTCGGGACTCTCTGGGGACCCTTGATCGGCGCCACCGTGCTGATCGGGATATCGGAGAGCACCCGGGTGATGTTGGGGGGCACCGGCCGGGCCGTGGACCTGCTGATCTACGGTTTCCTCGTGGTGGCCGTGGCCGTCTACCAGCCCAACGGACTGATGGGACTGCTGGGTAGCCTGCGCCGGCGGAGGAAGTAGAGATGGCGCTACTGGAAGTCGACAAGCTGACCAAGCGGTTCGGAGGTCTCGTGGCCAACGACGGCGTGACCCTGTCGGTGAACGAGGGCGAGATCGTCGGCCTCATCGGACCCAACGGTGCCGGCAAGACCACCCTCTTCAACTGCATCGCCGGGTTCTACAGGCCCGAAGGCGGCACCATTCGGTTGCAGCACAAGGAGATCACCGGACGTACGCCGGAGCAGGTGTGCCAGGAAGGGATCGCCAGGACCTTCCAGATCGTGAGGGTCTTCAAGGGGATGTCCGTGCTGGACAACGTGATGGTGGGAGCGTACCTGCGCCCGGGCGGCGACGCCGCGGTGAGAGGGCGCGCCCTGGAGGTGCTCCAATTCGCCGGGCTCTACCCCAAGAAGGACATGCTGGCCGCCTCCCTCACCATAGCCGACAAGAAGCGGCTGGAGCTGGCCAGAGCCCTGGCAACCCGTCCCAAGCTGCTGATGCTGGACGAGGCGATGGCGGGGCTGAACCCGACCGAGTGCCAGGAGGCGGTGGGGATCATCCGCACCATCAACCGTGAGGGCGTGACCGTCCTGATGGTGGAGCACGTCATGGAGATCATCATGCCGATCTCCCAGCGGATCGTGGTGCTGGACTACGGCAAGAAGATCGACGAGGACGTGCCGGAGAGGGTCGCCAAGAATCCGGAAGTGATCAAGGCCTATTTGGGGGATAAGTACGTTGCTAGAGGTCGATAACGTTCACGTTGCCTACGACGGCGTGCTGGCCCTCCGCGGAGTCTCCTTCCGGGTCGAGACGGGAGAGATCGTCTCCATCATCGGCTCCAACGGCGCCGGCAAGACGACCATAATGAAGACCATCTCCAGGCTGCTCAAGCCGGTGGCCGGCACGGTGCGATTCGAGGGTGTCAGGATCGACGCCCTATCTGCCCACGACGTGGTGCGCCACGGCATCGCCCACGTTCCCGAGGGCAGGCGACTCTTCGCGCGCCAAACGGTCATGGAGAACCTGATCCTGGGGGCCTACACCCGCAGGTCGCCGGCGGAGCGGGAGGTGGATCTGGAGAGGATCTTCACCCTCTTCCCGGTCCTGAAGGAGCGGCGGCAGCAGAGGGCCGGCACCCTCTCCGGCGGCGAGCAGCAGATGCTGGCCATAGGCCGGGGCTTGATGCTGCGACCGAAGCTGCTGATGCTGGACGAGCCCTCCCTGGGGATAGCGCCGAAGCTGGTGGACAAGATCTTCGAGACGGTGCTGGAGCTGAACCGGAAGGATGGCATCACCATCCTTCTGGTGGAGCAGAACGTTCGGGAGGCGCTGGAGCTGGCCAACAGGGCCTACGTGCTACAGACGGGCAGCGTGGTGATGGAGGGCACCGGGGAGAAGCTGCTCAGCTCCGACACCATCCAGAAGGCCTACCTGGGGATCTGACACCCCGCCCCTGCTTCTTCCACGCCCCGCTGTAGGCCCCCAGGTGGTATAATCTATTGTCGATCCCACGGGGATCGGTGCAGGAAGGCGGACGGTCGCTGGCGCCCTTTTGGGCGCTAGAGGAAAGTCGAGACAGCACAGAGCAGGGTGCCTGGTGCAAGCCAGGGCGGGTAACCGACAGTCAGAGCAACAGAGACCAATGCCGGGTAAAGCCGGAGTGAAAAGGGCAATCCTCCCCGCTGCAACCTGAGAAATGGCCGATGACGCTGCTCGCCGAGGCCAAGGTACAGGGCAGCCACGCAAGTGGCCG
>JAJZRD010000094.1 GCA_021845945.1 Chloroflexota bacterium
CACCAGCGCACCGACGGCCACTTCAGCGCCAGCAGCCACCAAGCCCGCCGCTTCTCCGGCGGCGACGAGCCCGGCCGGCGGAACCCCGACCCCCGCGGGGGGGAATGTGGCAGCGGGCCAGACGGTCTTCCAGCAGAGCTGCAACTCGTGCCATCCCAACGGCAACGCGGGCGTGGGCCCGGCCCTGAGGGGCAAGAACCTCTCGGCAGACCGCATCACGACCCAGGTCCGCAACGGTGGAGGTGGAATGCCCGCCTTCTCGTCGAGCCAGATCGGCGATCAGCAGTTGAACGACCTGGTGGCGTACGTTCAATCCCTTAAATAACGTGGGGTAAGAGATGAGATTCTGGAAGGCGGCAGCAACGACGGCCTTTGGGGCACTCACGGTGGCGCTGTTGACCACGGCAGTTGCCGGGTGCCAGGCCGGGGGAGCCGCAGTCCAGGCCGCAGCGCCCACCTTGGCTCCGGCCCCCTCCGGGGCCAAGGTGGTCTGGGCCGGCCACTACGCCGAGAACGTACAGCCGATCTTCGATCGGCGCTGTGTCGGCTGCCACGGCTCGGCCAGAGCGGACAACGGACTGCGACTGGATAGCTACCAGGGGGTGATGAAGGGCACCCAGCATGGGCCGGTGGTGGTGCCCGGGTCCTCCGCCAACAGCGCCCTGATATCGGTGGTGGAAGGGACGGCCGATCCCAGCATCAGGATGCCCCATGGCGGGCAGCGGCTGAGCGAGCAGGAGTTGCAGAACATTGCCCTGTGGATCGAGGCAGGTGCAACAAACCAGTGAAAGGTGATGAGCAGTGAGTAGCGAGAGCTGGGTGAGCGGCCAGGGCAGCCGCTCGTGACTCGTGACTCATCACTCCCTGGCTATCGGGAGAGAATCGCGATGCAGAGCGAGACTGCTGAGAAGCAGGAAGATGCCGCTCGAGAGCAGGTCGACCGGCGTACCTTCCTGAGCTACGTTATCGCCTCCGTAGGCGCCTTCATCACCACCGTTGTGGGCATTCCCCTGGTGGGCTCCCTGATCCTGCCGGGGCTCCGTCAGAGAGAAGCCAACTGGGTGACCGTGGGCTCGGCGGCCGACTTCCCCGTGGGCCAGCCGAAGGCCGCCACGGTGACCATCACCAATAAAGACGGTTGGATCGAGCAGCAGGAGTCCAAAGGCGTTTGGGTTATCAAGCAGGGGGAGAGCGCCTTCACCGTCTTCAACGGCCGCTGCGTTCACCTGGGCTGCGCCTTCAGCTGGCAGGCGGCCCAAGACGAGTTTGTCTGCCCCTGCCACGGCGGACGGTACTCTCTGGATGGGAAGGTGCTGGGAGGACCTCCCCCCAGGCCCCTGGACGCCCTCCAGTGGCGGTTGGACCAGGGGAACCTGGTGATCCAGTATCGGGATTTCCGGCTCGGCGTTCCCCAGAAGGAGGAGGCATGACGACTCTGGTTTCGCCGGAACCGAAATCCAGCGGCCCTGTGGCCCGTGTCCAAGGCTGGCTTGCCGAGCGATCGGGGGCAGGCGTAGTGTGGGAGGCCTTCTTTGCCCGCAAGATACCCCTGGGAGTGGGCTGGCTCTACACCCTCGGCTTCGCCAGCATGTTCTGCTTCATCCTTCAGGCGGCCACGGGGCTCTTCCTGGCCGTTTACTACTCGCCCAGCCCCGACCACGCCTACGACAGCGTCCAGTTCCTGACGTACGAGGTCCCCTTCGGGGCGGTGGTCAGGGGGATCCACCACTGGAACGCCAGCGTCATGGTGGTGCTGGTGGTCCTCCACATGGTGACGGTCTTCACCCTCGGGGCCTACAAGTATCCCCGCGAGCTCACCTGGATGGTCGGGGTGGGGCTGCTGCTCACCACCCTGGGCTTCGCCTTCACCGGCTATCTTCTTCCCTGGGATCAAAAGGCCTACTGGGCGACGGTGGTAGGCACCAACATCCCTGGCACCCTGCCGATCCTGGGTGACTTCATTCTGAGGGTCGCCCGGGGCGGCACCCAGCTTGGGGCATTGACCCTCACCCGTTTCTACGCCTTCCACGTCATGCTGCTGCCGGCGGCCCTGGGCGGTCTCCTGGCGGTCCACCTGTATCTGGTGGTGCACCACGGCGTCAGCGTGCCGCCCTGGCTGTGGGAGCGGGTCAGCCCTCGCGTCCGGGGCGTCGCGGGTGGCGCGGCGGCGCGGGCTCGCACCCGTGAGGAGGATTACCACCTGCGGTACGATCGGGCCAAGAGAGAGGGGCATTCCTTCTGGCCCTACGTCATCGTCGAGGATGCCATCGTCGCGGCCGTGGTGCTGCTGGTGGTCATCGGGTTGATGGTGTCCATGGGTGTGCCCACGGAGGGCAGAGCCGACCCCACCGATACGTCCTACGTGCCGCGCCCGGAGTGGTACTTCCTGTTCCTCTTCCAGATGCTGAAGTACTTCCCCGGCAACCTGGAGTGGGTGGCAGCGGCGATCCTGCCTCCCCTGGCCCTGCTGCTGATCCTGTTGCTGCCCCTGTACGATCGCTCACCGTGGCGATCGCCGCGGCGGCGTCCTCTGGCCATGCTGGCCGGGGTGGTCGTGGCGATCGTGATCGGTTTCCTGACCTACGCGGCCTATCAGTAGGAGCCGGCTCCCGCCGGCGATTGGTGCGACGGCCGCAGGAGGTCGCCGGCAGGAGCCGGCTCCTACAGCAAGCAGATCACACCCGCGGTATTGGAGCATCGATTATGAGATCCGTCCACGCCCTGGGCCTGGGGATGCTGGTGGGGGCCATCGCCCTGGGCGGCATGCTGTCCGTCATGACCTACCGGTGGCAGGCGGAGGCCTTCCCGGAGTCGGGCCCCAAGACCGCCACCACGGCCCCCCAGGGCGGGACCGCGGCCGCTGCATCCGCCCAGGACGTGGCCCGGGGGAAGACCGCGTTCGAGAGCCGGTGTGCCGGTTGCCACACCATCGGCGGGGGTAGGAAGGCAGGCCCCGACCTGAAGGGGGTGGCCGCCAGCAGACCCCACGACTGGCTGATCGGCTTCATCACCGCTCCCGACCAGGTGATCGCCGGCGGCGATGCCACAGCGACGCAGCTGGTGAAGGAGTACGGGATGCCTATGCCCAACCTGGGCATCTCCAAGAGCGACGCCGAGGCGATACTGGCCTACATATCATCGCGGTAGCCACGGACTGTGTGGCGAAGCACTAGCTGGGGGGCGGGGTGCCCCCGTACACCCTGTCCCAGAAGAGGGCAAAGGCGTCCGCGAGTCTCAGACCCTGGATCTCCATCCGACCCAGGTCCCACTCGCCTGCCCCCAGCCTGGCTGCCTCGGCCAGGTGCTGCACGGCATGAACGTTGAACCCGAGGATCCGGGCAGCTACTACGTCGGTGGCCAGGGGATCGGTGCCGGCGACGACCAGTCCCGTGTCCACCGTCTTGCCACCCAGGGGGCCAATCCCCACCATGGCCGGATGTCCGGCAACGATGGCGAGATGGATGGGGAAGCGCTGCACCATGGCCGCGATGAACCGGTGAAACCCACCCGTCGGTTTCCGAGGGTGAAGGGTGGGGATCCTGGGGTAGCCGTAATGGCCGGCGGCGGGGAAACCCAGGGCGACGTTCTTCAGACTGAGGGTGACCGTGGTGCTCTGGTGGACCTTCAGTTGGGCGAGGGAGACGAGGGCCTCGATCTCCAGGGCAAAGGGGTTCACCACGACCTTTCTACGGGGGCCGCAGGTGAGCGCCGCCTCGACGAAGGGTGGGGCGTTCAGGTCGACCAGCTCCACCCCTTCCTGCCGGAGCACGGCCGCCAGTCCGGAGAGCTCGAAGACCTCCTCCGTCCTCATGGCCCCCGCGCCTCCCACCACCACCAGCCGGCGCGGGGATAGCCTCTTCAGATAGCGGAGGGTGGCACGCAGGGTGTCCGGTTGGGTTACGGCGGTCCGATCGTTAGGAGACGCCCAAGTGTCGTTGGCCTTCACCGCCACGAGCCGGCCCTGGAACCGGTGGACGAGGTCCAGTTGGTCCAGGGCGTCCTCGATGGCCCTTCCGATCTCGGCACCGTGGGTGATGGCTACTCTGGCAGTCATGACGGCAATCCGCCTCCCAGGGCGCGTGTTCCACTTCGAGGGCGGTGGGACCCGGGATCACCTTCCGGTGTCTCCCGGGTCCTCCATTCGATAGGCCCGACTATCCGATGACCTGCCGCAGCAGCCGCAGGGAGTTGCCCCCCATGATCTTGGCGATCTCCTCGTCGCCGTACCCACGCTGGATCAGCCGCTTGGTCACCTCCGGCATCAGGTTCACGTCCTCCAGCCCCGGGAGCCACATGCTGGAGAACTCGATGTTGCCCTTCTTGAAGAAGTCGGCGGCGAACTGCTCCGAATGCACGATGATGTTCAAGCCCATGGCCACGTAATCCACCCCAACCAGCCTCACGACGTAGTCGATGTGGTCCATGAACTTGTCGATGTCAGGGGCAATCTCCGAAACGTGCGCGGGGAAGCTGGTGACGCAGACCAGGCCTCCGCCCTTGGCGATCCGTTCGATTTGCTCGTCCGTCAGGTTCCGCCGGTGCTTGTACTGGCCGCTGGCGTTGGAGTGCGAGGCGATGATGGGCTGCTCCGAGACGTCCAGCACGTCCGACACCGTGGCGGGTCCGCACTGGGCGACGTCTACCACCATCCCGAGCCGGTTCATCTCCTTGATCAGCGTGCGGCCGAAGTTGCTCAGCCCGCCGTTGCGGGCCTCACCCACCCCGTCCCCGGTCGGGTTGCCCTTGAACCAGCAGAGGCAGATGGAGCGGAGCCCCAGCCGGTACATGTCCCGCAGGACGTAGAGGTCCTCCCTCATCGGGGCCGCCCCTTCGATGGTCAGCAGCAGCGCCCGCTTGCCCCGTTCGTGGGCTCGGAGAAGCTCCCCCGTGGAGGTGACCAGCGCGAAGCTGGGGGACTCCTCCACCTCGGCATAGGCGAGATCGATCCGCCGGAAGGTGCCCAGGGTCAGCTCGTCCATCCCGGAGAAATTCGAGGTGTCGCCCCCCACGGTGTAGAACTCGAAGTCGACGCCCCCTTCCTTCATCTTCGGCAGGTAGGTCTCCTCCAAAAGGGAGTGGAGATTTCGCTGCTCGTGGGCCTTGGCCACCTCGAAGCTGTAGTCGGCGTGCATGTTGCCCACCAGGAGGGACTCGTGGAAGCTGCGGTAGTTCTCCAGGCGGGGATCCATAGATGGCTGCTCAGTCATTGACCTATCTTCCTTACACCATTGATGAAGACTTCTTCGGGCACTCCCGATCTCAGTATGGGTACCGGTCGTGCTCGAGCACCCTTGGGTCGTGGCCCGGGAGCACTATGCCCCCTACCCTTTCGATCTTGTCGAAGCTGGCGAAGTACTCGTCCAGGTTCACGTGGATGGTGTTGGGGATGTGGGGCACGTAGGGCGGAGCCCCCTCCCAGTTGTCGTACAGTGGCACGGTGTCGTTGGCCAGGATGTAGCTGCCGGCCCGCGTCTCGACGGTCACGCACTGGCTGCCCTGGGAGTGGCCGGGGGTGAGGATCACCCCGACCCCCGGGACGATCTCGGCATCGCCGTCCAGCACGGTGTACTTGATGCCCAGGTAAGGGGGCGTCATGCCCGTTGCCGGGGCCTGGTATCCCCGGATCTGGGTGAAGATCGGGGCCGCGGCGAAGGCCAGCTCGCTCTTCTGGACGAAGAACCGGGCGTTCTTGAAGAGGTGGCCGTGAAAGGCGTGATCCCAGTGGAGATGGGTGTGGATGACGATGTCGATCTCCTCCGGGGCTATCCCCAGCCGGGTCAAGGCCTTCGGCCACTGCTCCTCCTCGGGGGCCACGATGGGCCGGTGGATCTTCTTCGCCCATTCCGGATCCGGCGGCCCGGTGTCTACCAGGATCTTCTTGCCGGCACCCTCTATGTAGTACGCCATCATAGGCTGATCCAGGGGGACCCCGGTGTTCATCATGTAGGTGTTCAGCGACTTGTCGATCCTGAGAGTCCCCAGCTTGATGGGACGGATGGTCAGGTCCACGCGACAACCTCCTCTCGGGCGAAGGCTACTTGACCGCCCCTACGGCCAGACCCTTCACCAGATGTTTCTGTATGATCCAGATCAGAAGCAGCGACGGGAGCATCACGATGGTGGAGCCGGCGGTCATGATCCCCCAGTCCACGCCGGACTCACCCACGAAAGAGGCCAGGGCCACCGGCGCCGTCTTGGCGTTGCTGGCGGTGAACACCAGGGCGAAGAAGAACTCGTTCCATGCCGAGATAAAGGCGAAGATGGCCGTCGCTGCCGTGCCCGGGGCCACCACCGGAAGGACGATGCTCCAGAGGATTCGCGCCCTGCTGCACCCGTCCACCATCGCGGCCTCGTCGATCTCTACCGGCACCTCGTCGAAGAAGGACTTCATCATCAGCACCGCGAAGGACACGAAGAAGGCGCTGTAGAGCAGCACCATTCCCAGGGGGGTGTCCTTCAGCGATAGGTTCATGTAGAGGAGGAATATGGGCGGGATCGCGGCCACCGGCGGCAGGGTCCGTATCGCCAGGACGAGGAAGTAGGCAAGCTTCCTGCCCGCGAAGCGCATGCGTGAGAAGGCGTAGGCGGAGAGCAGGCTGGCGAAGAGCACGATGATGGTGGACGCGCCGGCGATGATGAGACTGTTCACGAAGTACCGGTCGAAATTCACCTCAGCGATGACTCGCTGGTAATTCTCCACGGTGGGAGCGAATAGGAACAGGGGTGGCATGGAGAAGATCTGAACCCTGGTCTTCAGGGATATGGTGACCAGCCAGTAGATGGGGAAGAGAGTCCAGAACAGGACGGCGGCGATGCCCAGCCAGACCAGGGTCTGGCCGACGAGGGCCCGCGGCCGAACCGGCCTTCGGTTCTTCGTCTCCAAGTGCTTGGGGCTCCTCTCCATGGCCTACAGCTCCCTGAAAAGCCCCCGCAGGAAGGCGAGGGTAGCGAGTATGGTCAGCGCCAGCATGACGACGCTGACCGCCGAAGCAGTCCCGAAGTTGAAGAAGGTCAGCATCTGCTTGTACAGGTAGATGGACAGCAGCTCCGTGGAGTTGGAGGGACCGCCCGAGGTGATGGTCCACGGGACGGTGAACTCCCGAAAAGCGAACATGGTTCTGAAGAGCACCACGGCGAAGATGGCGGGGCTCAGGAGGGGCACGGTCACGTGGCGGAAAGTCCGCCAACTGGACGCCCCGTCGATCCTCGCCGCCTCAAACGGCTCCTGGGGGATAGCCTGGAGGCCCGCCAGGAGCAGCAGGGCGACGAAGGGCGTGTTGTGCCAAACGTCGGCCAGCACCACCGAGACCATGGCCCAGCCCGGAGCGGAGAGCCACGGCGTGCTGCCCGCCGGGGCCCACAGGACACCGAGCAGGTAGTTGACCACCCCGTAGTTATCCTGCAGCATCATCCTCCAGTCGAGTCCGGCGATGACGTCGCTCAATATCCAGGGGGCTATGACCAGGGCCCGGATGACACCCATGCCCGGCAGCTCCCGGTTGAGGAGCAAGGCGATGCCGAGGCCGAAGAGGAACTCGACGCCGACCGTAAGCAGGGTGTAGACGAGGGTGTTGCCGAGGGATTGAAAGAACTCCGGGTCCGCGGCGATCTTGGAGTAGTTCTGCAGGCCCGCATACTTCATGGTTCCGCCGAACATGTCGTAGGTAGCAAAGCTCACGAACCCGGCGAAGATGGTGGGTCCGAGCAGTATGCCTACCAGGACGACGGTCACCGGCAGCAAGAAGAGATACGGGCTGAGCCGCTGGTAGATCCAGTGGCGCCGCGAGGCAGGCGCAGAGGCGACGTTTACCGACCCTTGTGCGTCCATATTCCGTCCGAACTCCCGCTTTGAGCCCACCCCACGGCAAGAGCCACTGGATGCAGGCGCGCCAAGACAGCTACAGGAGGGCCTGGATCTGCTTGGTGCTCTCGTCGATGGCTTCCTTAGGCGACTTGGTGCCGGCCGCCACGGCGTTGAACTGGGTCGTCAGCACGTTCTGGATCTGGGGCCTCTTGGGCGCGGCAGGGATCCCCAGGTTGCCGTAGGTCATCGCCTTGACGGTGACGGCCCCCGACGGGTTGATCTTCTTGTACGCCGCGTCGTCGAAGGTGGGGTTTCGCACCGGCCCGTTCCCGCTCATGGCCATGGCGATGTCGTTCTTCCCGTTGGTCAACCAGGAGACGAAGTTCCAGGTGGTGTCTTTCCTGGCAGATGCCTTGGGGATGAAGACGCCCCAGCACTGAAGGAAAGTACTGCTGTGATCGAGTCCCGACTTCTTATCCACCGGAACCAGGGCCCAGTCGAACTTGCCGGAGAACTTGGATTTCTTCGGGTCGTTGATGTCGACGGCGTAGGGCGAGAAGGCGATGGCCTGGGCCGCCAGCCCCTGCTGCAGGGCGGCTATCAGGTCGGAGTAGTTGTGAGAGGCGGTGCCGGGCGGCACCAGCCCACCCTTGATCAGGCTCGCCCAGTACTCCGCCGCGGCATATCCAGCCTCCGAGTTGAGCACGCAGCTCTTGAAGTCGTCGGTGAGAATCTTTCCGCCGAAGGAGTACAGGTAGTTGATGAAGTCGTCGGAGGCGAAGCCGTCCGCCGTCCCCATCACATAGGCGCCAAACTGATCGGGCGGCTTGTTGAGCTTCTGGGCGTTGGCCCTGTAGTCGTCGAAGGTCTTGGGGGGCTGCAGACCCGCAGCATCGTACAGATCCTTGCGGTAGTGGAGGATGAAGACTCCACTCCTGAGCGGCCAGCCGATCTGCTGGCCCTGCACCTTGAACAGGTCGATCAGTCCCGAGTTCAGATTCGCGGGCTTCTCCGGCTGGTCGGCCTTTATCAGGTTGTCCAGGGACTCGATCTTCGAGTTGACGTCGAAGGTCCACCACTGGCTGCCCATGGTGACCAGATCGTAGGAGGCGGAGTTGGACGCGAGCTCCAGGTAGATCTTGTCGCGCAGGCCCGGGTATGGGATGCCCTCGAACTTCACCTCGGTGCCGGTCATCTGCTGGTACTGGGCCCTGAGGTCTTTGGTGAGGGCGTCGAACACCGGATGGCCGAGCCAGTTGATGGTTCCGCCCTTCTTCACGACGGCGGGAGCCGCAGCAGCGGTCGGCTGGGCGGCCGCCGCCGCGGTGGGAGCTGGGGCGGCACCCGAAGCCGCTTTGGTGGGCGCGGCGGTGGACGCCGGAGCGGAAGGCTGGCCGCCGCAGGCCGCCAGCAGGGCGCCGCCGGCCAGGGCACCGAAGCCGGCCAGGAGCTTGCGGCGAGAGAGCCGTCTGCTCAGGAGCGGCATGGCACTCGAAGGCTTGTCGTTGCTGGTGTCCATGGGATCTTGCCGATAGTCCGTGTGTTGGCCGTTGCTTTCCATCTCGTCACCTCTCTGCAAACGGGAACTTTGAGCACAATCCGGGGTAATTCCGGAACTCCCAGGGCCGCAGGAGTTGTATGGACGATGCCAAGATGCCCGACGAAGATGATCTGAAGACCGGCGCTGCCAGCTCGAACAGGATGCGATACCGGTCCTACCTAGCTGTCGTCGAAGGAACTCATCCGCCTCTCCTTCCACCGTGAGCTTGCTCGGTAGCTACAGGCTAGGCGATGCCGCCGTGATAGCCCATGGCCCGGGAAGCAGCCGCGGCCGCCGTTTTCACCAGTCCCGCGTACTCCTCGAGGTGAGGCAGAATCCGGCTCTTGGGGCCTCCCAGCCCTAGCCCGGCGATAACCCTCCCGCTGAAGTCCCGGAAGGGGGCAGCCAGGCTGTACACGCCGGGTGCGCTCTCCTCGTCATTCTGAGCCAACCCCGTCTCCCTTGCCCTGCCCAGCTCTCCCAGCAACCGTTCGATGGTGCGATCTTGCGCTGATGGGGCGGTCGCACCGTCGGCGCCGAGGAGCCTCTCCAGTTGGTCGGAGGGCAACTCCGTCAGGAGGACCTTGCCGATGGCAGTTCTGTGGGCGGGAAGTCGCGAGCCGATCTCCCGCTTGGCCACGATGGCGTGGCTGCCCAGCACCACGTCCACGTAGACGACGTCGGCGCCCAGCAGGACGCCCAGATAGCTGGTCTCCCCACTCTCTTCAGCAATCGACTCCAGGAGAGGGCGGGCCACCGCCCGGAACTCCATTCCGGCCAGGGCCGAGAGGCCGATCTCCACCGGGGCGGGGCCGAGGTGGTACTTCTCTGAAAGGGGATCCTGGACGATCCAGCCCTCCTGGCGCATAGCGTCCAAGAACCGGTGGACCGAGGTCTTGTTCACCCCGGTGGCCGCAGCGATCTCTCGAACGCCGCAGGGACGTTGCTGGAGGGCGACCCAGTTCAGCATGGACAGGGCGCGGCGCAGGGAGCTGGTGGCATTGGGTTCCATGTGTACCTCTCCGAGGGACAATGTACCATTTGCGTGTACAATCTAGCAGCTGCCGTGGGGGTTGTCAATAGCCGGGTTCGGACCCTGATCAACGGCAACAGGGCGGGAAGCTACCGGACGGCAGACGTGGTGGGTGCCGGCTTTGCGGGTCGCGACCTGGGCGTCGTGCTATCCCACGCCAGGACGGCCGCCGCCGAGATGAGGCCGCCGGAGGGGGTCACCATAAAGCTGGCGGGCGACCTCAGATACATGGACGACGCCTTCGCCTCGCTGAAGCTGGCCATCGTCCTGGCCGTCGCCTTCGTCTACATGATCCTGGCCTCCCAGTTCGGCAGCTTCATCCTGGGCCGATGGATCGAGCGCCGTTTCCGAAAGGGCGCGCCCGCTCCGGAACCGGCGGCGAAAGGGCCTGCCGTGGAGATGAACTAGCGGCCCGCCCGCCAACCCCGATGCCCGAGGACCCGCGGGCAGAGCCGGCGGCCTGTTCGCGCCTCACCCAGGGGGAGAGGGAGGACTTGGGATCCCTCCCCCTCTCCGCCTCTCGTCGGCTCCCCGTCTCACTGAGTGAGCTTGCCCTGGCTCCCCACCTTGAAGAGCGCGTCGTACTCGTCGGGCAACTGGTCGAGAACCTTGTCCAACAGTCCCGGCGAGACCGCCTCCTTCAGCACCTCGATCACGACCCGGGCATGGTAGACGGCGATGGGGAGGTCGACTCCCTCTCGCATGGTGACCCGGTTGAAGAACTCGTCCAGGTTGAAGGTCTCGCTGACGGCCGGCTCCCGGAGGTAGTGTCCCAACTCCGGGGGGAGCTGAGCGGCCAGGTTGTCAGCCTCGCCCCCATACAGTCTCTCGCCCAGGGTCTCCAGGGTAGCGTGAATGGCCCGCATGGCATCGCCGTCCGAGGCAAACCGGCCACGGTTATGAACCTGTCCAACGAACTGGTCGTACTGCATCTCGCCCTCCTCTCCTGCTCCTGCACACATGGTCGCATTTGTCGTCCTGAGCGAGTCGCATCTCCACTGCCGAGATGCTTCGCTGCGCCCAGCACGACGGCCGGATGGGCGAGCTCTTCTGCATAGGGCGCACCACGGAACCTTGAAGCTGCTATCATGGGGACCGTGGCCGGCTCTCGGGTCCCCAGTCCGGCCGATCCCGCATGGAGAGGAACCGGTATCTTTGTTCGGCGAGTTAGCCGGCCTCGGGGGAGCGGCGGTCTGGGCCGCCGTCAGCACCGCCATGAGGGCGGCCTCCGAAAAGACCAGCGCGGTCACCATCAACTGGCTGCGCTGCTCCTTCGCGACCGTGACCCTGGCGGTGCTGGTCGTCCTTCTCGACCGCGTCCCGAAGCTGGAGGCCGTGCCCCTCGGCGGAATGGCCGCCATCGTGATCTCTGGAGTGCTGGGACAGGCCATGGGCGACGGCCTGCTCCTTCAGGGCATGAAGATGATCGGCGCCTCCCGGGCCCTGCCCATTTCCAACATCAGCCCGCTGCTCACCATAGCGCTGGCGATGGTGGTGCTGGGGGAAAGGATCACCTGGATCGGGATCACCGGCAGCCTCCTGGTGCTGGGGGCCATATACCTGCTGGCCTTCCCCCGCGGCATCCCCGCACAGGCGGGCCCGGGGCTTCGCGGGGCCGACAAGCGCGGTGTCATCACGGCCCTGGGCGCGGCCCTCTGCTACGCGACGTCCACCGTCATCCTCAAGACAGGCCTCGCCGACGTGGACCTGCTGGTGGCCAGCCTCCTGCGCATGAGCACCGCTTCCCTCTTCCTCTTCGGCGTGGAAGCCCTCAACTCGGGCGGCCGGCCGACCGCGGGGCTCAGCCGCCGCTCCTTCGCCATCGTCGCGGTAGCCGGGGTCATCAACAGCTTCTCCTCCCTGCTCTACCTGGTCGCCGTGAGCTACGCTGGGGCGGCCAAGGCGTCGGTACTTGCCTCAACCACGCCACTGTTCGCGCTCCCGATCTCCCTGTTCCTTCTCCACGAGAGGATCAACTCCCGGATCGCGACGGGCACCGTGGTCGCCGTCCTGGGCATCTGGATGGTGGTGCTGGGGTAAACGCCCGGTCGCACGAGAGGGCGTGACGATCGAGGGGGACAACCGGCCAAACGTGGGGCTACCTCAGAGCCCTCTAATCCGTCTGGGGGATTGTCGGGCGAGGAGGCGGAGAGAGGGTGGCGGCCTCGCCCACCACTTCCACCTTGGGGCAGGTGGCCAGCAACGCCCGAAGTCCATCTCTAGATCGCTGGCGGTCATCCGCAATCAGCAATCGGATCCGTTGCTCCATAGGGTGCGGAGATGCCCTACGACAAATGTTGTGGAAGCCGTCCACGAGGCTGCCTCAATGAATCGCTTCTCCAGGGGGCGCTGGAGCGCCCCCTGGAGAAGCGATAGCTACCGATGTCCTGCGATGGGCTTACGACGCCTTCGTCACCTTGTCACCGTCCCTCAGCTCGCTCTGGCCGGCCACCACGATCTCCTCGCCG
>JAJZRD010000095.1 GCA_021845945.1 Chloroflexota bacterium
CCTGGGCGGTCCGACGGTCTTGTTGTTGGGGTGGCTCGGACTGCGCTCCAGCCATGGTGCCTCCTTCTAGCCGGCGCTGAATAGGCCTCGGTCTCCGGGTTTCCCCGACCGGCGTATGGTGCGAACCATCGCCGCTATCCCTACCAGACTCGTGGCGATGCCCACCAGCATAAGCGGCTGGCGATATTCTGCCAAGAATAGGGCCGCTCCGGAAAGGCCGAGCAGCGGCAGGAGGTCCGCCAGGTGGTGGGCGCAGCAGGCCACCATCGAGACCGTGGAGCTGCCGGTGCCGGCCCCGGCCGTGGCGGTGGCGGAGCGGGTGGTCTCCCGTGAGCGGGAGCGCTGCCGGACGTAGAGGAAGAGGCCCATCTGGACCCCGAAGGCCACGGTGATGGGCAGCACGAAGTACCAGTCTTCCTGCAGCAGTTCGGTTGCGTGCTGGAAGCCCTGGGCCAGGCTGACCAGCCCCAGGTAGAAGCCGAGCAGCAGCAGTGATCCGGCGAGGCCCAAGAGGGCGGGCTTCCGCGGGAACGATGCCGCTACCGCCCGTGGCGTTTCGTTGGCCTCCGGTTGCGTCGAGGGCAGGCCGCCCCCGGGGAGGGGGTCACCGGGGACGTAGCCTGCATCCTCGACCGCTTGCTGGAGCATCTCCGCGGTGACCCGAGAGGGGTCGAGCCGGATGCGGGCCTGGGCCGAGGGCAGATCCACGGTGACGTCGTGGACGCCGGGCAGGGGCCGCAGGGCCGCTTGAACGTGGCGGGTGCATGCCTGGCAGTTCATGCCTCGTACCGGCAAGACCCACTCGGCACCCTCCGCCGGGGTCGCTGCTGCATCTTCCATGGTGCCCGCGGGCAGGATTCCGGTATTCATCGGGACACCTCCCAGCGCAGCACCCGCTCTTTGATGCCGGCCACGTCGCGGATCAGTAGCTCGATGGTCTCCACACCGGTCGCCAGAATGGGTGTTCCGGAGCCATCCTGAGCGGGAAAAGCGAGGACGCCCGACCGATGGTGTCCACCCTCCGGGGCGTCCCACCGTCCGGTTTTCACTTCCTGCCCCTGGTCGGTTCGGAGGATCGCCAGCTTGCCGAGGTCATAGCGGTCCAGGTTCACCGAATGGGTATCCATGGCGACGGAGAAGGTGGGCCGCCCTCCGTCCCCAGGATTCTCCCAGGTCACCTCGATGGTCACGCTGCCACCCTCGCTGGTGCGGGTGGTGCCCGCCGGGCCGCCGGTTCCTCCGCTCCCTTTCCCCTGGGTCTGGGCCAGTTCCGCGGCTATCGTGCTGGCGGAGGGAGCCTTCGGCTCCGTGGTGGAACCGCATCCGGCCAGCAGGATCGCGGCAGCTCCCAGCGACGCCAGCCCCAGGGCCATCCTCCCGAGCTGCCAACTCCGTGTCTGCAACTTGCTGCCTCCTCGGGGTCGGCGGTCCACGTCGACCGTCCACCAGTATTGGCTTCGAGGGAAAAGGGTACCGCGTGGGAATGAAGAGGCCCTGAAAGCGAGCTTAGGGCCGGCTGAGAGAGGAAGCGGGGCCCGGCTCATTCCTCCACGGGAGGCGTGTCGGTGGGCTTGCCGCGTCCCCCGTACTTGCCGTCGACGCGGTCGCGGATCTCCTTGGTAGCGAGCCCCTGGGCCCTCCACTGGGCGGCGTCCTCCGCCTCCTCCAGGCAGACCTGGCAGTTGGCGCCGTGAGACCTGAACTCCCCCTGCTCGTCCATGAAGCAGTCCCGCAGGTTCCTATACTGCTCCGGATCCTGGCCACACCGCCCCCGCCAGAGCGTGCCGGCCGCCAGCGTGGCCGAGGCGAAAAGGAGCAGCAGGATCGCCGTGAGGGGCCCGTTGCTCTCCAGGGAGAGAAGCAGGAACAGAAAACCGAATCTCCTATCTCCCGCAACGGCGAGGCTGCACCGGGTAGCCATCGCATAGTAGCCGGAATTCGGGCCGAAGAGCCGGTTTTCTCAACGATCTCTCAGCCAACGGCTGCGCCGCCCGTGTCACACCTGGATCCATGGCCTTTTAGTTGTCACCCTGAGCGAAGCGAAGGGTCTCCGCGCACGTGTGCCGAGATTCTTCGCTTCGCTCAGAATGACACGGTCGTGGCCTCGGCGCTGCACTTTGCGGGTTCAGCGCCGGAGAACTAAGAGGCCCTGCACCTGGATCCATTTCTTCTTGGCTGCTTCAGGAAGACGGTTCATAATTCCGTCTATCACCCTGGGGTGCCCGAAACAGTCCGCCGGCGAAGTCTCCGGAAAGATGTCCTCTCCCACCCCTGACCGCAGGAAGAAGACGTTGAATCCATAGGACTGACAGCCTACGAGCCTGTACCCCTTTTCCCTCCCCAGCTTCATGAAAGCTGAAAGAGAGGCTCCGCCGGATAGCACAGTCCCGGGTGGATGCCAATGACTTCGTCTGTATCCGTCGACGGCCATCCCCCTTGGAGCTCCACGAGAGGTGGGGCTGCCGGCGAGTCCGCCCTTAATTGAGCTCTCACCCACCGCTCATCCGTCCTTAATCTCCCTCCGGTAACGTCGCTGAGGATGGTGCCGGGTGCTGGGATGGCACGACGAACGGCCACAAGTGAGAGAGCCGGGAGGCTGAAGACCGAGAAGTGATGCAGGGCGCGGAGAACTCGACTGTTGGAACTCATCCGTCGGGCCGGGCGTGGGGCCGCCCGCTGATCCGCCTGCTGCCGTTGGTTTTCGGCGCCGGGCTGCTCTGGGCCGTGGGCAGCGGTCTCTGGAGCGCCGCCAACGGTAGCGGGGGAACAGCGCCCCCGACCTTCGCCGGCTATCGACTGGCCCAGACCACCTCGGGTCCCGACGCGGTGGCCCAGATGTCCAAGCTTCACGGCAAGGGTGTGGGGTTGGTGGACGGCTACGTGGCCCACTACGATGGTGCCTCGGGCGGCGCGGTGGTCTACGTCGGCGCGACGGCGTCGGAGAAGGACGCCCTTCAACTGTTGGAGCAGATGGAGCGGCGGATCGGCGCCGGCAACCAGTACTTCGCCGACCTGAAGCCCGTCACCGTGGAGGGGGTGCGGGTCCTATCGGTGCGGAACGGCCAGGAGAGCCATTACTTCTGGCAGACCGGCAGCAAGGTGATATGGATCGGATTCGATAGAGTCGATCCGGCGTCGCTGTCGGCTGCCCTGAAGGCGTTCAGATAGGTAAGGGGGTACGTCGATGTCGACGGGGGGTGTGGCGGCGGCGGAGCCCAGGCAGGGGGGCCGGACGGCCGTCGTCGCGCGAAGAAGGGGCAGGCGGATCCGGTTCCTGGTGGCCGGGTTGATCCTGTTGGCGGCGCTGGGATACCTGATCTACTCGGCGGTGGCCGGCAACTCCGAGTACTACCTGACCGTCTCGGAGGCCTATGCTTCCGCTCCGGCCCAGGAAGCCCAGGTCAAGGTGGGCGGAAAGGTGGTGGAGGGCAGCATAGCCTGGGATCGAGGTAGCAGCACCGTCCGGTTCACCATCACCGACGGCCAGAAGACGATGCCCGTCACCTACAAGGGGGTGGTGCCGGACTCCTTCCAGCCGGGCGCCGACGTGATCCTGGAGGGGAAGATGACGAAGGAGGGCGACTTCGCCGCCAGCAGCCTGCTGGCCAAGTGCGCCTCCAAGTATGAAGCCCAGATTCCGGGAGTGAGCAAGTAGAGACGCGAGTCTCGTTCCATCCGTCAAGACCGATAGGGAGGGATCTCATCGGCCCTCGGAACCCTCTTCTTCTGCACCACTACTGCCCAGTCGGTCTCGCTCACCTGCTCTACCTTCAGCACCCGATGGCCCTCTGCTCGGAGGCTACGGGGGACGTTTGTAGTGGCCGGCAAGTGATCGACGAGGATCCGCAGCGTCTGGCCGGCCTCCATCTCCTCCAGGGCCAGCTTGGACCAGACGAAGGTGTAGGGGCACACCTCGCCCCGGATGTCTAGCTCCCGGTCGATCCGGATCTCTTGCATGGCTGTGCCTTTCTATTGTGGGGCGGGGGCCGGCTCGAGGCCGCAGAACCACTCGTAGTCGATCAGCTCGTGAAGGGTGGGCTCGTCCCCGCAGATAGGGCATCGGGGGTCGCGACGGATCTTCACTTCTCGGAACTCCATGGCGAGGGCGTCGAACAGCAGCAGCCGGTTCACCAGCGGTTCCCCGATCCCAAGGATCCACTTGATGGCCTCCACGGCCTGCATGGAACCCACGATGCCCGGCAGCACCCCCAGGACGCCCGCCTCCGCGCAACTTGGGACGGTGCCGGGAGGGGGCGGCGAGGCGAAGAGACAGCGATAGCAGCCCTTCCCCGGGGCGAAGAGGGTGATCTGGCCCTCGAAACGGAAGATGCTGCCGTGGACCAGCGGCTTCCCCAGCAGCACGCAGGCGTCGTTTATCAGGTACCGGGTGGCGAAGTTGTCGGTGCCGTCCAGCACGACGTCGTAGCCGGAGAAGATCCCCAGGGCGTTCTCCGAGGACAGCCTCTCCACGTGCTTCACCACCTCCACCTCGGGGTTAACCTCGGCGAGGGTCTCCGCTGCCGAGTCCACCTTCAGCCTTCCGACGTCGCTCTGGCCGTGGAGGATCTGCCTCTGGAGGTTGCTCAGATCCACCCGATCGAAGTCGACGATGCCAAGCGTTCCCACCCCGGCTGCGGCCAGATAGAGGGCAGCAGGGGAGCCAAGCCCCCCTGCGCCGATCAGCAGCACCCTGGAGTTCAGCAGCTTCCGCTGGCCCTCGCCCCCCACCTCGCTCAGCAGGATGTGGCGGCTGTAGCGCATCACCTGCTCTCGGGTGAAGGGGATGGCCCCGCCCGCCATGGCCGGGACGATGGCCAGCTCGTCCCCCTCCCGGATCGGCGCCTGCCCTCCCCCCAACTCCTCCACCGGGCTCCGGTTGATGTACAGGTTCACGTGGTGCAGGATCTCCCCGGAGGAGTCCAGCACTCGCTCCTTGAAACCGGGGAAGCGGACCTCGAGCTGCTCCAGGATGTCCCGTACGGTGCCGGCCTCCACCTCGATCTTGGCCTGGCCGCCAGTAAGATGCCGAAAGGGCGTAGGTACGTATACTCTCGCCGACATGATGCCTCCGAATACTGCTGGTAGGAGCCGGCTCCTACAGGTTGGGGACGCTCAGGTACCGCTCGCCGGTGTCCGGCAGGAGGGTGACCACCCGCTTCCCCTCCCCCAACTCCTTCGCCACCTGGAGGGCCGCGAAGACGTTGGCACCCGAGGAGATGCCGGCCAGGAGTCCCTCCTCTCGGCTCAGCCTGGCGGCCATAGCGAAGGCGTCTTCATCTCGCACCGGCACTATCCTGTCCAGTATCCCCCGATTCAGAACGCCCGGGACGAAGCTGGCGCCGATCCCCTGGATCCCATGAGGGCGAGCCCTCTCGCCCATGAGCACCTGGGACCCGGCCGGCTCCACGGCTACCACCAGGATCGAGGGATTCCCCTCCTTGAGGATCTCGGCCACCCCGGTGATGGTTCCCCCGGTGCCGACTCCGGCCACGAAGGCATCTACTCGCCCTTCAGTGGCCTCCAGGATCTCCAGCGCCGTGGTGCGCCGGTGGATCTCCGGGTTCGCCGGGTTGTTGAACTGGTCGGGCATGAAGTAGTCGGGATGCTCCTGCACCAACTGCTGGGCCGCGAAGACCGCGCCTGACATCCCCTCGATGGCGGGTGTCAGCAGCAGTTCGGCGCCGAACCTGGAGAGCAGGCTGCGTCTCTCCACGCTCATGTCCTCGGGCATAGTCAGTATCAGACGGTAGCCCCTCACCGCCGCCACCATGGCCAGGCCCACGCCGGTGTTCCCGCTGGTGGGCTCGACGATGGCAGCTCCCGGCTTCAGCCGGCCCGAGCGCTCGGCATCCAGGATCATCGCGAGGGCGATGCGGTCCTTCACGCTGCCGCCTGGGTTTCGGGACTCGACCTTCACCACCACCGCGGCGGAGCCCGGGGCCGGGAGCCGGTGCAACCGCACGAGCGGGGTGTTGCCTATCAGGTCGAGGACGCTATCCGCGATACTGGACATCTCTAGCTCCACAACGGCTTGCCAGACTCACTGGCGGGCGGCTTCGGGCAGTCCGTCTTCCTTCGAGGGCGGCAGGTGCGAGTCGGAAGCCAGCATCTCCTGCCGAAAAGTCTCCAGTCCGATCCGGTCGATCAGGTTGCCCAATCGCTCCCGCGACCGGCCCAGCCGCTTCCAGGCGGCCAGGACCGCGTCCACCAGTCGAAGGGCGTCCTCCTCGGAGAGGAACTCCTGGAAGAGTTGACCGAGGCGAGGCTCCCGGCCCCACTTGCCCCCCAGGTAGACGTTCCAGCCTGTGGACTGGGGCTCCAAGGCGCTGGTAGGGCAGACGTTGATGCACTCCCCGTCTCGATAGCACCGGCTGTGGTCGAAAACCGGTTTACCGTCGACCAGTTCGATGGCGTTTGCGCGGCAGGCCCGGACGCAGAGGCCGCAGTTGATGCACTCCTCCCCCGAGGCGAGGCGGGGCATGACCACGGCCATGAAGCCGATGTCGTGCTCTTGGGGCTTGGCGCAGGCGTTGGGGCAGCCCGTAACGCCCATCTTCATCTTGTGTGGGATGCCGCTCCGACCGTAGAACCGCCGGTCCAGGGCGAGGCCGAGGGAACGGGTGCTGCCCAGGCCGTGGGGGCAGACGTCATCCCCCTGGCAGGCCACGACCACCCGAACCCGAGGTCCGCAGGCCCCCAGGGGGATGTCGACGGCGGCCAGGCGGGAGGTGACGGCCTCCACGTCGGCGAAGCGGACCCAGGGGATCTCGATCCCCTGCCGTGTGGTGACGTGGATCTTGCCCCGACCGTACTCGCGAGCGATGGCGCCGATGGCGGCCAGTTGGTCGCTGGTGAGTGCGCCCAGGGTGACCTTGAGCCGAACCAGGAAGAAGTCCTCCTGGCGCTGTTTGATGATCCCTCCCGCCTTGAGGGCGTTCAGGTCGAGGCCGGGTTCAGACATGTCCCCTCCCCTTACTCTATATTTCCGATCGGTGAACTCAACAATCTTGGGAGCCATTGTAGTACTTCGAGGGGCCTGGCGCAACTGGTGGCGGCTTAGAACGGGCTGAGAGTTCATATCCGTGCTGCCGAGTCACGCCCTTTAATCGACCTCTCAGCCATGGCTCACCTGCTTAATCCAGGGCTGCTATCGTCCCCAGGCTGCTGTTGGACCCTGGCTGCCCGAAGCACGAAGCAACCGGGCCGGCGGCAGGGAGACAGGGAAGTGACGTTGGGCACAGGGAACGTATGGCTGGAAACCGGCAGTCCATCTGTTACAATCCCATCGGCGTCGCCGGAGCCATGTTCTAGTGGGGGAACTGATGAACGAGCGGATCCTGGTGGTCGACGACGATCCCAGCGTCACCAGCCTGCTGAAGCGAGGCCTCTCCTACGAGGGGTTTCGGGTGGTCACCGCCGGATCGGGCAAGGAGGGGCTCGATCTGGCCCGGGTGCAGCCTCCCGACCTGGTGATCCTGGACGTGATGATGCCCGGCATCGACGGGCTGGAGGTGTGCCGCCGGCTGCGGGCCGTGGATCCGGCCCTCCCCATCATCATCCTGACGGCCAGGGACGGCACGGCGGATCAGGTGCAGGGGCTGGAGACGGGCGCCGACGACTACGTCGTCAAACCGTTCACCTTCGACGTGTTGCTGGCCCGGATCAGGGCGCGCCTGAGGCGCGCCGATTCCTCGGCGGTCGACCTGCTGCGCTTCGCCGATCTCGTCCTGGACACTGGCACCCACACGGCCCGCCGGGGCCGCCGCGAGATCGACCTGACCACCACCGAGTACGAGCTGCTGCTCCAGTTCATGCGGCATCCCCGCCAGGTGCTGGCCAAGGAGCAGCTGGTGGACAGGGTCTGGGGCTACGACTTCGAGGGCAACTACAACATCCTCGAGGTGTACGTCCGCTACCTGAGGACCAAGCTGGAGGCCGAGGGGGAGACTCGACTGATCCACACCGTCCGGGGCGCCGGATACCTGCTGCGGGAGCCGCGGGAAGGCGAGGAGGAGTAGCCCTTGTCCAGCTCCCTGCGGCTGCGACTGGCCGTCTGGTACGCGGCGCTGCTGGCCCTCATCCTGGCCATCACATCCTTCTTCTCCTACAGCTTCCACAGCGCCTCCCACTACGAGGACGTCGACCGTGCCCTGGTGGGGACCGCCGTCCACGCCCTCGGAACCCTCCGGACGGGCGGCCACTCCTCGGCGGATCCGAGCCTCCGACTGCCCCCTGTGGACGAGTTCGCTTCGCCGGACATCTACGCGCGGCTTTACGATGCGCAGGGGCATCTGGCGGAGCAGTCGCCCAACGCCGGCCGGCAGCCGGAGTCCGATCCCCGCACCGTGGCTGCCCTGCCGAAGAACGATGCGAGCGACGGTCCCCTCTCCTGGCTGACCCATCCCCTGATCAACCTCGGCCGCCCTCGAATGGCCGAGGAGGGGGGATTCACGACCGTCGGCGGCGGGGATGGGCAGGGCAGGACGAGGCTGTACGCCGTGCCCGTCACCGCGGACGGTGCAACCGTGGGTTACCTGGAGGCAGGGGCGTCGCTGGACCAGGTGGACCGCTCCCTGGCTCGGCTGCGACTGCTGCTGGCCTCCATGTCGGCGGTCGGCCTCATGGCCGCCCTGCTGGGCGGGTGGGCCATAGCCGGGAGCGCCCTGAGGCCCGTGGCCACCATGGCCGGAACCGCCCGGGCCATCGCCCTGTCCCGGGGCTTCTCCCGCAGACTGCCCAGCCTCGGGCGCAGGGACGAGCTGGGCCAGCTGGCCGAGACCTTCAACGAGATGCTGGCAAGCCTGGACGAGGCCTACCGTGCCCAGCAGCGCTTCGTCGCCGATGCCTCCCACGAGCTGCGGGCTCCGCTGACCGCGATCCAGGGGAACCTGGAGCTGCTGGAGCGAGCGCCGCAGATGGGGGAGGCGGAGCGGGCCGAGACCCTGGCTTATCTGCGCCAGGAGGCCCAGCGGATGGGCCGGCTGGTGGCGGACCTCCTGGTGCTGGCCCGAGCCGATGCCGGACAGCCTCTCAAGCTGCAGACGGTGGAGCTGGATCGGCTGCTGTTGGAGCTGTTTCAGGAGACCCGCGTGCTGGCCCGTGATCGGAGGGTGTCGCTTCGAGAGCTGGACCAGGCCCGCGTGCAGGGCGATCGAGACCGGCTGAAGCAGCTGTTGGTGATCCTGGTGGACAACGCCCTCAAGTACACGCCCGAAGGGGGCGAGATCCGGCTGGCGCTCCGCACCGAACGGGGTGCGGTGGCCGTAGCGGTGGCAGACACGGGGATAGGCATCGACCCGGAGGATCTCCCCCACATCTTCGAGCGCTTCTACCGGGCGGACAAGGCTCGCTCTCGCGACCAGGGCGGGACGGGGCTGGGGCTCTCCATCGCCCGGTGGATAGCGGAGCGCCACGGCGGCCAGCTATCGGTGGAGAGCACCCCCGGACAGGGAAGCACATTCACCGTCCGGCTCCCCCTCCTGTAGGCCACCGATTCTCAGCCTGCATCCAGACGCCGCTCAGTTCCCCTTAAGCTCGCCCCTGTACCCTTGCGGCAGCGGGCCGGCTCTGCCGCTGCCGGCCGGCCCGATCATGCCTCCTTGGCCGGCAGGGGGCGGACCGCTTCGGGCTTCGTCTCGTGGCAGGACGCCTGCTCCTGGCGGTTGTGGCCCATCATCCCGCGCATCATGAAGATGTGCAGCAGGGGGCAGAGCAGCACCAGGGCAACGGTGCCCAGGCCGCTCAGGGAGATCCCGAGGACCGACACCGCGAAGACGGCTGCCAGGGGGATGAGACAGCACAGCAGCATGATCGTCATATGCTTGTTGCCGGAATGGTCGTGCACGCTCCACCTCTTGTCCGTTTCTCCGCCCGCGGGGACGGGCAGGCAGGATCACTATGCCATGCGGCCCTTAACCTCGGGTTAGGAGCAGCTTAGTCAGGGCTGAGAGTTCGGGAGGGATGGCTAGCCATGAAGATACTGGTGGTCGAGGACGACCGCGAGATGCGCAGCCTGCTGATGCGTGGCCTGGCCTACGAAGGCTATCAGGTGGAGAGTGTGGCGACCGGCGAGGAGGCCGTGGAGAAGTCGGCCTCGGCCGTGCCGGATCTGGTGGTGCTCGATCTGATGCTGCCGGGGATCGACGGTCTGGAGGTGTGCCGGCGGCTCCGAGCCTTCGACGGGGTGCCGGTGCTGATGCTCACGGCGCGCCGGACTCTGGCGGACAAGGTGGCGGGGTTCGAGAGCGGGGCCGACGACTACCTGGTGAAGCCCTTCGCTTTGGAGGAGCTGCTGGTCCGGGTGAAGGCGCTGCTGCGGCGGAGCGGGGTCAACGGCGGCAGCAGGCTTCGGTGTGCCGACCTGACGATGGATCTGGCAGCCCGGGAGGTGTGGCGGGGGGATCGGCAGCTGGCGTTGACGGCCAAGGAGTTCGACCTGCTGGAGCTGCTGCTGCGCCATCCCCGGCAGGTGCTGCGGCGGGAGCTCATCTTCGATCGGCTCTGGGGATATGACTTCGGCGGGGAGTCCAACATCATCGACGTCTACATCCGGTACCTCCGATCGAAGCTGAACGCCGGGGGCGAGCCGGAGCTGATACACACCGTCCGCGGGGTCGGCTACGTGGTGAAGGAGGCCTAGGGCCCGTGCTCCCTCTGCGCTGGCGCCTCACCCTCTGGTTTAGCTCCCTGCTGGGATTGACCCTGGCGGCGCTGGGGCTGCTCGCCTACGTCGTTGCCGGCCATCGCCTGGTGGGCGAGGTGGACGACCGGCTCCAGCAGCTGGCCAACCAGGTGCATCGCGATCTGAACATACCCCAACAGGAGGAGTTCGACCTGTTCTCCATCGCTCCCAGCCGGCTGGTGCCCGCCTCCAGCGAGTTCGCGGCGCCCGGCCTCTACGTGCAGATCCTCGACGAGCGGGGTGCGGTGGTGGCTACCTCCCCCAACCTTCGGGAGGAGCAGCTGCCGACTCAGCCCTCCATGGTCTGGGAAGGACTGAAGGGCCGGGCGACGGTAGCCACCCTGATCTCGGCCTCGGGGGAGGAGGTGCGGGTGAGGACCATACCGATGATCCACGGGGATTCGATCATAGGGCTGATCCAGGTGGGCCAGTCCCTTCACCACGTGAACCAGACCCTGCGGTGGTTGGGGCTCCTGCTGGGGGCCGGCGTGCTGGCCATGTGGTCCCTGGCGGTGCTGGTGGGCCGGATCCTGTCCGGCCGGGCCCTGCAGCCCGTGAGCGCCATCACCGAGATGGCGGCCTCCATCGCCGCCACGGGCGACTTCGGCGAGCGGATCGCCTACACCGGCCCCCAGGACGAGGTCGGTCGGCTTGCCGCCACCTTTAACCGGATGATCGACCGGCTGGAGTCGACCTTCCAGGCCCAGAAGAAGTTCATCGCCGATTCTTCCCACGAGCTGGGGACCCCCATCGCCGTCATTCGGGGCAACGCGGACCTGCTTGGCAGGCCGCTTCCCCCCGAGGAGGCCGGGGAATCCCTCCGGGCCATTCGGTCGGAGGCTGCCCGCATGGAGCGGATCGTCTCGGACCTGCTGGAGATGGCGGAGTTGGACCTGGCCGAAGGCGATGGAGCCCAGCCGGTGCGGCTGGATCAGCTCGCCCGCGAGGTGTGCGCCTTCACTCGACCGGTGGCGTCCGGAAAGGAATTGTTCCTGCCGAAGCTGGAATCGGTGACGGTGGCGGGGAATCCCGACCGGTTGAGAGAGCTACTGCTGAACCTGGTGGACAACGCCATCAAGTACACCCTGGATGGCGGGCGCATCGCCCTGTCGGTCCGTCGAGATGGACCCTGGGCCGAGGTGGCGGTCTCCGACACCGGGATCGGGATACCCGTGGAGGAGCAGGAGAAGATCTTCGATCGGTTCTATCGGGTGGATAAGGCCCGCTCGCGCGCCGGTGGGGGCACCGGCCTGGGGCTGGCTATAGCCAGGGCGATCGTGGAGGGGCACGGCGGGAGGATCACGGTCGCCAGCGAGCTTGGCCGTGGCAGCACCTTCCTGGTGCGGTTGCCCGTCCTGAGCTAATCGACCTCTAAGCCGGTCCTAACGAGACGTTAATCTCCGCGTGCGAGGATCTGTGCCGTCGTCACCGCAGATTCTCGACAACCCGTGCGAGGGAAGATGGCCCACGCCCCCGCGACTTCGGCAGTCTCGCGCACCAGGAACTGGCTGGTAGCCGCCCTCCTGACCCTCGGGCTGCTGGCGGCGACCCTCCTGGCCCAGGGCTGGCAGCGGTTCCTCTCCGTCGACGACGAGCGCATCGCCTCGGGGGAGCCCACCCCCTATCTGGGCATCACCTACATTCCCCTCTCACACGAGCTGGCCGCCCGCTACGGCCTGGCGATCGGCGAGGGCATCCTGATCACCGACGTGGCGGGGGGCAGCCCCGCGGGAAAGGCCGGGCTCCGCCGGTCGGACGTCGTGATCTCCGCCGACTCCGTGCCCTTCACGCGACCCTCTTCCCTGGTGGAGATGCTGTTCAACCGGCGGCCGGGTGACCGTATCCTCTTCCAGCTGCTGCGCGATGGCAAGACGGTGACGGCCGAGGTGGTGCTGGGTGCAAACCCTTAGCAGGGAAAGGTGCGAGGCCGACCCCACCCGACCTCGCACCCCTGGGAAGCGATGGCCGGCTAAGCATGTAGCCATAAGTACGGCACGCTTCTCGCCAGGCAGTCCGGCGGGAGGTGCCTGGGATGGTTATCGTGCATCTGACAGACGCGCAACGGCAGGAACTGCGACGGATGAGTCGGCAGGGA
>JAJZRD010000096.1 GCA_021845945.1 Chloroflexota bacterium
GCAGGCAGGTGGGAGCGGTCCGCCTCTCCCATCAACTGGGGGATCTGTACCGGCAGCTCCTGGAGCTGATAACCACCATCTTGATCGGTCTGGCTGTGGCCGGCAGCGTGAGCCTCCTGCTGTCGATGGTGCTGGCCCAGAGCTTGAGCGCGCCCGCCCGCAGGCTGGCGACGGCGGCCCGGGCCTTGAGCGCCGGGAAACTGGACTACCGGATCAATCCGCGGGGGAACGACGAGATCCGGGAGGCGGGACGGGCCTTCGACGCCCTGGCCGAGCGTCTCCAGGAGCTGGAATGGGCGCGGCAGCAGCTGCTGGGGGACGTAGCTCACGACCTTCACTCCTCGATCACCGGGGTGGGCATGGCCGTGGAGACGCTCCAGCGAGGCGCGGTGGATGATCCGGCGATGCGATCTCTGCTGCTGGACGGGCTCGCCAGCCACAGCGAGCGGCTGCACCGAATGGCCGACGATCTGCTGCAGGCGGCCCGGATTGAGGCCGGCCGGCTGCAGCTGCACAGGCGGAAGCTGAGCCCGGGCGCTCTCCTCCGATCGGTATCGGCCGAGTTCGCGGCCGAGGCGACGCAGTTGGGGGCGACCCTGGAGCTTCAGTTGGGGGCCGAGCTGCCGGCCCTGTGGGCCGACGGCGAGCGGTTGGCTCAGGCCCTGGGGAATCTGGTGGAGAACGCCATTCGCCACACGACGGCCGGGAAGAAGGTGATCCTGGGGGGCGAGCTGCGTGACGGGGAGTGCCTCCTCTTCGTGCGGGACGAGGGCCCTGGGATAGCGGAACAGGAGCTGCCGAAGCTGTTCGATCGCTTCAAGAGGTTCGCCGAGGGTCGACCCGGCAGGCTGGGCTTCGGCCTCGCCATCGCCAAAGGACTGGTGGAGGCCCATGGGGGCCGGATCGAGGTGGAAAGCCGGCTCGAGAGGGGGACGACCTTCACCGTGGTGCTGCCCGTGGGGGAGGAGCCAACCCAGAGCTAACGCGGTCCCGGAGCGGCTGGATCCGCCCTGCCCTGCTGGGCCGCCGCTTCGGCTTGCGCCTCTCGCTGCTTCAGGAACGCCAGGGCCCTGCCTCTACTCCGGGCCGATTCCCCGTGCCCCAGCCTCGGAATGATCTCCAGCTGCACCGGCGCCCCCAGGTTGGCCATGGCCTTGGCGAAGGCCCTGGCTCGCTCCACCCTCGTGCTCCCGATGTACTGATCCCAGGACTGGGGCACGTCGCCGGGGGAGTTGTCCTTCTCCCCAACGCCTATCCAGAAGGCCACGTGCCTGACGTCCGCCGGATCGAAGGGACCGCCGCAGTAGCGATCCAGGTCGGCCACGCCCAGCGGGAAATCCAGGGGAGCCTTGCCACTGGGGGTCGTCGTGGCGACGGGCAGCGTGTAGGTCCCCGCCGACATGGACGCGGTCGCCAGTACCCGCTCGGGATGCATCAGGGCGAAGCGATGTGCCGACTGGGCGCCGCGAGAGAAACCGTAGATCAGGATCTTGTTTCGGATCGGGAAGGGGATTTGCCCTGGAAGGACGTCCAGCAGGGAGTTGAGCCAGGCCAGGTTCGCCCGGTCGTCGGCCCTGAGGGTCTCGATCTGTTTCCAGTCGCCGTAGTTGAATCGGGGCACGATCAGTATCCAGCCGTTGGCCTCGGCCCGAGGTGCGAAGCCGGTGGCGAAATCCTCGGGCCTGTCCCCCATGCCTCGGATGGCGACCAGCAGGGTGAGGGGGCGGCCGAGGCCCGCCGAGGTAGGTATGTAGAGCAGGTAGCCGCCGCCCTCGTACTTGTGGCTGGTTATGACACCCTTTTGGACGGGAGTGGGAGCAGGAATGGTGGTGAGGGCGAGAGCGCTGGACTCGACGGCTGCCTCGTCGGTCGCGTCCTGTTCGGGCGCGGCCGCGCTATCGGCCATAGAATGGGGAACGGACAGAAAGCCGCCCAAACCCAACCACCAGGAAATGGTGAGGCCGGCTGCAAGCCCGAGCACGATGGCGACGTACCGGTATTTGGCCATTCGATCGCGGCAGTCCTCGAGAGGTGTGGGCGACGAGGTTAACGTTCCTCATCATTAGTATAGTAATGCACGAAGCCCGGTGCAACAACCACCGAATCTCGGCGAGGGTCCAGGCTTTGTCCTCCCCGCTTGCCGCTACGGCGACTTTCGTTCCGCGCTTTGTCCCGTGAGTATGGCCCGGCGGCTTCGTCTAGCGGGGGATCAGTGCGAAGAGGAAACGGCTGCGCACCATGAGCCACAGGGAACCCAGGCCGAACAGCTGCGAGCCAAGACTCAGGAGATCGAGGTCGATGTATCCCCTACCCCACATCAGCACTGCCGGAGTGGTGTTGAACAGAACGACCATGACCAGTAGCTGGGCGATGTAGACGTAGAGGGAGTTCTGGCCCATGGGGATCATGAACCAGCCGAGGGCGTGGTGGAGGGGACTCCAGAGGGCGTGGACCAGGGTGTAGAGCAGGACGGCGAGGCTGAGGAAGGCGAGGACGCGGCCGAGGCTCTCCTTGAGGAAGAGGAAGCCGTAGGTGGTGTCGGCGAGCCATGGTATGGGGGATGAGGCGAAGCGCTGGTGGCTCCAGGCCAGGAGGTAGACCAGGCTGCCGGCGACGAAGATGGCGAGCTTGGAGGTGGGGCCGCTGGAGAGGAGCGAGCGGCTGACCTGAGCGCGATGGAAGCCCACGACCGAGCCCAGGACCATGAGGAGCTGCCAGGCGGAGACTGGGAAGGAGCTATCCAGGACGGTCCATGGGAGGGCAGCGACCTCCGGGAAGTGCTGGGAGGCGGTCCAGATGGCGAGGGAGGCCAGCAGGACAGGGAGGGTGCGGCCCTTATAGAGCTGGTAGATGATGGCTGGGGCGACGGCGATCATGATGGTGTACATGACCAGGACGTCGGAGCCGTGGTAGGAGTAGTGGAGGGTCAGGGCACCGACGACGGCTTCGACGGGGTTGTGGATGCCGAGGCCCGAGGAGCGGTCGTACCATAGCCTGAGGTCTGAGAAGGCGAAGAGGGCGACGAAGGCGAGTGCGACGGCGACGGAGGCCTTGTAGAGGGTGAAGGCACGGAGGAGGAGGCCCTTGGAGGCAACCCTGGGGCCGAGCATTCGGAAGCGGTCGCCGTAGACCATACCGAGGACGAGGCCGGAGAGGAAGACGAAGGCCTCGGCGGCGGAGACGATGGCTTGGTTGGCGCCGGAGAGGCGAGTGAGGAAGGTATCGCCGCCGATGTGGTCGACGACCATGGCGCTGACGGCGAGGCCTCGGAGGAAGTCGAGACGGAGGTCCCGCTTGCCCGCCTCCGCGTATGCCCAGGAGCGAGCACGGGCCGATAGATCCCGCTCTGCCGTCCTGATGTTGGGGACTGGTCGTGCGACGCTCCTGACCGCCATCGCTTCCTCCGCCATCGACTTCACCGACTTAATATGTATCGGCAGAGACCCGGACTATCATGAGGGGGTGGCCCCGGTTACCTCGCCCCAATTTGGGTTACGATCCGCGTAACCTTCGTCCTCTGCTCGAGGGATGCTCCACGCCCTGGCCGGCCGCCGGCCCCTCATGCTCTTGCCTATATAGACGCGGCTCGCCATGGAAAAGTACGGCCGGGTCCGGCAACTGCTCGGGAACGGTCACGAGGGGCGGGGGGAGAGGTCAGCCGGCGTCGATCACCCTCTGCGCGGCCTCCAGCGATTCCAGGGTGAGGCGGGTGCGGGCGATCCACGCGCTGAGGGGCCTCGACCTCTCCTCCAGCCAATCCTCAAGGGAACCGGCGCGTGAGATCTCCTCCGGGAAGTAGTCCGGCGTCTCGAACTCCAGTCCGTCGGTCTCCAGGTAGCCCACCCGGCTCCCCTCCATCAGCCGCGCCAGGGCGGGCCACTCCGCATCGGTGGCATTGGTGGAGGCGGAGGAGCCTGCCAGCAGCCGCTCGGCAGCCCTTCGCGAGACCCCACAGGAGCCCGCACTCACGTCCACCGGGCGGCCGAACCAGAGGGAGAAGGCGTGGTTGGTGATGGTCTCGGTATCCCGTTGGACCCGGGAGTGGGTGGCGAAGGCCCTCTCGGTGCGACCCAGGATCAGGTAGTCGTGCCGCTGGATCGCCTCCAGCACCGAGGCCAGCTCCTGGGGGTACCGCCCCATCCAGTGGAGGACGCGGTCGAAGTCGCAGTAGTGCAGGTGCGAGGCGCTGCTCTCCAGCCCCAGCCGGAGGGTGTGGCGCCGGCCGATCCCGATGCTGCCGTTGCTCTCCGCCAGGGGCTGCACGACGGTCCCGTGCAGGGCTTCCAGCAGCCTGGGGGATGTGGCCGAGGTGGGTACCACGATGACCGCCTCGTACAACTTGCTCAAGGGTGCCAGCAGCCGGTGGGTAGCCTCTACCATTCGTCCGGCAGGGTCGTGGAGGGTCGTTACCAGGGCTACCATGGGGCGAGTCACCTCCGTCAGCGTATGGGCGCACGGCCGTGCGCCTCTACAGACTAGATGGTCGGGGGTTGCGGCCGCAACCCCGCCCTACGCCACGGAATTGAGGAACGACGCACTTGCTGGATCGATGCGCCTTCGCGTCTCAGTGGTGGAAGCCCCGCCGGCGTCAGAAGGGGGCAGTGCGGATCAGGCGGCCGGAGCGACCCCACGTCCGATGGATTGCGAGGCGTCGGTGCCCACCACCCGAGAGAGCCTGGCGACGATCTCGTCGTCCGCCTTCACCCCCTCGACCTCGGCCAGCAGCAGGAAGCCGAGCACCGTGCGGGGACCCAGCCGGACGGCCTTTCGGTAGAGGAAGTCCCAGTCCAGCGGCACGTTGCGCATCACCGACACGGCATCGCGCCAGTGGCGCCAGTGGGTGTTGGCGGAGTGGGTGTCGCGCAGGGCGAAGACCTTCATCAGCATCAGGATCTCGGGCGGGACCACCGGCAGCGTTCTTCCACGGTAGTCCGCGTGTCTGGCCCGTTCGAGGGTCTCGTCGTCGACGGTGATGTTCCCCTCCGACCTGAAGATGATGTCCACCATGACGTCGTACTTGAAAGCCTTGTAGAGCCAGTCGGGGAAGGTCACCTCGGTCTCGAAGCCGGCCTCCGCCAGCACCTCCATGGCTCGTCGGGCATCGGACGGCTTGACGAACAGGTCGATGTCGTGGGTCGTGCGCCGCTTCCCGTAGCTTTTGGCGGCCAGCCCCCCGGCCACCAGGAAGGGGACGTTGGCGGCCCTGAGGGCATCTGCCGTTTGCCGCAGGACCCGTACGAAGACCCAGCTTCTGGAGGTCGGGCGCTCGCTACTCATTGACTGCCTCTGGAGACACCCGAGCCGCGGGAAGCTCGAAGAGGTGGTAGGACACCACCAGCGTCTGGGCGACGTTGAACACCGGGATGCCGGCCTTGGTGTGTCCGAACACCGACCCGTAGTGGCTGTGGCCGTGGAAGACCACCTCCGCGCCGAAGTTGTCGATCGGTGTGGCCAGCTCCGAGTTGCCCAGGAAGGGATACAGCTCCAGCGGCTCGCCCGTGAGGGTCTCCCTGACGGGGGCGTAGTGGAGGACCACCACCCGCTGGTCGGTGTGGAGCTGGGCGAGGGCACGCTCCAGCTTCTCGACCTCGACGATCCCCTCGAGGACGAAGTCCTTGATCGTCTGCTCCCCAAAACCGGTCAGCAGGTAGCGCCCAAACCCTCCTGCGAACCCTTTCGTCCCCGCGAAGCCTACCCGCACCCCGCCGATCTCCAGCTCCACGGCCTCGCCGTCCAACATGTAGATGCCGTTGGACTTCAGTAGATCGTGGATCTGATCCTGTTGCTGGTGCTCGAAGTCGTGGTTCCCCAGCACGGCGATGATGGGGACCGTGACAGTCCGCAGCTCTCGCAGCAGCTCCCTGGCCTCGCTCATCTGGCCGCTGGCGGTGAGGTCGCCGGCCAGCACCAGGGCACCGGCCCGGTCGCTCACGTCGCGGAAGGTTTCTGCCAGCTGCCCCCTCATGTGCTCGTGGCAGTGGATGTCCGCGACGGCCGCTACAATGGGCATTCGTTCTATCCTCAGACAGTCTCCGGAAAGCAGAGTCAGATCAAGAGTGTGCAAGCAACTGACGTGCCAGATCGCGGGGGCGCTCGCCTCTTTCAGCCATCGCGGCGACCTCTGTTCCACATTTGCGCGCCCTCGCGCCCGGCACGCGAGACTTCTTGCGCGGGTCGGCCTTCGGTCGCGACCGGCTCCAGCCGGTGCCCTTGGAATTCCTGGCGGGAATCTGTATCGTATTGCGGCCGGCAGCGGCCAACGTGCGAGCCCAGCGGTTGGTTGAGGAAGGGGGAACGGTGACCGGTGAAACGCAAACAGTCCTGGTGCTGGACGACGACCGGGACCTCTCGACCCTGGTGGCTTACCTGCTGGAAACCGAGGGCTACCGGGTGAAGACGGCCTCCGACGGGCGCCAGGGGCTGGAGGTGGTGGAGCAGGTGATGCCCGGCCTGATCCTCCTGGACATGAAGATGCCCGTGATGGACGGTTGGGCGTTCGCCAGGGAGTTCCGGGCCCGCCACGGCTCGCGGGCCCCGATAGTGGTTCTCACGGCGGCCGACGATGCGAAGAAACGGGCAGACGAGATCGGTGCTGCCGGGTGGATAGGTAAGCCGTTCGACCTGGACGCCCTCGTGGCCATCGTGGGGCGCTACGTTCAGAAAGAGCCAGACTGAGAGGTGAGGTCCGCCGGCGAAGGTTGCGCCGGAGGCCTGGGTGTTAGGGGGAGAGTTGTCTGAGTCCGGGTTCCGACGGGCGCTGGTAGCCTGCGGCCTGGGGATCGCCGGCTACGGCGTCGCCGCGGTAACCCTTGCCCCGGGGGCGGATCTGGTCCGCCATTCGGGCTGGTTTCTGTTCTCCTTCGCCTTCTACCTGGCGGCCGTGGTCGTGGTGTTGAGGATCGACCAGGGCAGCCGCGGTAAGAAGTCGGTCGCCGCCGATCTGGCCCTCATCCTGGGTGGGGCGCTGCTGCTGCGGCTCCTCCTCCTGGCCACCACCCCGAGCCTCTCCGACGACGTCTTCCGCTACGTCTGGGACGGGAAGGTGCGGAACGCGGGCATCGATCCCTACCGATATGCGCCGTCGGCGCCGGAACTGGCGTCCCTGCGGGATCCCCTGTGGGAGGGGATAAACCACAAGGCGATGCCCACCCCTTACCCCCCGCTGGCGGAGGCTCTCTTCGCCCTGGCCTACCGCATCGCCCCGGACAGCCTGAGGGCGATGCAGGCGCTGGCGGTGGCCTTCGACCTGGGGGTCGTCCTGCTGCTGATCCCCATGCTGGCCCGCTTCGGACTGGATCCCCGCCGGGTGCTGATCTACGCATGGAACCCTCTCGTCCTGCTGCAGTTCGCCCACAGCGCCCACTACGACGCCGCCATGATCCTGTCGCTGCTGGGCGCCCTCTACCTGCTGGCCCTGGGCAAGAGGGGGCTGAGTGCCGGGCTCATGGGGGTCTCGGTTCTGGTGAAGCTGGTGCCGGTGGTGGCCGCCCCGCCCTTCCTGCTGCTCTGGGGGCTGGGTGGGACGCTGACCATGGGCGTGGTGGTGGCGACGGGCATGTTGCCCTGGTTGGTGGCGAGTAGGGCCGCGGGTGGCGTCCTGTCGGAGGCCTCCGATGCCCGCTTCAACGACAGCCTGGGCTACCTGCTGGCGAAGTTGCTGGATCGGGTGGTCTCCAATCCGGACGCTGTGGCCCGAGGGCTGGCTGCCGGTCTGCTGGTCCTTGCCGCCTTCTTCTTGCTGGTCCGGCTTTGGCGGCGGGGGGCCGACTGGAAGGCGCTGCTGCTGTCCACCTACTGGATCCTCGGGCTCTTCGTTCTGGTGAACGCCGTGGTGGAGCCCTGGTACCTCACCTGGATAGTGCCCTTCCTCTGCTTCACCATGGGGCTGGGCCGAAGCAGGTTGCCCCGCCTCGATCCGGCCCTGGGCTGGCTGCTCCTTTCAGGGTTCATCGTGCTGACCGATCTCACCTACCTGCCCGGGGTGGGGAGCTCCCTCTGGGTGTGGGTGAGGGCGGTGGAGTACCTGCCACTCTACGGACTGCTGGCTCTCTGGTTCTTCCGGCGAGTTCCTCTGGCACGCCGGTTGCCGTAACCTCTCAGGCCATGAACCTGCCACGCGTTCTCGTGGTCGACGACGACCCCAAAGTGTTGAATCTGATGAGGCGAGGCCTCTCCTTCGCCGGCTACGCGGTGGATCTGTCTGCCGACGGCAAGGAGGCCCTGTCCATTGCCCGCGATCGACCCCCCGACCTGGTGGTGCTGGACGTTATGCTACCCGGCCTGGACGGGCTGGAAGTGTGCCGCAGGCTGCGTGCCGGTGTCCCCAACCTCCCCGTCCTGATGCTGACGGCCAAGGGTCGGGTGCCCGACCGGGTGGCCGGGCTGGACGCGGGGGCCGACGACTACCTGGTCAAGCCCTTCGCCTTCGACGAGCTACTGGCGCGCATGCGCGCCCTGCTCCGTCGCGCCCACCCGCCCGAGGGGGAGATCCTTCGGTTCGCCGACTTGATGGCCAACCAGGCGACCCGAGAGGTCGAGAGGGGCGGTCGCCCCATCGAGCTGACGGCCAAGGAGTACGAGCTGCTGGAGTTCCTTCTGCGCCACCCACGCCAGGTGCTCTCTCGCGACCTCATCTTCGAGCGGGTATGGGGCTCAGACTTTCTGGGCGAGTCCAACGTCATCGACGTCCACGTGATGCGGTTGCGAGACAAGTTGGAGGCAGCGGGCGAGCCACGACTCATCCATACCATGCGGGGTGCCGGCTACAGCCTGCGGGAGGGATGAGTGGGGCGCTTCCGAGTGTTGCAGAAGCTACCCCTCCGGCTGCGGCTTGCCATGGGGTACGGCCTCTTCCTGATGGTCACCATCTCAGCAGTGGGTCTCTTCATCCTGGCCTCCATGGAGAGCAATCTCCATCTGGAGGCCGACAACTCCTTGCGGCTGCGAGCGGCCAGCATCGAACGGGAAATCACCGCAGAGGATGGGACCGGTCTGGACCGCAAGGTGGTCGCCGCCACTCTATCCGATCTGTCCCCACTGGAGGAGTTCTCCTCTCCCGGCATCTACGTCCAGGTTCTGGACCACCACGGGGTGGTGCTTGCCTCCTCCCCCAACCTGCCCGGCGGCTGGCTCCCATTGGCCTCGGAGACCATCAAGAGCACCCTGTCCGGGCAGGAATCCTCGGATACCGTGCCCGTGGAGGACCAGAGGGTGCGACTGCTCGCTCGACCGGTGCGAAGTAACGATGGGGTGATCGGAGTGGTGCTGGTCGGCGAGTCGCTGCACCTGCTGGGCGTTACCCTGAGAAGGATGCAGCAATTGCTACTCGCTACCGCCGTCGGTGCCGCACTGGTCTCCATGCTCGGGGGGTGGTGGCTCACGGGGCGGGCCCTGGGCCCCGTTGCCGAGGTGAGCCGGGTCGCCCGAGGTATCGCCGCCACCGGTCGGTTCCAGCAGCGGATCGCGGTGCCCCCGGCGCGAGACGAACTGGGGGAACTGGTGGGCACCTTCAACGAGATGCTCGATCGGCTGGAGAGGACCTTTCGGCGGCAGAGGGAGTTCCTGGCCGACGCCTCTCACGAGCTGCGAGGCCCTCTCACGGTGATCCGCGGGAATCTCGACCTGCTCAAGCTGGAGATGGCGGAGGAGGATCGGAAGGAATGCGCCCGGGAGGCCACCGAGGAGGCGGAGCGGATGTCTCGCCTGGTTTCGGATCTCCTCTTCCTGGGGGAGGCGGATGCCCAGGAGGTGGTGGAGCACCAACCAGTGGCCCTCCACGACCTGCTGTCCGAGCTCTGGGAGCGGGCGCAGGGGTTGGACGCCGGGGCTCACCGTGTGGTGCTGGCACGCAACGACCCGGCGACGGTGCTGGGGGATCGGGATCGGCTGGCCCAGATGGTGTGGAACTTGGCGGAAAACGCCCTTCGCTACACCCCCTCCGGCGGGCAGGTGACCCTCTCCCTCCACAATCACGGGGATGTCGCCGAGCTTGCGGTAGCCGATACCGGCATCGGCATAGCTCCCGAGCATCTACCCCACCTCTTCGAGCGGTTCTATAGGGTGGATAAGGCCCGCTCCCGAGATCACGGAGGGGCGGGGTTGGGGCTGGCCATCGTAAAGCAGACGGCCGAGGCCCACGGTGGCCAGGTGCGGGTGCGCAGCAGGACGGGGGAAGGCACCCTCTTCGCCGTTGCCCTGCCCACATACCGCTTCTAGTCACTCCGATCTACGCATGCGCCCTTCAAATTCACTCTTCCGTTATGCTGGCTTCATCGGCCCTTCATGCTTCGCCTGCACAATCTTGGACAAGATGAGGCACTCGGAAGCGAGCATCGTCGAACGGTAGGTCGTTGCCTGCCCCGGTTTGGGCAACGCGACGATTTCGGTGGGTGAGTCACGGAGGTGACAATTGGCATTCGAGAAGAGCGGAAGGCCGGAGGAGGAGCTTCAAGAGCTCCTCTCCGGCGCTGCCAGAAGGGCCAGGGGGAGTAGAGCGCTGATCTGGGTTGTCCTGGGCGTCCTGTTGGTCGGCTGGCTGGCCTCAGGCGTGTACCTGGTGCAGCCGAGCGAGCAGGGGGTGGTGCGGACCCTCGGAAAGCTGACGGTCATAACCAGTCCGGGCATCAACTACCGGCTCCCCTGGCCCATCCAACAGGTGAACGTGGTTGACGTTCAGAACATTCGGCGAACGGAGATTGGCTTTCGCTCCGCTCAGCTTACCGGTGGAGTGCAGCGGGGCGCTCAGCGGGTGCTCGAGGAATCGCTGATGTTGACCCGGGACGAGAACATCGTCGAGGTAGGGCTGCTGGTCCAGTACCGGGTCAAGGACCCTGCTGCTTTCGTCTTCAACGTCGAGGATCCCGATGGCGTGCTGGCTACCACGACCGAGGTCGCGCTCCGGAGCGCGGTTGGCCAGATGCCGATCGACGACGTGATTACCGAGCGTCGGGCTGACGTTCAGGAGAACACCCGGATCTTCATGGGGCAGTTGCTGGACACCTACCGGACGGGGATCCAGGTGACGGACGTGAGGCTCCAGGTAGCCGACGCACCGGACCAGGTGCGCGATGCCTTCCACGAGGTTGTCCGGGCCAGGGAGGATCGAGAACGCAAGGTGAACGAGGCCCAGGCCTACCGCGAGGACATCCTGCCGAAGGCACGTGGGGAGGCGCGCCGGATGATCGAGGCCGCCACCGCCTTCCGGGAGGAGCGGATCCGGCTTGCACGGGGGGACAGCGACCGTTTCCTGACCATCCTTCGGGAGTACAAGACCGCCCCGGACGTAACCAGGGAGCGGATGTACCTGGAGGCCATGGAGAAGGTGCTATCCCAGGTGGACAAGATCGTCCTCGATGGGGGCACCCAGAATGGAACGTTGCCCTTCTTGCCTCTGCGGGATGCGGGATCGGCAGTTCGGACGTCTGGAGGGGTCGATGGGCAGAGCAGGTAGAGTCTTTATCGCAGGGGCGGTGGTCATAGTCGTCTTGGTCGGCGCAGCGACCCAGAGTGTATTCATCGTAGACGAGACCAACCAGGCTATCGTCACCAGGGTGGGCGAATACCAGTACACGGCGAACGAGCCGGGGATCTACGTCAAGATACCGTTCGTCAACGCCGTGCACCACGTGGATCGCCGGCTTCTCTCCAGCGACGCCGCCGTCCAGGAGTATCTGACCCTGGACAAGAAGCGGCTGCGGGTGGACCACGTGACCCGCTGGCGCATCGTCGATCCACTGCGCTTCTACGTGACAGTCCGCACCCAGGCTGGGGCGCGGGCGCGGTTGGACGATGTCGTCTTCTCGGAAATGAGGCGAGAACTGGCCTCCTATCCCTTCGACGTGGTGATCGCGGAGCGGCGCGAGCAGATCATGGAGAACGTGGCCAGGAACGCTGCCCGGCAGGCTCTCTCCTTCGGCATACAGGTGGAGGACGTGCGCATCAAGCGCGCGGACCTTCCGAGCGAGGTTCAAAACAGCGTCTTCGAGAGGATGAAGGCCGAGCGGTCGAGGGAGGCCAACAGGTACCGGGCGGAAGGAGATGAGCAGTCGGCCCAGATCCGGGCGGGAGCCGACCGCGAGAAAGCGGTGATACTGGCCGACGCCTACGAGGAGTCTCAGAAGACCCGGGGCGATGGAGAGGGCCAGGCCATCGCGATATACGCCCAGGCGCTGCAACAGGACCCGGAGTTCTACTCCTTCCAGCGGAGGCTGGAGTCCTACTCCAAGATCCTGCGGGCGGGCGACACGCTGGTGCTCCCTTCAGACTCGGAGCTGTTCGCCTACCTGACAAGCAGCGGCCGGCCGGCAGCGCAGCCGGCCTCCCAGCCGGCACCCAACCCGTAGCTCAGCCCTTACCGAGCCGTCATCGGAGCCTCATTCCAGCTTCACGGGGCTCGGTCACAATGTCGATCGAGAGCGATGGGGCAGGGCGCGAGGCCAAGGTACCGGCCAGGCAAGGCCGCCTGAGAACCCCAGCTTGGCATCGGGGCGGCTCGCCGATGAGCCGCCCCGGCCCCCTTAGTGGTAGGGGCGACTGCCAGTCGCCCCTACCAACTGTCACCACAGCCGTGAACCACGCCGGTAGTGTACGAATGATTGCGGAAATAGTTGGCGAGCGGGAGGGGCGTGAAGGAAGGGATGTGGGGCGAGGGGTGTAGAGGCGCCCTAAGGCAGATTGCTCCCGTCTTTGGAGAAACGGGCC
>JAJZRD010000097.1 GCA_021845945.1 Chloroflexota bacterium
AAGGCCCGCGCGGAGTCGACGCCGGTGGAGGCGGAGCGGCAGAAGGCCGCCTCGGAGCTGCGGTTTCTCCAGTCCCAGCTCGATCGGGTCTCGAGCGAACGGCAGACGGCAGTCTCCCGAAGGTCGGAGCTACAGGAGCGGCGAAACCACCTGGAGCGGGAGCTGCGCAAGGCCGAGGCGGTGCGGGGCGAGAGCCTCAAGGCTGCACAGGAGGCCACGGAGCGGCTGGCGGGGCTGGAGGAGCAGGTCGCTTCCGCCCAGGCGGGGGTGAAGCGGCTGCGGGCAGAGCTGGCCGAGGTGGAGGCCCGCCGCCAGGAGGCCCAATCCAGGCAGAAGAGCCTGGCCACCCAGCTGGAGGCGGCCCGAAAAGAGGAGAGGCAGGCCTGGGAGCGGGACAACGACCTGGGGAACCGTCTCTCCATGCTGCAGTCGCTGAGGGAGGAGCACAGGGGCATTCCCTCTGGCGCGAAGGAGCTCCTGGAGGCCAAGCTGCCCGGGATCCGGGGGACCCTGGCCACGATGATGCGTGTGCCGGCGGAGTACGTCACGGCGGTGGGCGCCGCCCTGGGCGGGGCCCAGGGCTACGTGGTCTCCGACGGCTTCCGGGAGGGGCTGGAGGCCCTCCAGTTCCTGGCGAAGCGGAAGGGGCGGGCGACCATCGCGCCGCTGCGGCTGGAGAAGAGGGACTCCCCCGAGAAGCTGGTGGCCGAGTTCCGCTCCCGCTTGAAGGAGCTGGCGGAGGGCATCACCTTCCACGGTCTGGCGGCCGACCTGGTTTCCTGCCCCGAGGAGGCCCGAGAGCTGGCGGCCCGCTATCTGGGTCTCAGCCTGGTGGTGGAGGGGATGTCCGATGCCCTGGAGCTGTACCAGCGCCTCGCCAACCTGTCCGATGGCCGCATCCCCTTCCAGGTGGTGACCCGGGATGGGCGGTTGCTGCGAGCCAGGGGCGATCTGGCCAGCTCCCAGAATGGGGAGAAGGACGGCGGGCTGCTGGCCCGGGAGACGGAGCTATCGTCGCTATCGGAGTCGGCGGAGAAGGCCCGCGCCCGGCTGGCCGAGGCCAAGGGCAGGGTAGCCCAGTTGGAGACGGCCCAGGCGGAGCTGTCCCGGGAGGGCAACGCCACGACGGCCGAGGCGTCGAAGCTGCAGAAAGAGATCGAGAAGCAGAGCGCGGCCGTGGCGGAACTGTCCTCCCAGTTGGCGAAGCAGGAGGCGGCCATCGAGTGGCACCGATCCAGGGCCGCGGCGGCGGAGCAGGAGACGGCCCAGAGCCGGCAGCGGCTGGCGAAAACCGAAGAGGAGCAGACGGCGGCCGCCACTCGGGAATCGGAGGTGCAGGCCAGGACCGATCAGCTGCGGGAGGATCTGACGGCCCAGCAGTCGCTGGTGGGTGAGATCAACGGGCGGCTCTCCCGCTTCCAGTCGGAGCTGTCCGCGGCGCAGAGCCGCCTTCGAGAGCTGGATGCCAGGAGGTCGGCCCTGTCAGAGGCGCTGAAGCGGGCCGAGGAGCGGGTGCGGCGGCAGGAGGAGAGGGCTTCCCAGCTCTCGGGGGCACTGACCCAGCTGTCCGAGGGGCCGGAGATCAGCTTTCCGGCCTCCATGATGGAGGAGTTGGAGACCACCGAGAAGCTGGTGGCCGGGCAATCGACCCAGGTGGCTCAGCTGCGGGAGAGCAGCAACGCGGCAGAGGCGGAGTTGGCCTCCCTCTCCGATGACCTGGAGGCGGCCCGAGAGGAGCTGGCCGATCTTCGATCCAGGGGCCAGCGAGGCTCGGTGGAGCTGCTGGCCCTGATTCGAGAGGCCGCTCACGACTCTGGGCTGGAGATGGTGCAAGAGGCCGGGGAGTCCGACACGACGCTGGAAGGGCTGCTGGGGATGGCCGACCAGATGGTCGAGTTTCTGAGCGGCTCTCTGGCGGAGATGCCGGTGGACGGCTTCCCGGAAACCCTGGCGGCGGCGACGCAGAAGGTGGAGGTCCTACGGCGGGAGCTTCAATCCCTCGGCACGATCAATGCGGAGGCGCCCGAGGAGTACCGGCTTCTCTCGGAGCGGCACGCCTTCCTGACCACCCAGTTGGAGGACCTGACCCAGGCCGGACGCACCCTGAGGAAGGCGATCGAAGAGCTGCGGGAGGTCATGGGCAACCGTTTCCAGGAGACCTTCGAGCTGGTCAACGACGAGTTCAGCCGCTGCTTCTCCATCCTGTTCGGCGGAGGCAGCGCCAGGCTGGCGCTTACTCAGCCCGACCAGCCCTTGGAGGGGGGCGTAGAGGTAATGGCCACCCCACCGGGCAAGAAGGGGGGCAGCCTGCTGGGATTGTCGGGCGGGGAGAGGGCGCTCACGGCGGTGGCCCTCCTCTTCGCCCTCATGAAGGTGAACCCCAGTCCCTTCTGCCTGCTGGACGAGGTGGACGCCGCCCTGGATGAATCCAACGTCAAGAGGTTCTGCGACATGATTCAGAGCCTCACGGAGAGCAGCCAGTTCCTGATGATCACCCACAACCGGACCAGCATGGAGGCTGCCAGCGTCCTGTACGGCGTTTCCATGGCGGCCGACTCCACCTCGAGGGTGATGTCCTTGAGACTGGATGCCGGGGAGGGCGAGGGTTGATTTGAGGGCGGTGGGGGAGAGGCAACGCTGTCGCCCGGGCACGAGGGGTGCCCGTGTTCTGCCCGGTTATCGACCCATGGACGGGAGGAGGGAGTGCCTAGAACTACAGCAGCACTTATCGGGTGCATTTCGTCGTTCTTCGCCTCGCGGTAGGCAGGACCGCTTCCTGTGGATCTGGTAGACAGAAGCAGCGAGCTGGCCGGGCCCACCGCGTCCGTCCCATCTTCGGCCGGCTTTTCAGCCGCCGTCGCCGCCACCTTCCATCGCAGTCCCTCCAGCATCCCGAACTTGTCATACACCATGGCAACAAGACGCCCGCCAAGTGGTGACCCAGTCCCGGCCTACCTTGGTTGCCTTGATCTTCCCAGTTCTGCATAGCCTTGTCAGGAATCCGGTGCTGAGTCCACTTCAGGCCGCCGCCTCGTTGAGCGAGATCAGCCGCTCTTCTTCCAACGGGCCCCTGGTTCACTCTAGAGCTGAGGGTATTATGGCGGGGAACGACGGGCTAGACGAGGGCGAGAGCGACATTGACGATCCGGAGAAGGCCTGTGCCAGCCCGCGTAAAGGGGGCAGGGGAACGTTATCGCGTCTGCGGGATGCTGGCTTGGAGACCCGCGGAAGGCTTCCACATCCAGATGCAGCGTCGTCTCGGCGTTCGAGGGTACCCCCGTCTACGAGCGCTCGGAGCTTGACCGATCTGCCTCTTGCTCGACTCGATTCAGTATGTCGCGTACCGCCTCCCATATCACCTGGTCCAACCCCACTCCACGACGCATGGCGGCTTCTAGAGCCGCATCGAACCAATCGTAGCACGACGGGTCTCCGTTCCTTAGAGACCTGTAGAGCCTCTTGGCTACTGTGTTCTCCATGGCTCTTCTCCGCCTCCGTTCACAACCGCCCGCTTTCAGCCGCCGTCGCCGCCACCTTCCATCGCGATCCTCCCGAATCCCGGGCTCTTGAAGCCCCAGCGCAAACAAAACGGCCGCCAATTGGCGGCCATACTATAATGCCCAGCCATTGCAGTGTCAACTGCGCTTGTACTTATACGGGTCCTTGCTCCGCAGCTCAGGGTTTGACAGGTATGCGGCCACGGCCTCGGCTGTCGTGAACCAGTCGCGCCCCATCTTCTTAGCTTCGAGGCGGCCTGTTCTGGCCAGAAGCTGGAGATGGGATTGACTGATCCTGAACCGGGCCGCCGCCTCCTTGAGCGAAATCAGCCGCTCTTCTTCCAACGGCCCCTTGGCCTACTCCAAAGCTGAGGGCATTATAGACCAAGATCAATAGTCTGCGAGCCCCCCAGGAGTAGACACACGCTGTCCCTGGATGTATCGTTGCATCTACAGCCAGATAGGCCACGCGAGTAATCGAAGCGCGTGCACCGAATCTTGACGAGCGTCTCCTCAACTGATTCTCCAATGAACAGCCTGAGTCAGGAGATGGCTATGACCGAGCTCATCTGGGAAGGCAAGTACGACAAGGACGGCCGCAAGGTCGCTCCTCTGCGCGCTGCCCTCCCCTTCCAAACCGTCGAGACCGTCAACGAGTCCGCCCAGGAGCGCCAGCGCGCCCTCGACTTCTTCAGCATGGGCCGCGACCCCGAGTGGCGCAACCGTCTCATTTGGGGCGACAAGAAGTACGTCCTCCCCTCTCTCCTGGACGAGTTCGCTGGCAAGGTGGATCTCATTTACATCGACCCACCCTTCGACACCGGCGCCGACTTCTCCTTCCGAGCCGAGGTGGGCGGCGCGGGTTTCATCAAGGAACCCAGCATCATCGAGCAAAAGGCGTATCGCGATACCTGGGGGCGCGGTCTTGAATCATACCTGCAGTGGCTGTACGAATCGTTGCTCCTCTTACGCGACCTCCTGAATGAATCGGGAAGTATCTACATCCACATCGGCCACAATATGTCCCACTACGCCAAGGTGCTTCTTGACGAAGTGTTCGGCAACAGCAACTACATAAACGAGATTATATGGAAGAGACAGACGGCCCATAGCGACGCCAGACAGGGCTCCAGCCATTACGGACGTGTGCACGACTGCCTGCTGTTCTACTCGAAATCCCAGACCTACGTGTGGAACCAGTCCCACACTCCCCACGATGAGAAGTACCTGGAAACACACTATCGCTCGATTGAACCGGACACAGACAGACGATATGAACTGGCCGACATGACGGCTCCGGGGGGAGCATCCAGAGGAAACCCGTACTACGAGTTCCTCGGTGTTACGAAGTACTGGCGATACAGCAGGGAGCGGATGCAACAACTCTACGAAGAGGGTCGCATCGTCCAGCCCAGTCCAGGGGCGGTGCCACGCTACAAGCGTTACCTTGACGAAATGCAGGGCAACCCTCTGCAATCCATCTGGACCGACCTCAATCCCATCAACTCGCAGGCCATTGAGGCCGCCGGCTACCCAACCCAGAAACCAGAAGCGCTCCTCGATCGCATCATCAAGGCATCCTCCAACGATGGCGACCTCGTGCTCGATTGCTTTTGCGGGTCCGGCACCACTCCTGTCATCGCCGAAAAGCTCGGCCGCCGCTGGATTGCCGCCGACCTCGGCCGCTTCGCAATCCACACCACCCGCAAACGACTCCTCTCCATCCCGGACGTCGAGCCCTTCGTCGTCCAGAACCTCGGCAAGTACGAGCGCCAACTCTGGCAGGCCGCCGAGTTCGGCGAGTCCGCAGAAAACCGGCAACTCGCCTACCGCCGCTTCATCCTGGACCTCTACAGGGCCCAGCCCGTCACCGGCTACTCCTGGCTCCATGGCGTCAGGGCGGGCCGAATGGTCCACGTCGGGTCGGTGGACTCCCCGGTCAGCCCGGCGGACGTCGCCAACATCGCCGCCGAGTTCCGCAGAGCCACCGGCTCCGGCTCCGGTGCCCCAACCACCAACGCCGTCGACGTCCTCGGCTGGGACTTCGCCTTCGAGCTCAACGAGGTCGCCAAGCAGCAGGCGGCCCTCGCCAACATCAACATGCGCTTCGTCCGCATCCCCCGCGAGGTGCTGGAGAAGCGCGCCGTCGAGCAGGGCGACATTCGCTTCTTCGAGCTAGCCGCCCTTTCCCTCGACACCCGGGTGAGCGGCCGCTGCGTGTCCCTAACCCTGACCGACTTCGTCATTCCCCTGGATGACGTGCCGGAGGACGTCCAGCGTGCGATCACCAGTTGGACCCAGTGGATAGACTACTGGGCGGTCGATTGGGACAACCGCTCGGACACCTTCCACAACCAGTGGCAGAGCTACCGCACCCGCCAGAAGCGCGACCTGGAGCTGTCAGCCGACCACACCTACGACCAGCCCGGCAGCTACACGGTCATGGTCAAGGTCATAGACATCCTCGGCAACGACACCACCAAGACCCTGTCGGTAGAGGTGCATTGAGATGCCGCGCCCGCGCCGCGATCCCAATCAGCCCTCTCTCCTCGAGGCCAGGGTCAAGACCGCGCCGGCCGTTCCAGCCATCCGCGAGGCGGTCGCCGACTGGCGGTCTGCTGGATACAGGGGCGTCACAGACACCACCCGCATCCTGCTCAACCACTGGTTCAGGACCGACCACCGCCTGCCCAACGGCCGGGCCTTCCGCTACTACGATGCTCAGCGCGAGGCCATCGAGACCCTAATCTACCTCTACGAGGTCGCCGGCATCCGGTCCCAGAAGGACCTTCTGGAGAAGTACGCCTCCAACGTCAAGGAGCTTCGACTCCTCCAGTACGACGATTTCGCTCGCTACGGCGTCAAGATGGCTACCGGCTCGGACAAGACCAAGGTCATGTCCCTCGCCATCGCCTGGCACTACCTCAACGCCGTCGCCGAGGGGCGGGACGACTTCGCCCGCACCTTCCTCATCGTCGCGCCCAACGTCATCGTCTTCGAGCGACTGCGGACGGACTTCGCCGGCGGCCGCATCTTCCGTTCGGACCCCGTCATCCCCCCGGCGCTCAAGCTGTTCTGGGATTTCGACTGCTACATGCGCGACGAGCCCGAACGGGCGTCCTCCCAGGGTGCCCTCTACCTGACCAACGTTCAGCAGTTCTACGGCCGACGGGACAACGGCGAAGACGAGGAACCCGACCCGATTGCGGCCGTCCTGGGTCACAAGCCACCCACCAACAAGACCGAGGTGGAGGACTTCGACAAGCGGATCGCCGCACGTAGCGCCCCCTGCATGGTCGTCAATGACGAGGCCCACCACACGCACGATGAGGAGAGCGAGTGGAACAGGGCCATCCGTCGCCTTCACCTGGCACTCAACCCCGGCCTCGCCGCCCAGCTCGATTTCTCGGCCACGCCCCGCCACAGCAAGGGCGCCCTCTTCTCCTGGATCGTCTACGACTACCCGCTCAAGCAGGCCATCATCGACGGAATCGTCAAGCGTCCCATGAAGGGCGTGACCACCGGCATACAGGAGCGCCCCTCAGATATCGCCAGCGTTCGCTACCAGCCCTTCCTCACGACCGGCGTGGAGCGCTGGCGTGAGTATCACGACCAGCTCGCGCCCCTCGGCAAGAGGCCGATCCTCTTCGTCATGATGAACTCCACCGCCGAGGCGGACGACGTCGCCGACTATCTCCGCACCAAGTACCCCTCTGAGCTCACCGGCGAGCGCACCCTCGTGATTCACACCGATAACAGTGGTGAGGTCTCCAAGAAGGACCTGGACAGGGCCCGCGAGGCCGCCCGCCGGGTGGACGACGAGACCTGCCCTGTCAACGCTATCGTCAGCGTCCTGATGCTCCGCGAGGGCTGGGACGTTCAGAACGTCACCGTCGTTGTCGGCCTCCGCCCCTACTCCGCCAGGGCCAACATCCTTCCAGAACAGACTATCGGCCGCGGTCTTCGCAAGATGTTCCGCGAGCTCTCCGCCGACTACCTGGAACGGGTGGATGTGATCGGCAACAAGGCTTTTCTGGAGTTCGTGGAGCAGCTGGAGAGAGAGGAGGACATCGAGTTCGGCACCTTCGACGTCGGCAAGGACAGGCTCGTCATCGTAACCATCAAGCCCGACCCCGACAAGCTGGACAAGGACATCGCCGTCCCGGTCCTGACTCCCATCCTCGCCCGCAAGAGGACCCTGGCCGAGGAGATCGCCACCCTGGACGTGGCTGCCTTCAACACCCCGCCCCTTCCGCGCAAAGAGGGCGATGCGGCCGCCCAGGCATTCCACTACGAGGGCTACGATATCGTCACACTCCAGAAGGTCATTGAGCGCGACTACACCGTGCCACAGCCCCAGACCTCCCAGGAGGTGATCTCCTACTACGCCAAGCGGATCGCCCAGGACGTGAAGCTCCCGTCCCAGTTCGCCGCCCTGGTCCCCAAGGTCCGGGAGTTCCTCCAGACCAGGGCCTTCGGCGCTGAGGTCAACCTGGACGACCCTGCCATAATCAGGGCCATCTCATCCAACGTCGCCCACTACGTCACCGTCAAGACCTTCGTTGCCGCTCTGCGCAGCCTCGTGGTGGAGGAGCTCTCGCCCCAGCTTGTGCGCGCCGACCGGAAGCTCTCCGAGACTCCACCCTTCCCGTACTCGCGCAAGACCCTAGAGGCGCCGGACACTATGTTCAACCTCGTCCCATGCGAGAACCAGTTCGAGTACGACTTTGCCAGGTTCCTGAAGGACGCCCCCGACGTTGCCGCCTTTGCCAAGCTCCCCGAGCAGTTCGGCTTCGCCATCGAGTACACCGACGCCGTGGGCAACCTCCGCTATTACGAGCCCGACTTCGTCGCCCGCCTGACCGACGGCACCCACTACCTCGCGGAAACCAAGGGCCGCGAGGATGTGGATGTCGCCCACAAGGACCGCGCCGCGCAGATCTGGTGTGAGAACGCGACGCTCCTCACCGGCACCGACTGGCGCTACCTGAAGGTCCCCGAGAGCGAATTCAAGAAGCTGCAGCCGATTGAGTTCTCGGAGCTAGCTGTCTTTGCGCCGCCGACGCTCGGGCTATAGCGGCTGGCCTTCTCGCCGGCCACGCCTGCGTACCAACCGAGCTGCGCGCCCAGAGCCCGATCATGCCACTTCGTGATAGGAGTTGCCACAGTGCAAGCGAACGTCATCGGCAGAGTCAGGAACATCAGCCTTCCGAAGAACCGAGTTCTGCTCCCGTTGTTCGAGGCGATCGTTAACTCCATTGACGCCATCGAAGAGGCAACTGGTGATCCATCTCAAGGCTCAATCAAAGACCCATCCACAATGCCCGTGAGGGAACAGAGATTGCGCTCGCACCCCATCGTCCGGTCATACGGATAGAGGGGCTGCTCGGGCTTCTGGCAGTGGTAGGGAGGATCCAAGCGGGCCAGGTCTACCGGCGAGAGGGAGGTTCGCCACAGTGCCAGGACCAGTCACCGTACTTCCCCCCCCGCCCACGACGGGGCAGGAGATCAGCCTGTGGGAGCAGCTACCGCCGTCCCAGTGCAAGAGGCTGCTGTGGCTCTTGAGCCAGATGCTGGAGCGCCGGCTCTCGGAGAGACCCTGCACGAGGGAGGTGGACGGCAATGAGCACCGAACCTACGACAGCCTTGCCGTCCTCGCTCTCATGGGGGGAGCCAGATCTATGAGCGACATCAGCCGGTTTGCGAAGCTACGCCCCGAGGTGCTGGATGGGCTGGGGCTAAGAGTGTATTTGACTAATTATGGCTCGTCGGGTAACATATAGGGCCGTCATTCTACGAGGTGAACCATGCCCTACGTGAAACCTTCTGCCGAGCCGAAACCCGAGCGTAGGGCCTACCCGAGCGACCTGACCGGTGCCGAGTGGGCCCTGCTGGAGCCGTTGCTGCCGGTCAAACGGACCCGAGGCCAGCCGCGGATCCACAGCTATCGGGAGATCATCAACGCTATCTTGTATGTGCTGCGCAACGGCATTGCCTGGGATGCTATGCCCCACGATCTACCCCCCAAGGGGACGGTATACGACTACTTCCGGGATTGGACGATGGACGGGACCTGGAAACGGATCCACGACGCGTTGTTTGCGGCCGACCGGCGACGAGCCGGCCGCGACCCGGAACCGAGCGCGGGCGTCCTGGACAGCCAGACGGTGCATACCAGCGAACGGGGAGGGCCCCGAGGCTATGACGGGGCCAAGCGGACCGTTGGGCGCAAGCGTCACCTGCTGGTAGACACCGAGGGGCGACTGACGGAGCTGTTTGTGAGCAGTGCTGACGTACAGGATCCGGACGGCGGGATGGACGTGCTGGACGCGGCCAAGGCGGAGCACCCACGGCTGGCCAACGTGTGGGCAGATAGGGGCTACCAGGGCGGCTTGGTGGACTGGGCAAAGGAGAAACTCCAGGTCGTCCTGGAGGTGGTACGCAAGCTGGAGAACCAAGTGGGCTTCGTAGTAGCTGCTCGCAGGTGGGTTGTAGAGCGCAGCTTCGCATGGCTACTGAAGTGCCGCCGGCTCGTACGCGACTACGAGGAACTCCTCGAGACCACCGAAGCCTGGATCTATCTCGCAATGTCCCGCCTCTACCTGCGTAGGCTAGCCTGCTACGCCAATTAGACAAATACACTCTAACTGGGCGTGCACAGGCAGTCTCTGTTCATTCCCTCGTCATCATCCGATGACTCTGAAAAGGCCCTAGCGAACGAGTACAAGGTGAGTGGCATACATCCGGGTGTTTGTGCTACCATGGCGGCATCTTATACAGAGCCAGGCAGCCAGGCGGTGCGAGCGATCGGCGGGCTGCCGGTTATTGGACGGGGCGGTCGAGTCCCGCCCATTTGTGTTGCGTGTGGTTTGTCTGACGTGGAGTCGGACTCAAGCTCATTCTATAAGGGGAGGGGTCTCGTAGCGTCATGAACTTGGTCTGGATAGTTCCGGTTGCAGGCCTGGTGACGATCCTGTTCGCGTTTTATCTCGCGTGGGACGTTCTGCGCCGCGATACGGGCAACGATGCTATGCGGGCCGTCGCCGGCGCCATCTTCGAGGGAGCTATGGCCTTCCTCAAGAGGCAGTACCGTACCATCATGCTCCTCGCGCTGGTTACCTCGGTGCTGATCGGGGTGCTCATCGGCTGGGTTGAGAACAACACCGAGTTGGGCATCAGGACGGCCATTGCCTTCCTGGTGGGCGCCGGTTGCTCGGGCTTGGCCGGTTTCATCGGTATGTACGTTGCCGTGAAGTCCAACGTTCGGACGGCGGCCGCAGCTCAGCGTAGCCTCCAGGAGGCGATCACGGTCTCCATGCGGGGCGGCGCAGTCTCCGGTTTCCTGGTCATCGCCATGAGCCTGCTGGGCGTGGCGGGCATCTTCTACGCCTACGGCGGGCTGGTCTCTCCTGACAAAGCGCCCTTCTTGATCGTCGGCTTCGGCTTCGGCGCCAGCTTCGTGGCCCTCTTCGCCCAACTGGGCGGCGGGATCTACACCAAGGCGGCCGACATGGGTGCCGACCTGGTGGGCAAGGTGGAGTCGGGGATCCCCGAGGACGACCCGCGCAACGCGGCGGTGATCGCCGACCTGGTGGGCGACAACGTGGGCGACTGCGCCGGTCGTGGAGCCGACCTGTTCGAGTCCACGGCAGCGGAGAACATCGGGGCCATGATCCTGGGCGTGGCCATTTACACCTCGGCCAAAGCAGCCGGGATGGCCAACGCCGAGGTCTGGATCCTGTTCCCTCTGGTGGTCCGCGCCTTCGGCTCCCTCGCCTCGATGGTCGGGCTGATGTTCGTCGGCGGTGCCGAGGAACACAACCCTATGAAGGCCCTGAATCGGGGCTACTTCGTCGCTGCCGGGCTGTCGGCCGTGGCGATGGTGTTCGTGGTCAACTACATGCTGGGCATCCCGTGGTTCGCCTGGGCGGGTCTGGTGGGCATCGCGACCAGCATCGCCTTCGTGTACATCACCCAGTACTACACCTCCGGAGCCTGGCGACCTGTTAAGGAGATCGCCGAGGCCTCCAAGACCGGCCCCGCGACCAACATCGTGGCCGGAATAGCCGTGGGCTTCGAGACAACGGCCAGCACGGCCATCGCCATCGCCATCGCCCTCGGCCTTTCATACTGGTTGGGTGCTCAGAGCGGGTTCCAGCACGGCGGGATCTACGGTACGGCCGTGGCGACCATGGGCATGCTGATGACCTGCGCCTACATCCTCTCTATGGACACCTTTGGGCCGATCACCGACAACGCGGGTGGCATCAACGAGATGTCTCACGCTCCGGAAGAGGCCCGGCGGATCACCGATGCCCTGGACGCCGTGGGCAACACCACCAAGGCCCTGACCAAGGGGTATGCCATCGGGTCGGCGGCGCTGGCAGCCTTCCTGTTGTTCAGTGCCTACCTGGACAAGGTGACCGAAGTGATGCGGTCGCGGCCGGGTGTCCCCGCCAATTTCGTCTTCAACACCGTCAACCTGGCGAAGGTGGACGTCTTCATCGGTGCCCTGCTCGGAGCCATGCTGGTGTACCTCTTCAGCTCCCTGGCGATCCGGGCCGTCCAGCGGACGGCCAGTGCCATCATCGAAGAGGTTCGGCGCCAGTTCCGCAACGATCCCGGCATCATGGCGGGGACTTCCAAGCCCGACTACGCCAAGTGCGTGGATCTGACCACTCAGGCTGCCCTGAGGGAGATGGTGCTCCCCGGCGTCCTGGCCGTGGGCATGCCGGTGGTGGTAGGGCTGCTGCTGCGGGCCGAGGCCACGGCAGGCTTCCTGATGGTGGGCACCATCGCGGGCATCATGCTGGCCACGGTGTTGAACAACGGTGGCGGCGCCTGGGACAACGCCAAGAAGTACATCGAGGCCGGCTACATGAAGATAGGCTTGGACGTGGTAGCCAAGAAGGGCCCCATCCACGCCGCGGCTGTGGTGGGCGACACGGTGGGTGATCCCTTCAAGGATACGGCGGGCCCGTCGCTGCACGTGCTGGTGAAGCTGCTCAGCACCGTTACCCTGGTGCTGGCGCCGCTGTTCATCTAAGCGAGAGAAAGGGGGCTTACGCCCCCTTTTAGACCCCATCGGACGCAGGGGGCAGGCATCACGCCTGCCCC
>JAJZRD010000098.1 GCA_021845945.1 Chloroflexota bacterium
GTCGCTAACGAGGCTTCGCCTCAGACCGACGAGTTGTACGCGCCGAGACGGTGTAGGCCCCCGCGGAGACGCGGGGGACGCGGACAACTATGAGCCTCCCGCGCCCTCCGCGTGAATCGGGCGCCAAACTCGTCGCTCGAAAACTTGACTCATTCGCAACGAGTTTCGTGGTTCTAGACCGCTAGACGAGGTGGCCGCCGGGGCCCTTCTCGCCGCCCATCTCCTCTTCGGCTTCCTCCTCCACCGCTTCTTCGCCGAAGGTGGTGCCGGCTCGAGACCAGCCGGTGGCCTCGGTGTTGCCGCTGCCTGTGTCGCCCGTGTCGGTGCCGGAACCTATGCCGTGGCTGCTGGAGGGTTTGATGACCAGCCGTCCGGTGTTGGATCCGCTGTAGCCCGCCGGGCCGCCCAGGGATTCCGCGCCTTCGATCGGGAAATCGGCCGCATCCAGGTCGACCTCGCCGCGGAGGGCGCGCATCACCTCTTCGGCAGTGTGGAAGATGGCGCCGTTGGCCAGGTCGTCGAATAGCCCCTCGGGCAGGGCTGGAAGCTGGGCGGAGATATCCTCGGTGGTTAGGGGGCCCGTCCAGTCGAGCTGATCTAGCTCCCGGCTTACCGCCTCCTCGTCGATGTGGGTCTGTTGAAATGCGTTCATGGCAATAACACCTCCAGCCGGTGGTGGCAGGAGCCATACCAGGCTGCAGGGCTCTCCCCGTCGCCTCGGGGCCCGGTCGCCCTCTCCTGTCAGCGGGAAGCCAGGTAGACGCCGAGGATCACCAGGCCCCCGCCCAGCAGTTGGGAGGGCACCGGCGCCTCCCCCAGGATCAGGGCGGCGGAGAGGACGGTGATCACCGGGACCAGGTTTATGTAGGTGGAGGCCTCGCTGGCGTCGAGGCGGCGGAGGACGAGCATCCGCTACCTGCCCATCGCGCAAGACTTATGCTCGGCTGTCTAGAGGAACATGTTGGCTAGATCGACCACCAGAGTCTGGCCGCTGATGCTCTGATTCATGGCCAGCAGGACCACGGCTTTTGCCACATCGTCGACGTCATGAGCCCGGCCGAACCGCATAGACTTCTCGTACCTCTCTGCATCATTCTCTCGACTCTCCCACCATCGGGTGAGCATCAGATTGGGCGCGACGGCGTTGACTCGGATCTTGGGTGCCAGCGCAATGGAGAGAGCCTTGGTCAGATGTAGAATGCCGGCCTTGGAAACTGCGTAAGGGATGCTGCTGCCGCCGGGGACCACGCCGGCAGTCGACGAGATGTTGACTATGGCTCCGCCTCCGCTCTCTCTCATGCGCAACGCCGCCGCGCGACAGGCCAGGTAGGTGCCTTTCAGGTTCACGTCCATGATCTCGTCCCACACGGATTCGTCCACAGCTTGGATGTCCGGGAAGGGGACGAAGCGGGTGATGCCGGCATTGTTCACCACCACATCGAGACTACCGTGGGTGTCGTAGACTTGGTCGATAAGGGCGTCCGTCTCCGACCCAATGGCGATGTTGGCCCGGTGCAGGGACACCTCGGCTCCAAGAAGTCTCAAGGACTCTGCGCCTGCCAACGCCTGGGCCTCGGATCTCGAGTAGCCTACTGCCAAGCGAAATCCCTCTTTGGCTAGTTGACGGCTGATCGCAAGACCAAGCCCGGTGCCTCCGCCGGTCACGAGGGCAACAGGGGCGTGCTTTCCACTTGATCCATAAGACGACACACTTTCCTTCGTCTGCTCGGTGGTCATCCCTCGGTCTCCTTCATCACTATTTTCATGCGGCAGCGGCCATGCCGCGATACGTCGAGGTAGCATTGTAACCTGGGAAGGGAACGGCAATGTAGCCGCGGCCGGCCGAAATCGGCGGCACCCCCCCTTGCCTCGAGAAGCACGGCGTGCTATACTCGCTATCGCTTACCGATTATCGATAATCGCTAATTCACCATGGTTTGTCAAGAGAGGTTGCACTGTTGGAGACAAGTGACAGGCCAAACCTGTCGGGGAGCAAGGTCGAGTTCAGACCGCTCCACGAGCAGGTTCGTCAGACCCTATGGGAGTCGCTCATCGCAGGAGAGCTCCGACCGGGCGATCGCATAGTGGAATCCAAGGTCGCCAAGGAATTGGGCGTCAGCCAGAGCACCGTCAGGGAAGCCTTACGAGCCCTGGAACAGATTGGCGTGGTCACCACTTCGCCCCATCGGGGCGCTTTCGTCAATGCGATCACTCCGGCCGACGCCATGGAGATGTACAGCACTCGGGCACTTCTTGAGGGCCATGCAATCGAGTTGGCCGTGAGCAGAGTGGGCCCGTCCGAGATCAGACAGCTGGAGGATCTCTTGGAGCAGATGCGAGAGGCAGCTGCCGCTGAGGATCTCGGCAGCCTGGTCCAACTGGACGTCAGCTTCCATCGCCATATCTGCGAATTCTCCGGTCAGCGTCTACTCACGAGGCTTTGGTCGAGTGTCGATCCCCTGGGTTGGACCATGGTGACAGGGAAGAGGCTGTTCAGACACCGATTGCAGGAAATGGTCGAGCGGCACGAACCGATACTGAAGGTGCTTAGAGAAGGCGATGCTGCACGCGCCCGACAGGTGGTCGAATCCCACATCATGGACATGGGAAAAGAGGTAACGAGCAGCGCCGAGGCTGAGGTCGCGTTACTGTAGGAAGTAGAAGGGCTAGTGTGAAGCGCCTGATGGTGGGATTGCACGGGGAGCTTTCGGGTGAACCGAGATGCCTCGGGCATGACTCGGCGCTCCGTGTTCGCCGTTCCTCATAGCTCTGTTGGCGGCCGACCCGTGGCAGCTACGAGGCACCCAACCATGTGTGGAGGGGGCAGACCTTTTCCAGATACTAGTTGAAGGAGGGAATTTGGGCAGATAAGAGACGACTAGCTACTCACCTTGGGACTATTCAGGACATCGGTTCGGGCGGCACTGTGCAGCGGTTTTCTCCGTTTACGGAGGTAAGGAAATGGCAGACCCAAACGAGGTCATGAGCACATTCTTTGGCGACGCGACTTTCCCTGTCGAATGGGCGAACGACGAGGAAAAAGGACTGCACTGGTTCTACGATGATCTGCACTGCCCCAATCCCATTTCCCCCATGTACTTCGATGTTGGTGGTTGGTGGGGCCCGACCTGCAGCTATCTCTACCGCCGGTTCGGTGCCCCCTTCGGCAAGGACTGGATTGCAAAGAAGGTCAACGGCTACGTCTACAGCGCGGTCGTGCCCCGCGACCCGGAAGAGGCGACAAAGATCGCTCCCTACTATGGTCTGGTGATGCCCACCTACGCCAAGGAGTTCCTGGGTTGGTGGAGAGATCGCCACCTGCCTGAAGTCAAGCGTAACTTTGAGTATCTCGATGGATTCCCCACCGAAACCGCCTCTTTCCCAGAGTTGATGATATATTTGGAGGAAGCTCTCGACATTCAAGAGCGCCACTTCCGCTTACACTGGATCTTAAACCTCGCCCAATTCCAGGCCTCCATGGACTTCGCCGCTACGGTGGGTGAAGTGGTGGGCCAGGTTGACTCGGCGCTCATCGGACGGATCATGGTTTCCGTCGAGGATCGCAATTGGGATTCGATCGAGGGGCTCTGGAAGCTCAAGGAACAAGTGAAGGCCGACTCGGAATTGAAGGCGATCTTCGAGGGCGGCGACACGGCCAAAGCCATCATGCCCCTGCTGGAGGACAGCCCCAAAGGCCGAGCCTTCATGGCTGGAATCAGAGCGTATGCCAAGGAGTTTGGCTACAAGCCCATCCACACCCACGAGTATGTGAACAAGCTATGGGTTGAGGATGTTGCGCCGATCATCGAGACCGTAAGAGGCTACCTGGCCATGGACTACGACTTCCCGGCCGCCTTCGAGGCAGTCAAGAAGGACCAGGCTGTGGCTATCGCCGAGTTGCGTCAGCTTGTCCCATCGACGGCGACCGCAGAGCAGAGGGCAAAGCTTGAAAAGGCGCTGGACCTCGCCTTGAGCATGATGCCACTGACCCCGGACCACCACTTCTATTTCGACCAGGGCACCTATGCCCGTATGAGACTCGTCTTCCTCGCCATCGGGCGTCACCTGGTAAAGAAGGGGTTGCTGGACGATCCCGAAGACGTGTTCTACTTCACCTACGAGCAGTTGCGCTGGTACGCCTCCAACCCCAAGACTGCGGAGAATCCGAACGGGATTGATGGCAAGGCCATCGTAAAGAAGGAGCGCCGTGTCCGCGACGAGGCTTGGAAGGTTCGCCCGATGGACTGGGTCGGCACGGTTACTCAATGGTCGCTGTACCAGGAGCCTTACAAGACCTTGTGGGGATACCCCGAGAGGTTCCTGCGCGCCGCCGAAAAGGCCAACGAGCCCAAGGACATCGTCAAAGGGTTGCCCGCGGCAGCCGGTGTTGCCGACGGGACGGCCCGGGTGGTTCGGGGGTCCGAGGACTTCGACCTGGTGAAGAAGGGCGAGATTATGGTTTGTGTCATGACCAATCCGGCTTGGGTCGTGGTCTTCACCAAGATCGCGGCCGTGGTCTGTGACAGCGGCGGCGTGCTGGCCCATCCCGCCGTCGTCGCCCGCGAGTTCGGCATCCCGGCCGTAGTGGGGACGACCAACGCCACCCTACGTATCAAGACGGGGGACCGAGTGCGCGTGAATGGCAACACGGGCGTCGTGGACATCTTGAGATAGGTGTGACTCGCCTGTCGGCTGTTACCGGCAGGCGAGCTCCCTCAATCCTGGGGAACCGGTGGTCCGCAGGATCGGCAGTTGTCAACGAGTGAGGTCGAGAACAATGGCACTCAAAGGCGGATACGTCGGTTCAATCCTGCGAGTAGACCTGACCAGCGGCGTGATCCAGCGTGAGCCGCTCGACGAGGCCCTAGCGCTGGCCTATATCGGTGGGCGAGGCTTTACCTCTCGTTTGCAGTACGACCTGATCCCGCCGAACGTGAACCCACTGGGTCCGGAGAATGTGGTTATCGTAGCCCCTGGGCCTTTGACCGGTACTTCGGCGCCTTCGTCCGGGCGCTTTTCCCTGGGCGCGCGCTCCCCGCTGACGGGCATTCTGGGCGATGCCAACTCCGGCGGTTTTTGGGGTGCAGTGCTGAAGCGGGCCGGGTACGACCTTATCCTCCTGCGAGGGCAGTCACCCCACCCGGTCTACTTAGCGATCAACAACGACCGAGTCGAGCTTCGGGAAGCCCGCCACCTATGGGGCAAAGACACTCGACAGACTCAACAGTTGATCAGGGATGAACTGGGCAAAGATGTGAGCGTGGCAGCCATCGGCCAGGCAGGAGAGAACCAGGTGCACTTCGCCTGCCTAATCGCCGATGGGGAGCATGCTGCGGCACGCACCGGTTTGGGCGCGGTGTTGGGAGCGAAACGGCTGAAGGCCATCGCGGTACGAGGGAGCCGAATTGTCCCGGTACATGACCCCGTCGCCTTCAAGGACCTGGTGGATCAACTTGTGGGACTGCTCAGTTCCGACGGCCGTAGCGGTCGGGAGTTGCCGGAATACGGGACAACGGCGCTCCTCGATCACCACTCGGCCATAGGTGGAGTCAACACTCGCAACTTCCAGTTTGGCCAGTTCGAGGGGAAGGAAAGGATCGACGGCGACGCGCTTAACCGGCAGTATCTGGTGAGGCCGACGGGCTGCTACCGCTGCCCGTGCAAGTGTGACCGGTACTCGCGTGTGACCGAGGGGGAATTCGCCGGCACCGAAGTCGGCGGACCCGAGTACAACACCATCGTGGCCTTTGGCACTGCCTGCGGCAACGACAACCTGGCAGCGGTATTGAAGGCCAACGAGATGTGCAATCTCTACGGCCTTGACGTGGTGGACACGGGCAACCTGATCGCCTTCTCGATGGAGCTGTACCAGCGGGGCATCCTCTCCCAAGCCGAGGCGGATGGCCTCGATCTCAGTTGGGGCAACTATCATTCCATGTTGGAGATGATCGAACGTATCGCCTTCCGCAGAGGTTTCGGCAATCTCCTGGCCAACGGCATCCGGGCTGCCGCCCGGGCGATTGGTCGCAACGCGGACCGCTACGCCGTGCACGTCAAGGGCATGACACCGCCGCCGCTAGACGCACGGGCAGTGAAAGTCTACAACTTCCGCTATGCCGTATCGCCTCGCGGTGCCGATCACCTGCGCATCTCCGCTCCCGGCGCCTACGGCCTCGACACTCTTCCACCGTTGGAGGCGGCGACGAAACTCAAGATGTGGGAGAACATCGTCACCGTACCGGATCTGATGGGCATCTGCAAGTTCCCGTACTCCTACTATGCCGAGACGGTAGATCTCACACTGAAGAAGATGCTGCGGGTGGTGCCCGACCTCTACTCGGCTGCGACCGGCGTGGCAATCACAGGAGACGATCTGCTTCGAGTAGCAGAACGGGTCAATAATGTGGAGAGGGTGCATAACTGCCGCTTGGGCCTGACTCCCGCCGACGATACCTTGCCGCCACGGTTCACCGAGGATCCCATGCCTGAGGGCCCGGCCAAGGGCCGGGTATACGATATTCTGGACGGCATGAGGGAAGCCTGGTACGTCGTGCACGGTTGGGATAAGGAGACGGGGCAGCCTACCCACGGCAAACTGGAAGAGCTGGGGCTGGACGACATGGCCGATGACTTGGGGCGACGGGGTGCTCCGGGAGGAACCAAGAGCGAGATTGTGATGCAGGGGGGTGGGTGACTGATGGCTAAGCTGATCGATCTGAGCATGGAAGTGACCGGGGACATGGTGGTGTTCCCGCGGGTAGCTCGCCCGATTATGACGATGCTGGAAAGTTGGGAAGAGTTCGCCACCAATGTCGGTGCAGCCCAATATGGCGCGACATGGTTGACAGCACACTACGTAACCATTTTAGGAGACCATGTGGGCACTCACGTGGACTCCCTGAAGCACATGCGAGCCGGTGCTCCCGGTCCGGAGGGCATCCCGCTGGAGTACTGCTACGGCGACGGCGTCGTGCTCGACTTCAGCGATAAGCCGGCTGGGTATGGCATCACCAGCGCCGACCTGACGGCAGCTTTGGGTAAGGTCGGCTACTCTCTGAAGCCCCTGGACATCGTACTGATCAAGACAGGCGCCTCGCGCTATAACACGGAAATGCGCTACCTGACAGAACACTGCGGCATGACAGGCGAATCCACCAACTGGCTGATCGACCAAGGGATAAAGGTGATGGGTATTGATGCCCCAACCTGGGACCGGCCCGTCAAGTCGATGTTCGAGACTCAGGAGTTCTGGCCAGCCCACCGCGTAATGCTGGAGCGGGAGTACTACCACCTGGAGAACCTGGCCAACCTGGACGCCATCCCTGCCTCTGTTCGGTTCAAGTTATCCCTGTTCCCCATTAAGTGGAAGGGGACTACGGCGGCTCCGGTGAGGGCAGTGGCGATTGTGGAAGACTGAGCGGCGATGCAGGTCCAGATACGGCTCTTTTCGGTTTTGCGGGACTGTCTGCCGCCCGATGCGCAGCGCGGCCGGGCGCTGATCGACCTGCCGGAAGGTGCTAGCCTTCTCGACCTATTCGTGCGGCTGGGCATCGACCGGCGCCTGGGGTATGAGGCCGCCGAGCTGGCTGGGAAGGCCGGTTGGCAGGTGCTGGTGAATGGGAGCTACGAGGCGCAGATGCAACGAGTCCTGAGCGACGGGGATGAGGTGCAAGTCTTCCCCCCGGTGGTGGGTGGATAGGGTAGCGAGTTCGACAGTGGGGACGTGCAGATGACGAGGGCCGCTGGAACGTGCGTGTGGTTTGGCGAGATAACGCGGGTGGACGTGCTGCTCGCTGGCGGCAAAGGGGCGAATCTGGGAGATATGGCCCAAGCCGGCCTGCCCATCCCGCCGGGCTTTGTCATTTGCGCGCCTGCCTACCGCGGGATGATGGAATCCTTCGACCTCGACCGGCAGATCAACGAACTGATGTCGGGACTGGAGAGGGACAGCTTCACCCGGCTGCAGGCTGTCGAGCACCAGGCCCGCCAGCTGGTGGAGAACGCGCCGATCACTGGGGAATTGCGCGAACTGATTCTGGAATCGTACCGGGCTTTGGGTGACGAGGTCCCTGTGGCGGTACGGTCAAGTGCTACGGCCGAGGATACCGCCGGCGCCAGTTTTGCCGGACAGCAAGAGACGTTTCTCAACGTCGTCGGCGAGGAGCAACTGCTGAAGGCCGTCTGCCGATGCTGGTCCTCTCTCTACACTCCGCAGGCCATGTTCTACCGCATCCAGAACGGCTTCGACAACTGCCGGATCTCGATGGGCGTAGTTGTCCAGAAGCTGATTAACTCGGAGAAGTCGGGTGTCATATTTACCGTCGATCCGGTGCTCCGCAACCATTTTCAGATGGTAATCGAGGCCGTCTGGGGCCTAGGGGAGGGGATCGTCTCGGGCACCATCACCCCGGACCACTATCTGGTAGATCGGGAGACGTACGAGATCCTCAGCGAGTTCGTGCCTGAAAAGCGGATCATGATCGCGAAAGACGGTATCCGAGGTGTCCGTACGGTGGATGTTCCGCCCGCTGTCGCCGCCGAGCGGGTGCTCATCCCCGATGAACTGCGGCGGCTGGTCGATCTGGGCAACAACGTCGAGAGTCACTTCGGCTTCCCCCAGGACATCGAATGGGGGATCGAGCACGGGGAGATCTATCTGTTGCAGAGCCGGCCGATTACCACACTCTGAGAGGGTGAAGATGCTGCAGCTTTCCGAGGAAATGTGTGCTGGCGATGCCCGCTTGCGCATCGACGTACATGGTAACAGGCAACTCCGTCACGTTCTGGACGAGATGAGCTTCCTGAACTATAGGCTGGCGAATGTGGTGGTCGCGGACAATGTGGTGTGTGCGGTGCCGGACATGATCTGGCATCAGGATGTTCCGGAAAAGAGCATCCGGTATGAACGCGGGACCTTGATCTTGAACGGCGAGTGGTTCCAAGGGGAGATCCAGAAGATCATCGTGTCGATGCTCGCCTTGCGCATGGAAACGGTGGGCCTCCATCCCTTCCACGCTTCAGGCGTCCGCTACCGTGATCGGACCATAGTTTTCCTGGGCGGGGAGGCCAACCACGGGAAGACCATGTCCCAGATCGAGGGCTGCCGGCGGGGCGGGATGGTGGTTTCCACGGAGACGCTGGTAACGGATGAAGATGGTTTGGCCGTGATGGGCTCGAAGAGCGTTTTCTTGCGCCAGCGGGCTAAAGGCACCGAGCGGTCCGACTTGCCCGACCAGGATCAGGGAGTGGCCAAGTTCTTCGACAAGACACCGGAGTTCGTCAACTTCGAGCAGGCCAGCGACGTGGACTTGGTCATCTTGCCGGCCATCGACGGCAACTTCGACACGGCTGTGGTTCAGATGATCCCCTTCGAAAAGGAGTACCAGACCTACCATTCGCTGATGAACTACTTCGGCCTCAACCAGCTTCTGGCGCCGGGCCTTCCAATGCCGGTGATAGACACCGATGAACTGAGGGGCAAACGTGCGAACTTCGCCAGTCGCTTTGCCAGTCGACCCTACTACCTGATTCGGGCCCAGAACCCGCAAACGGTGCTGGACGAGGTCGAGCGGTTACTGTGAGCAGATAGGTTTGTGGAGGGCACTTTCCGACCGTAGAAGCTCTACTTGCTCTGGGTGGTTACTTCCCAGCCACCAATCTGGATCGGTGAACCGGCCGTCCCCTCTGCTTCCACTCGTTGTTGCTGCCATCCAGTATTGTGATGGCGTACCTGTCGGACCTCGTGGGGTTGGCCTGGTTGCCGTCGACGAGGCCGAGGATGAGCGTAAGAGTAGTTGGCCGGGATTGGACGATGGCATCCGTGGCAGGATCGGGCTCTCTCACTGCACAGTTGCTAGTCTGTGGTGCGAAAGCCCTCCGCCTGGTCCATTTCGCAGCGTGAACTGATCTGGGTCAGCGGCTAGCGAGATACACTCCCAGGATCACCAGGGCGCCCCCAGCGAGTTGGGAGGGCAGCAGAGCTTCGCCCAACAGCAGTGCTGCTGAGAGGACGGTTATCAGTGGTACTAGGTTGATGTAGAGAGAGGCCTCGCTGGCATCGAGGCGCCGGAGTGCCCCGTTCCAGCAGAAGAAGCTGGCGGCTGAGCCACCGAGGCCCAGAAAGAGCACCGAGAGCCAGCCCGCCGGGGAGACGGGACCGAAACCGGCGGTGGCGAGCTCCACGGCCGCCGGTGGCAGCAGGAAGAGTGTTCCGAAGGCCATCGTGTAGGCCAGGAGCAGGCTCTCGGGCATTTTACCGCCTGCGTTCTTGTTTATGAGGGTGTAGAAGGCCCACGCGATGGCACCCCCTAAGACGAGAAGGTCACCCTCCAGTGAGCCCCGCGAGCCGGAGCTCTGGCCAGCGAGGACCACGGCCGCGACCCCCGTGATAGAGAGGACGATGCCCAGCCAACGGAGGGAAGAGATCCGTTCCCTAAGGGTGAGGGCCGATAGAAGGGCCGTGATCGCTGGCACGGAGCCGGAGACGAGCCCCGCCTCGCTGGCGGAGGTACGGGCGAGGCCGAGATTCTGAAGACCGAAGTAGAGGGTTACGCTGGTGAGACCGAGGAGGGCGAGGGTTCCCCAGGAGAGCTTGCGCCAACGGGAGGGATGGGGGTGGCTTTTCAGGGCGACGGTCAGGATGACCACCAAGGCCACGGAGAAGCGCAGAACGGCCAGGGTGAAGGGGCCCATCTCGGCCAGGGCGACCTTGCTGGGCACGAAGGTGAGGCCCCATATCAGGACTGCGCCCAGGGCGAAGAGGGCGCCGGTGAACCGGTTGGACATGGATCAGCGGCCTCTCGCCAGACCCAGGTCGGCCAGGTAGGCCATGCTCTTGGCGATGCCCCCTTCGGGATCGGCTTCACCCTGGAACTCGAAGCAGAAGGGGAAGTCGCGGCCCGTGGCTTCCAGGGCAGCGAGGATCTCTCGCAGGGGCAGGGTTCCGCTGCCGAGGAAGCTGTTGACCTTGCCCTGAGGGGTTGCCCGCTGGTCCTTCAGGTGGGCGTAGACGATCCAGGGCGCGAGCCGCTGGGTGGCCGCGATGGGGTCGACGCCGTTGCCGACGTAGTTGGCGAAGTCGACGTTGACGCCCATGACGGGGGAGTCGAGGATCTCGAGTACCTCCTGGATCTCCTCCGGGCGGCTTCCCGGGAGGCCGGAGAAGTTCTCCAGCGCGAGCCTCAGCCCGAGATCGCGGGCGCGATCCACCACGGCCCTCGCCGCATCCCGCATGGCCGAGCCCTCCGGGGAGGTGCCGGGCCGCTCGCCGCGGAAGACGCGCATCAGGGGTGCGCCCAGGGCGTGGGCGTCCTCGAGATCGCGCATCAGCTGCTTCTGCCGCTCTGGATCGCTGTTGTAGAGGGTGGTGAAGGTGGCGAAGGTGGCTTTGATCTCCAGGCGTGCCAGCTGGTCGCGCAGGGCCGGGAGTTCCGTGGCCTTGTCCCTCCAGTAGACCTCGCGGTATTCCACGCCCTCCGCGCCCCACCGCAGGGCGATGGGTGCCAGCTCCAGAACCGACATGGCCCCCGACCTTAGCTCGTGGTCGAACTGGACTCCGGAGATGAAGATCTCGTGCCTGGCTGCCGGACTCATTTCTGGCAACGACCTCCCCTGTAGTCTCTCCCCCATGCCGGCAGAGGATCTCGGCCGGCTTGAGGGCGCCACTGTAAGGGGGAAGTTCGGCCTTTGTCAACGAGTGGCTGTGATATCATGTCGCCTCCCGAGAGGGGTGCGAGGGCGGGTAGCTTGACGCGACCGAGGCGAGAGGGTGGATACGGGGGAGCGACTGCTGGAGATCTATCGGCGACTGCTGGAGGTGTTTGGTCCTCAGGGGTGGTGGCCGGCCGATGACGACTTCGAGATGGTGGTGGGGGCCATCCTAACCCAGTCGACGGCGTGGGTGAACGTGGAGAAGGCGATTGCCCGGCTGAAGGCCGGGGGGATGCTCGACGCGGTAGCCCTGGAGGCGGTGCCGGAGGGGGTGCTGGCGGGCTGGATCCGATCCAGCGGCTACTTCAACGTCAAGGCCCGCAAGCTGAAGGCTTTCTGTCGCCACCTGCGGGATCATCACGGCGGCCGGCTGGACTCACTGTTTCACGTGAAACTTCCGGAGCTGCGCCAGGAGCTGCTCTCCATCTGGGGGGTGGGGGAGGAGACGGCCGACTCCATCGTTCTGTACGGCGCCCGGCAGCCGATCTTCGTGGCCGATGCCTACACCCGGCGCATCTTCGCCCGCCTCGGTCTCACCCCTCCTGGGGCCGGATACCGGCAGCTTCAGCAGCTGTTCATGGAGAAGCTACCCCCGTCGGTGCCCCTCTTCCAGGAGTACCACGCCCTGATCGTAGCCCTGGGGAAGGACCGCTGCCGGCCCGCTCCCCTCTGCCCCGGCTGCCCCATCCGCGATCTGTGCCCGACCGCGGGGATGGTGGGTCTGGGAACGAGTCCCTGGGGAGAAGGCGCCAATAGGTACCGCCTCTCCCTCTGGGAGAGGCCGCCCGAAGGGCGGGTGAGGGCTCGTTCGACGCTTCAGGCAGAGCCCTCACCCCGACCCTCTCGCAGGGGGAGAGGAAGGA
>JAJZRD010000099.1 GCA_021845945.1 Chloroflexota bacterium
GGCCCTTCCAGTACCGCCACGGAGCCAGCCTGAGTCCGAAGCTGCGAGAGGCGATGGAACGGAGGGATGGAGGAGCCCTCCATCATTCGCCCGGGACCTAGCACGTCGCCGCGGTGATCTCCACGTCGAGGAGTGGAGGCTCCAGCCGACGACCCAGGCGCGCCCAGCTGAGGCCGTTGCTACAACCGAAGCGCCTGTAGTAACGACTTTAGTCGTTCGTCCCCGGTGTGTCAGGCAAGGACTAACGGCTGAAGCCGTTACTACAAAATGAGTGATATCATCACGAAGGAGGTGGTGCCAGGACCGTTCCAGTGGCTGATGCCAGTCCCCACAACCGCCGGGTAAGGTTCTCCTTTCTAGGGTTGGAAAGATCGCGTTCGGTGAAGGAGGCAAGCCAAGATGGCGAAGTTCCTGCGCGTGAACATGACCAACGGCACGGCGAAGTACGAAGAGGTACCCGAGAAGTACCGGCTGATGGGCGGCCGCTGGTTGACCAGCATCCTGACGGCCGACGAGGTCCCCCCCACGGCCCACCCCCTTGGGCCCAACAACAAGGTTATCCTCTCCCCGGGCATCATCACGGGCACTTCCGCTCCCACGTCGGCCCGCGTCTCCGTGGGCGGCAAGTCGCCCCTGACGGGCGGCATCAAGGAGGCCAACGCCGGAACCCGCTGGGGCCAGCAGGTGGCCCGGTTGGGGATCAAGGCGATCATCGTGGAGGGACGGCCCGCCCAGAAGGGGAAGCTGTGGGGTCTCCACGTCACCAAGGAGGGCGCCACCTTCTTCGCCGCCGACGAGTTCGCCGGCAAGGGGCTGTACGAGGTGTACCCCAAGCTGTTCGAGCGATTCGGTAAGAAGGCCGACGTCATGGCCATCGGCTCCGCGGGCGAGTATCTGATGACCAACGCCGGAGTCTGCTTCAACGACCAGGAGGGCCGCCCCGCTCGCTACGCCGGCAGGGGGGGCCTGGGGGCCGTGCTCGGCTCCAAGGGGCTGAAGTTCCTCGTCGTGGATGGCTCCGGTGCCCCGGCATCGATCCCCATCGCCAACGAGGCCCTCTTCCAGCAGGGCCGCAAGAAGATGACCGAGGCCCTTCAGTCCCACGACATCACCAAGCCGAAGGGCGGGCTGAACACCTACGGCACCGCCGTGCTGGTGAACATCATGAACGAGGCCGGCGGCTTCCCCACCCGGAACTTCTCCTCCGGAAGGTTCGAAGGTGCGGCTTCCATCTCCGGCGAGGCGCTCTTCGAGGGAAACAAGCAGCGGACGGGCAAGGATCTGTACAACCACGCCTGCAGCCCCGGCTGCATCATCCAGTGCTCCAACGTCTGGCACAACCCCGACGGCACCGAGCAGGTCTCCTGCCAGGAGTACGAGTCGGTCTGGTCCCTGGGGGCCGACTGCGGCATCGACTCCCTGGACACCACCGGTGAGTTGATCCGGCTGTGCAACGACTACGGCCTGGACACCATCGAGGCCGGTGTGACCCTTGGGGTAGCCATGGAGGGCGGCTTGGCCCAGTTCGGCGACGGCGGGGCGGCCATCAGGCTGATGCACGAGATCGGCAAGGGGACTCCCCTGGGCCGAATCCTGGGCAACGGCGCAGCCTTCACCGGCCGGGCCCTTGGGGTGGTGAGAGTCCCCACGGTGAAGGGACAGTCCATGCCCGCCTACGAGCCTCGGGTCGTCAAGGGGATCGGTGTCACCTATGCCACCGGCACCATGGGCGCCGACCACACCCAGGGCTACACGATCGCGCCGGAGATCCTGGGGGTCAGCGGCAAGGTGGATCCCTTCGCCACCAACAAGGGGGAGCTGTCCCGCAACTTCCAGGCGACCACGGCTTTCATCGACAGCTCGGGCCATTGCCTCTTCATCGCCTTCGCCATCCTCGACATCGCCAGCGGCTTCGAGGGGATGGTGGAGGAGTGCGCCGGCGTCCTGGGCACCAACTGGACCGCCGACGACATAGTCAAGATCGGCTTTGACATCGTGAAGAGGGAGCGGCAGTTCAACCTGGACGCGGGCATGACCAACCTGGACGACCGGATGCCCGAGTTCATGAAGTACGAGCCGCTGCCGCCTCACAACGTCGTATGGGACGTGAGCGACGCGGAGCTGGATTCGGTCCACGGGGCCTGAAGCGGGGACCGAGCAGTAGATGTAGGGGTAGGGGTAGGGGCAGACTCCGCGGAGTCTGCCCCTGCGGGCTCACCGGCAGTACGACCAACTCGCCCTCACACCGTGGACCTGCCCTCCGGCACGCCCACGCCTTTCCCCTGGGGTGCGGGGACAGGTGGTGACCCATGATCGAAGTCTATCTCTACGGCCGGCTGCGGCGGTACGGTCCGGCCGGCGACCCGACAACCGAGTGCGTGCTCTTGGCCGAGGCCGGCGAGGAGCATCCGACGGTGGGGGATTTGATCGCCTCCCTGGGGATTCCCCCGCTGGAGGTGGCCAGCGTGTTTCGGGACGGCCACTGGATGCGGGAAGGGCTGGAGGCGTCCCCGGGCGGAGCTCGAAGGCTCGGACTCTTTCCGCCCAACATGAGCCTGCTCTACGTCTGAGGTGGTCCTGGTGGCAATCGAGCAGAGGGGTGGCAGGGTGATCGAGGTCAACGTGCGGGTGTACGCGGGGCTCCGCCGACACCTGCCGGGGGTGCCGCTGGGCCAGTCGGTGAAGGTCCGGCTGCAGCCGGAGGCGACGATCGCCGAGCTGCTGGAGGAGCTTGGCATCCCCCGGGCCGAAACCAAGACCTGCTTCGTCAACGGGATCCAGCGGGAGTTCGGCTACCGGCTGGGGGAGGGCGACGACTTGGCGGCCTTCCCGCCGGTGGCGGGGGGTTAGGTCTCTGATACCACCGGCAGGCTGAAATGGAAGCTGCTCCCCTTCCCCAGCTCGCTCTCCACCCAGATCCGGCCCTGCTGGGCCTCCACCAACATTCGGGCTATGTAGAGGCCCAGCCCCAGCCCGGCGGTCCTTCGGTTGCCCTCCGCCCGATAGAAGCGCTCGAAGATGTGGGGCAGGCTCTCCGGGGATATCCCCACGCCCCAATCGGTGACGGACACCACCACCTCGCGCTTCTCCGCCCTGGCCGCCACCAGCACCTCGGTTTCCGGAGGCGAGTACTTGAGGGCGTTGGTGATCAGGTTCGTCAGCACCCTCTCCACCCGCTCGGCATCGGCCATCACGAGGGACAGCCCCTGGCAGGGCACCAATCGGAGACGCGCCTGCTCCTCCAGGGAACCGATCCGGTGGAGCAGGTCGGAAAGCAGATGGCAGACGTCCATCGGCTGCCGCTGCAGCTCCAGCTGTCCCGCTTCGAGGCGGGCGGACTCCACCAAATCCTGAATCATTCCGTTCATCCGCTTGGCGCTCTTCAGGATGAACTCGGCGCTCTTGGCCTCCCTTTCCTGGCCGTGGCGAACCAGGTCCCGCTGCAGCATCTGAGTCTGGCCCATCAGCGCCGTTAAGGGGCTCCGAAGGTCGTGGGAGATGAGGGAGATGTACTCCTGGAGCTCCTGGGCCCGTTGGCTGGCCTGGGCGGCCACCTCCTCCGTGCTCTTCCGGGCCAGCACGTGATCGGTCACTTCGGTGACCAGCATCATGAAGTCCAGGTCGCCGGACTCGCCCGTTGGGATGGGGAGCACGGTCCAGTTCCAGTAGGTGACACCCCGTGCGAAGCCGACGTGCTCGTGGGCCGCATCCACCAAAGGCCGGCCTGCCGTCGCGACCCTGCCGAAGACCTTGAGGACGCCGCAGGTGGCGGCCTCCGGGATGATCTCGTGGATAGGCAGACCGGTGATGTCGACCTGCCGATGAGGCTCGTCCAGGAACTGCCGGAAGGCCTCGTTGGCCAGCTTCACCCGCAGCCCCTGGCCATCCAGTACCGCTATGGCCGCGGGGGCGTTATCCACCACCGCCCGAAGGAGCCGACGCTGGGTCTCGATCTCCCGGATCAGCCGCTCCTGCTCCAGGCCGGCAAGGACAAGCCGCTGGTTTGCCTCTCGCAGCTTCTCCAGCAACTGCCCCTGTCTCTCCTCATCCGAGGCTTCCATCCCTGTAGCCGCAACGTTGTCGTTCATCGATCCCTCCCGGAGCCCGATCCTTTCGAGTCAGGGGCGGCGCGACTGTCCGGCGTCTACTGGTATCGCAACCCAAAAGGGGAGACGATATCATCTTCCATCACTTGGTACCCTTTGTCTATAAGAAAAAGGTACCGCTTTGGCTGCCACCAGCGATACCGGGAGAGGGAAAGCCGTGAAGGAGAGTTGGGCGGGCGTTACTTGGCCGGGAGATCAGGACCCTGAACGGTCCCGACTGACCACGATGCTGCCGAGGTGAGCCCAGGCGGCCTTCACCGTACGGCGGGTCTGCTCCAGGGTGCCGCTATTGTCGATCACCAGGTCGGCGTGCTTCAGCTTCTCCGCCGCGGGGGGTTGGGCATCCACCCGTAGCTCGGCCTCGGCATGGCTCAGCCCCCGGGCGCGCTTCAGCCGCTCGACCTGCTGTTCCCGACGGCAGGTGACCACCCACACGGCGTCCACTCGCCGGCTCCACCCCGCCTCGATCAGCTTGATGGCCTCCAGCACCACCACAGGCCTCTTGGAGAGGGCGATCCGCTCATCCGCAAGCTTTCGGGCGGCCGGTTGCAGCATCGCCTCCAGGTCGGCCAGAGCCACCCGATCCCGAAAGACGATCTCCCCCAGCCGGGCTCGATCGACGGTGCCGTCGGGCCGGAGGATCCCCTGGCCAAACCGCTGGATGATGGATCGCCACCCGGCGCTGCCGGGTTCCATCAACTGGTGCACCAGCTGGTCGGCGTCGATCACCTCGGCCCCCAGTTCGGCCAACATGGCCGCCACCGAACTCTTGCCGCAGCCGATATTGCCGGTGAGTCCGATCAGATAGTGCTTCATCGATGGCCATCAGCTTTCAGCAGTCAGCCGTCGGCGTTCTCGTTTGAGATTATACACCGTGCATCGAAGAGGGATCTCTCCTATGGAATATGGTAGACTTTAAGGCTGCCTGTCCTGTATTGGGCAGTTCGGAGGTGTTCGTGAATACCCTAAACATGGCTGAAGACGAGGCAATCGTATTGCGCTCGCCCAGAGAGATCGAAAAGATGCGCGAGGCGGCGAAGATCGTCGTGCTCACGCTTCAGGAGTTGAAGAAGGCGGTGAAGCCGGGAGTCACCACCAAGGAGCTGGACGACCTGGCCGGCAGGATCTTCCGGGAGAACGGTGCGATCTCCGGCTCCCTCAACTACCACGGCTACCCCGGCAACATCTGCGTATCGCTGAACGAGCAGGTGGTCCACGGTATCCGCGGCGGCCGGCAGCTGAAGGAGGGCGACGTCGTCAAGCTGGACGTGGCGGCCTCCTACAAGGGCTACTTCGCCGACTCCACCATGACCTACCCGGTAGGCGAGGTCAAGCCGGAGGTGGCCCGGCTGCTGAAGGTGACCGAGCAGGCGCTGTGGCGAGGGATCGACAAGGCGAAGGCCGGGAACCGGCTCTCCGACATCTCCCACGCCATTCAGCAGCACGTGGAGAAGAACGGATTCTCCGTGGTGCGGGCCTTCGTGGGCCACGGGGTCGGCCGCAGCATGCACGAGCCCCCGCAGGTGCCCCACTTCGGGCCGCCCCACCAGGGTCCGCTGCTCCGGCCGGGGATGGTGCTGGCCATCGAACCCCAGGTCAATATGGGCACGCCCGAGATCTCCGTCCTGGAGGACCACTGGACGGCGGTGACGAAGGATGGCAAGTGGTCCGCCCACTTCGAGCACACCGTCGCCGTCACCCAGAATGGCCCCGACGTGCTGACCCGCTGGGACCAGCGGGAATAGAGCCGTAGGGGCGACCGGCGGTCGCCCCTACCTGGGACCAAGACGTAGGGCGGGGCCCTGTGCCCCGCCGCCCGGCGAGCGAATGACGCGGTGGGCGGCAGGGCAGAGCGCCCTGCCCTACGTTTTTCACTCCGCAGTTAGCCGGCTGGAGCCGGCTCCTACAGCAGTCAGGCTAGCAGCTCTCTCAGGCCATGGCGCCAGGGGGAAGGGTGCTGGTGCGCTGGACCGGCTTCGCCTTGCCGCTCTTGATCAGGTAGCCCTGGTAGAACCACACACCGGCCAGCACCACGAACCCCATCAGGTCCGTCTCCCAACCCGGCACGATCAGCAGCAAAGCCGCCGCCAGGAGCGGGACCCGCTGCCACCAGGGCACGAAGGTCCGCATGAAGCCGAACAGACCAACCCCCAGGGCGATCACTCCCAGCAGGGCGGTGACGGAGGCTTCCAGACCGCTCATGAAGTCGAAGCCCAGCAGGGTTATCTGCGGCGCGTAGCAGAAGACGTAGGGTATCAGGTAAGCTGGAGCCGCCAGCCGGAAGGCTTGAACCCCCGTCTTGGTGGGTGGCGCTCCGGCGAGACCCGCGCCGGCCATGGCCGCCAGAGCCACCGGCGGGGTCAGGTCGGCGATGATCCCGAAGTAGAAGACGAAGAGGTGAGCCGACAGGATAGGTATACCCGCGTGCACCAGGGCCGGGGCGGCGATGGTGGAGGTCACCAGGTAGTTGGCCGTGGTGGGGAGCCCCATCCCGAGGATCAGGGAGGCGATCATGGTGAAGAACAGGGTCAGGAACAGGTTGCCGCCCGACAGCATCAGGATCCCATTGGCGATCTTCAGCCCCGCACCGGTCAGGGTCGCGGAGCCCATGATGAAGCCGATGCTGAGGCAGGCGATGCTCACCCCCAGCGCGTCCCGCGCTCCATAGATGAGGGCCTCGCCATACTTGACCACCTGAGGACGGGTGCCGGCCAGCGAGCCGCTGATGGCGATGTTCAGAGCCATGCCGCCCACTATGAGGTAGGGCGACGCGTACTGGTCCAGCAGCAGGTAGCCAACCACAGCTATGCCGATGATGTCCCTGAGGATCAGAAGAAGCGACTCCCCGGACGACCTGCTCCCACGTCGGTTCTCCGGCAGGATGCTGCTGAACACGATGGCGCCGAAGATGCCGGTGACCGCCGCGTAGGGGGGCGTGCGCCCGTTCATCAGCATGAACACGACCACCACGATGGGCAGCAGCAGGATGCCCTTCTCCCTGAGGATCTTCCTGGAACTGGGCAGCATCCGCCTCGGGATCCCCTCAAGGCCGGTGCGCTTCGCCTCCAGGTGGACGCCGGTCAACACCCCAGCGTAGTAGAGAACCGCGGGAAGGGCGGCCGCGATGATCACCTGGGAGTAGGGAATCCCGAGGATCTCCGCCATGATGAAGGCCCCGGCGCCCATGACGGGGGGCATCAACTGGCCGCCGGTAGAAGCCGCCGCCTCCACAGCGCCGGCGAAGTAGGGCCGGTAGCCGATGGACTTCATCAGGGGGATGGTGAAGGAGCCGGTGCCCACCACGTTGGCCACCGAGGAGCCGTTGATAGTGCCCATCAGGGCGGAGGAGAACACCGCCACCTTGGCCGGACCGCCGGAGAAGCTACCCAGCAGCGCCACCGCCAGGTCGATGAAGAACTGGCCGGTGCCGGTGCGCAGCAGGAAGGCCCCGAACAGGATGAACATGAAGACGTAGGTGGTGGCCACGCCGGCGGCCACGCCGAAGATCCCCTCGGTGGTCAGGTACATGTGGCTGACCACCCGGGTAAAGGGGTAACCACGATGGCTCAGGAAGCCCGGAATGTAGTTGCCCCACAGGGCGTACAGGAGGAAGACGACGCAGATGATGGTCAGCACGGGACCCACTGCTCGCCGGCACAGCTCCAGCACCAGCAGGACGGCGATGCTGCCCATGATCAGATCGGTCTGGGAGGGGTTGCCCATGTTCTCGACGATGCTGTCGAAGTTGACGATGATGTACGAGCCGACTATCACCGACAGCGCCATCAGGATCAGGTCGTACCAGGGGGGTATCCGCCGCAGATCCAGCGTGCCCTTGAAACGAGCGGGATAGAGGGCATAGCCCAGGACGAAGACGAAGACGAAGAAGGCTGCTCGCTGGATCGGCGCGTCGAAGAAGCCGAAGAAGGTGGTGTACAGGTGGAACAGCGACATAGCCGCGGCGAACAGCATGAGGAAGATGCCGAAGGGGCCGGAGTACTTCCGCAAACGGGAAGCAACGTCCAGCTTGGCCGTAATCCGTTCGGCTTCCTCCTCCGAGACGCTTTCCACCAGGGGCGGCGGCGTCTGGGACATTCTCTGCCCTCCTCAAGTTGAATGGAACCGGCCGCGACCGGCGGCGAAGACCAGCAACGAGGTGACACTACCCGTGGCTGGCGGCAAAAGGGCAAGGACAGCAGGCCACAACTTCGGGTCGAGCGGCCCAGGAATGGGGAGGGGCACTGCCTCCCCACGAAGCGTCGCGATTATATCATCTGCACCGACGGTTACAAGGTACTGATAACCACAGGCTAACACGGAAAGAACCGGGCACGACTGGCGACGCATCGGTCCTCAGGGGTGAGGCCAACCCAACAGCGTGGCGATCCTGGAGCGGCTGGCCACGTCGATCACCAGCAGGGCCATGGGGGGCGCGAGGGAGTCCAGCCTGAACTTCTCTTCCCCCACCTTGAGGGTCTGCGACACCGTGGTAGCTACCCTGACCCGCATGATTGGCAGGTCCCGTGACATGTTGACGATCCGGAACCTCTTGTTCTCGTTGTCGAAGACGTAGTCGCCATCCAGGACGTCCGAGGGGAGCCCCACACCCACCATGTCGTAGTCGGTCTCCCGCACCACCAGATGGCCGATGGAGGCAACCTCCAGGATCTCGTCCACCGGACGCTTCTGGATGGAATGGACGTAGCTGTAGGTGATCCTCTGGCCGAGGGTCACCGCCAGCACCTTCACCAACGGCCCGTCCTCGCCCCTGTGGATCTCCAGGACCGTGGTGGGCCAGAGGGCCCAGGTCAGTAGGGCTGCTGCCATCACGGCCACCGGAAGCGCCCAGCCAGGAAAGCGGCGGCCGAGCAGGGGGACCGACGCAAGATGGCGAACGAATGAGCGTTGTAATCGCAAGGGAAAAGGCCCTTCCCAGTGGGGTTGGCCGGACGGCCAGCCGTAAAGGGACTGGAAAGGGCCGCGTCGCCCCGCCGTTGGCGGGGCGACGCGGCCCTTTCGCGTGCTATCGCCCTACCGCCTCTCTACTTCAGGACGCCGATCTCCTTGTAGTACTTCTCGGCGCCGGGGTGCCACGGGATGGTCACGCTCTTCACCGCCGCCTCTTTGGAGAGATCCTTGCCCTTTGCGTGGGCCTGGGCCAAGTCCGGCTGCTTCTCGATCAGGGTCTTGGTTAGCCAGTAGACCAGGTCGGTGTCCAGGTCGTCCCGGGCCACGAGGCAGGACTGCACGGCTATAGTCGCGACGTCGCTCGAGACACCCTTGTAGGAGCCGCCGGGGATCTTGGTGGTCACGAAGAACTTGTACTTGTCCATCACCTTCTTGGCCACATCCCCCTCGATCGGGATGAAGCCGATGTCCATGGCCGTGGTCACGTCGGTGTAGGCCGACAGAGGCACACCGCTGGTAACGAAGAAGGCATCAACCTGCCGGTCCTTCATGGCCGCTGCCGCCTCGGCGTTGGACAGGAAGAGCGCCTTGCCGAAATCCTTGTAGGTCATGCCGTTGGCCTCGACGATCTGGCGGGTGTTGGCTTCACTACCCGAGGCCGCCGGTCCCACCACCACCCTCTTCCCCTTGAGGTCGGCAATGGTCTTGATGTTGGGGGTCACCGCCCACTGCACCAGCTCGGGGTAGAGCATAGCCACGGCCTTGAAGTTGGTGACCTTCTTGTCCTTGAACATCTCGGTGCCGTTGTAGGAGTAGTCCGCGATGTCGTTCTGGATCAGGGCCAGCTCCACCTGCTTGTTGCCCAGCAGCCGAACGTTCTCTACCGAAGCCCCGGTTGCCTCAGCCGTGACTGTCACGCCCTTGAGGTTCTTTCCCCAAATGCCCGCGATGGCCCCGCCGTACGGGTAGTAGGTCCCCGCCGTGCCACCCGTTGCCATGGACATCTTGTACTCCTTGGTCAGGGCGGGAACGGCAGCCGCTGGTGCAGCGGCCTTGGTCGGAGCCGCTGCAGCGGGGGCCGTGGTGGCAGCAGGAGCGGCCGGGGCCGCGGGCTTGGCCGGGGCCTGAGTAGGGGCGGGAGCAGATCCTCCCCCGCAAGCGGTTGCCACCAACGCCACCGCCAGTAGTGCCAGCCAAAGGTAACGCAGAGCAGGCAGCCTTCTCATGTGCCTTCTTTCCTCCTCACAATTCTCAAGAGGCAGCAGTCCGCACGGACGATAGCCACCAGGGAAATCCCGAGAGAGATCCACCTCCCTTCCAACCCCGATTCGCTCTATGCTCGGCTACAGCTTGGTGCCAAGGACTTGTGTCCGCCCCAAGACAGCGGCGAGACCCGTCAAAGGCGCCCTGGGAGGCGCCCCTCTAGAGCGAGTTGAGTTGCTTCAGCGGGTCTGCGTTGACCAACAGCGACTGTCGCCTGCGGCAGTGCTGGCGATGGCTGGTACTCGAGAGTAGGTCAGGGATGGGGCGGCTGCTGGCGGGGGAAAGCAATCCTGAAGACTAGCTGCGAATCAGAGCAGCCGTCGGCACCCATCCACCATGGATGAAGATACGCCCTCTTGTCGAGAGTTTAGTGACAGGCCACTCTTTTGTCAACCACAAGGCGATTGCGCTTCCGGAAGGACCGCCACGATCTGGAAACGGCGTAGGGCGGGGTCTTGTGCCCCGCCGCCTGTCTACCGTGACTCGCCAGCGGCAGGGGATAAACCCCTGCCCTACCTTGGGCTGACCCATCGGCAGCCAGTTCCCTTCGCGGTGGTGCTCCGACAGGGGCCTCCTACGGGTGCGCGGGTCTCAGGCGTACAGGTCCGCCCTGTTCATGGGCAGGTGAGAGCGACCTTCACCGTCGGGTTTGCTGAGGAGCGACTGGTGCACGCTCAGCCGGGCCGTGGTGAAGGCGTGGGCACACCCGGCCATGTAGAGACGCCACACCCGGTAGGTCCTCTCGTCCACCTGCCGCAGGGCCTCATCCCGCTTCGCCTCCAGCCGCCGGACCCAGTGGCGCAGCGTCAGGGCGTAGTGCTCCCGCAGGCTCTCCACGTCCCGCACCTCGAAGCCCGCCCGCTCGGCCGCCTCCAGCATCTCCCCCACGGGTATCAGCTCTCCATCCGGGAAGACGTACTTGCGGATGAAAGCCCCCCGCTGGAAGAGGTAGCGATCCAGGGGATTGAAGGCACCGGGATCCTCGGCAGCAGCGGTGATCCCGTGGTTCAGGAAGAGCCCGCCTGGCTTCAGAGCGCGCCAGGCCGCCGCAAAGTGCTGGGGGAGACTCTTGCGCCCCACGTGCTCCACCATCCCCACGCTGACGATCTTGTCGAAGGGGTCGTGGCTGCTCACGTCCCGATAGTCCAGCACCATCGCCCGGGCCCGATCGGCCAGCCCCGCCTCGGCGATCCTGCGGTTGGCCAGATCGGCCTGGGGTTGGCTGACGGTGATCCCCACGGCCTGAACGCCGAACCTTTCCGCCGCGTGCATGATGAGCCCGCCCCAGCCGCACCCGATATCCAGCAGCCGCTCGCCGGGTTTGAGTCTCAGCTTGCGGCAGGTATGATCCAGCTTCGCCTCCTGGGCGGTGTCCAGATCCTCCGTCCCGGTCGGGAAGTAGCCGCAGGAATAGATCATCCGGCGGTCCAGGAACAGTCTGAAGAAGTCGTTGCCGACGTCGTAGTGGTAGGTGACGGCTTTCCGGTCCCGCTCTCTCGTATGTGCGGCGCCTCGCAGCTCGGCACGCTGCCTTCCCGCGGCCGGATGGCTCCTCCCGTCTCCATCACCGTGGGGCTTTCCGTCGGGCAGGGCCACCACCCGGCGAGCCAGGCTCACCAACTTCCCGGGTCCCATGGATAGCCTCTCGAAGGCGTCGCTCAACCGCATGGCCGCCAGGATGTCCCCCTCCAGATCCCACTCGCCGTCGAGAAAGGATTCCCCGAGCGCCAGCTCGCTGGGAGGCAGCATCATCCGCCGCAGGGCAGTGGGTCGATTCAGCACCAGGGTGAAGTGGGTATCTTCACCCTGGTCGGCAGGAACGAGGGTCCCGTCCCATAACCGCAGGGCGAAGTCCCGCCTGCCGTAGTGGGCGAACGCCCGGTTGAGGAGGGCCAGGGTTGCAGCGGTTTCCCGTGGATTGCCGCCAGTTCCCGAGGTGCCGGCCGGCGTCTTGGGGGTGGTCGTCGAAACTGCCATCTCTTCACTCCTTCCTCAATTGAGGTGGAGCCTGTGGGGCGCGGCGTCACGTCCCATCTGGCTCTCCATGAGGGTCTCAGCTCGAAGTCAGGCCCAAAGAGGCAGCTTGTTCAACTATTATCATACTACGGGCCTGCAACTTAGTGCAGGCAAGCTGCGTGCCGGGGAGATCGGCAAAGGCCTGCGCCATCACCGCGCGGAAGAAAGGGCAAGGGGGCCTCAACACAGCAGGGGCGACGCACGGAGCCTGTCCCAGT
>JAJZRD010000100.1 GCA_021845945.1 Chloroflexota bacterium
CTCCGATCTTCCGTCCGATCTGTGCAGCCACCTGGCGGGCGAGCCGGTGGAACGGGTGATATGCGACCACATTGCCAGCATGACGGACCGCTACGCGCTGCAGACCTACAAGCAGCTGTTCGTGCCAGAGGGATGAAGGCGCGGCGTGCAGCGACCGACTATTAGACGTGAGGGCGGACCGGTTGCCGCTGAAGGTTCAGTCCTCACCCCGACCCTCTCCCAAGGGGAGAGGGAGAGTCGCAGGGGCGGGGCTAGATGGCAGGGGATGTAGTCGACCAGATAAAGGCCAGGCTGGACGTAGTCGACGTCGTCTCCGAGAAGGTCGTGCTGAAGAAGGCGGGGAAGACGCTGAAGGGGTTGTGCCCCTTCCACGTGGAGAAGACGCCCTCCTTCATAGTCTTCCCCGAGACGGGCACCTGGCACTGCTTCGGATGCGGCGCCGGCGGCGACCTATTCAACTTCGTCATGCAGAGCGAGAATGTGGGCTTTCCGGAAGCCCTCTCCCTGCTGGCTTCCCGAGCCGGCGTTGAGCTGCAGAGGGGGCAGCGAGAAAGCCACTCCGACGAAGGCGTCGCAAAGCTATATGCGGTTAACGATGCCGCGGCCGTCTACTTCCGTTCGATGCTGGATAGCCCCGCCGGGTCCCGCACGAGAGGCTACCTTCAGGATCGTGGGATCTCGACCGACAGCGTGGACCAGTTCCAGCTCGGCTTTGCGCCGGACGCCGGAGCGGGTCTGGCCCACCACTTGCTGCAACAAGGCTTTGGAAGATCGGAGGTCCTGGAGGCAGGACTGGCCGGGGAGAACGAGTCCGGAGGGCTGTACGACCGATTCCGGGGGCGTTTGATCTTCCCGATACGGGACCCCGGGGGGAAGCTGGTGGGGTTCGGCGGCCGGGCGCTGGCCAAGGAGGCTCAACCCAAGTATCTGAACACCCCTCAGACCCCACTTTTCGACAAGGGGGGGTGCCTCTACGCCGTCGATCGGGCCAAGCAGGAGATCCGGCACACCGGGCAGGCGGTGATCGTGGAGGGCTACGTGGATGCCCTCATGGCCCATCAGCACGGTTTTCGGAACGTGGTGGCCGCGCTGGGCACCGCCGTGACCGACCGGCAGCTATCGCTGTTGAAGAAGTGGGCCTCCGAGCTCTGTTTTGCCCTGGATCCCGACGAGGCGGGTCAGGCGGCGACCGCAAGAGGGCTGGCCGTGGCGATGGACGCCCTGGAGCGGAGCGCGACGCCGGTTCCCACCTGGAAGGGGCTGGTCGAGTACGTCTACAAGCTGAAGACCTCCATCAAGATCATCGGTCTGCCGGCAGGGAAGGACCCGGACGACGTGATACGGGAAGGGCCGGCCCAATGGCGCCAGCTGGTGCAGAGCGCCGTCCCTGTGGAGGAGTTCTTCCTGGAGAGGGTCCGGCGAAAGCACGACCTGTCCACCGCCGGTGGCAAGGCGGCCGCGGTGGAAGAGGCGATGGCGGTGATCGGCGAGATCCCGGAGCCGGTGCAGCAAGCCCATTACGTGCAGCGGCTGGCGGCGATGGTTGGCATCGAAGAGTCCATCCTGCTCCAGCAGGCACGCCAGTGCCATCGCCGGAGGCCGGAGGCTGCTGCTGCCGCCCCTCGCCGTGTCGAGGATCAGCCGGGGGCAGATCTAGAGGCCTACTGCCTGGCCATGATCCTGAAGAGTCCTGCTCTGTTGGAGAAGGAGCCGAGGCTGAGGGCAGAGCACTTCGTCGATCCGACCTATCGGGAGCTGTTCCGGAGGATCCTGGAGCAGTGGGACGCCAGGAGGGGGGAGACGGAGGCAGCCGAGTTGCTGGAGCGGCTGAGGGGCGAGCCCGAGGGTCCGCTGAGGGACAGCCTGGAGGAGCTGCTGGCGATGGAGGCCCAGTACCCGGTTCGCTTCCAGGACCAACTGGAAGAGGCTTACAAGGCGGCGGTTGTTAGCTTGGTGTTGAGCGGTTTGCAGTTGCGCAAGCAGCAGATTGAAGCAGCGTGGGCCTCGAGGGAGGCCGATGGAGACCCTGGGCAGATGGCGGCTCTGGAGAAGGCCGGTTACGACATCGCCGTGGAGTCTCATAAGCTGAAGCTGCTGGGGGACACAAAACCGTTGCGGGCGATCCACAAGGAGGTTCGGCATGGTGGATGACGCCAGGGTGGAGGCCGACAAGGCATCCTCCCTCGTCTATTCGGAGTTGTTGGCGAAGGGGCAGGCGCGAGGTTACGTGACGCCCGACGACATTCTGCAGAAGATACCTAACCCTGAGAACGACGTGGGGATGGCGGACGGCCTGGTAGCTGCCCTGGATGACGCGGGGATAAAGGTGGCCACCTCGGCCTCTCTCGCCGACATGGAGGGCCCACCCCCTTCCTGGCTCACCGACATGGAGAACGAGCAGGAGGTGGAGGCCGCCGTTCGGGTCGACGAGCACGAGGGGCTGGAGGACCACGTCCGCATGTATCTCCGGGAGATCGGTACCGTCCCGCTGCTGAGCTGGGAGGGGGAGAAGCGGCTCGCTCGGAAGATGGAGGAAGGCTCCTTCCTCGAGAGGACGCGCCGTGAATCGCCGCCCCCCGAGGCGGAGGAGGAGGGAACGGACGACGCCGCGGAGTTCCCGGAGGAGGACCGCCAGATCACCGAGGAGGACGCCGTTGCCCTCCTGCAGCTGATGTACGCCCGTTTCTGCCAGCAGTTCCCCTATCTGGATCTGGTCTTTCCCAGTGGCGGAACTCGACAGGGCCTGCAGGAGAGCATACAGAAGATGGGGAATCTGGCGGACATCGACCCCAACCGGGTGCAGGAGATGGCCGACAAGCAGGGTGTGGAGATCACCGTTGCCGATCGCGCCATCGTGCAGCTATCGATCCTCTGTCGCGTGCTGCCGGGGGAGCTGCTCGACGAGGTCGCCCGGGAGGTGAGCCGCACCGGCACGCCTCCGCCCCCTGCCTTCGGCGAGGACTACTTCGCCTCCAGGCCTTTCGAGGCGAAACACAGGCTGACCGACATCCAGCAGGAGGCCCAAAGAGCCCGAGCCAGTCTCACCGAGGCCAACCTTCGACTGGTGGTTAGCGTCGCCAAGAAGTACATCGGGCGTGGGATGTCGCTGCTGGATCTGATCCAGGAGGGCAACATCGGCCTGATCCGGGCGGTGGAGAAGTTCGAGTTCCGAAAGGGGTACAAGTTCTCCACCTACGCCACCTGGTGGATCAGGCAGGCAATCACCCGCGCCATCGCGGACCAGGCGCGCACCATCCGGATCCCGGTCCACATGGTGGAGACCATCAACAAGCTGAGCCGGTTGTCCCGACGGCTGTTGCAGGATCTTGGCCGGGAACCCACCTCCGAGGAGATCGGGAACAAGATGGAGATCCCCGCCGAGAAGGTGCGAGAGATCATGAAGGTCTCCCAGGAGCCGGTCTCCCTGGAGACCCCCATAGGCGAGGAAGAGGACAGCCACCTGGGGGATTTCATCGAGGACCAGTCGGCACTGGCTCCGGCGGATGCGGCCTCCCACCAGTTGCTGAAGGAGCAGGTGGACGACGTTCTGCGGTCGTTGACCCACCGGGAGCGGCGAGTGCTGCAGCTTCGCTTCGGCCTGGACGACGGCCGGCAGCGGACGCTGGAGGAGGTGGGGCGCGAGTTTGGAGTTACCCGCGAGCGCATCCGGCAGATAGAGGCGAAGGCTTTGAGGAAGCTGCGGCACCCCAGTCGCAGCAAGAAGCTGAAGGATTACCTGGACTAGGCTGGTTGACCTAGCCCCCAGCCCCCTTCCCCACCAGGGAAGGGGGTCTTACTTGGTCGGCGGCAGGAAGGGAGAAGTGGAAAGCGGTACCCTTGCCCACCTCGCTCTCCAGCCAGATCCTTCCGCCGTGGGCGTCGACGATACCCTTGCTGATGTAGAGGCCCAATCCCATGCCCTCGTGGCAGCGGTCGGGCCCACGATAGTAGCGCTCGAAGATCCGCTCCTGGACCTCTCTCGGCATGCCGACCCCATCGTCCTGCACCGACGTCACCACGGAGCTATCCATTCTCCGAACGCGGATCTGGACGTGGCCGCCGGGGAGTGTGGCCTTGATAGCGTTGGAGACGAGATTGGTCAGCAGCTGCTCCACACGGTGCGGGTCCGCCTGCACGGTGGCGTCTTCCGAGCCCAACAGCTCCAGCTCTCGATCCGGAGCCGAGAGCTGCATCTGGGCTACCAGCTCTCTCGCCAGGGAGGTGAGGCTGAAATCCACGTAGCGGAGATCCAGCCTGCCCATGCGGATCAAGGAGAAATCCAGGAGATCGAAAACCAGCTGGCTCAGGCGGGCTACCTGCCGGTCGGCTATCTCCAGCATCCCAAACTCCCGCGGCCCAAGGGTCTGGTCGGGGCGCTGGCGAGCCAGTCGCATGATCAGCTGCACGTATCCCTTTACCGCAGTGAGAGGGGTCTTGAGCTCGTGGGCGACCATCGCCAGGAACTCGTCCTTCTGCAGCTCCAGCTCTTTGCGGTCGGAGATGTCCTGGAGCAGGGCCACCGCCCCGACGGTGTTGCCGGACTCGTCCACGATGGGGCATGCGCTACACAGGGCGGTAACACCGTGGCCGTTCGCGCGATGGATGACCATCTCCTGCACCTTCGTCGACTCTCCCGTGCGGGCCGCATGCACCCACGGAAGCTCGTCGGGCAGGTAGGGCTCGCCGGCAGGGGTTGCGAAGCCGTACAGCTGCGGGTAGGAGGAAACCGACGCCTTCGGATCGAGAGGCTGGCCCAGCAGCTGGGCCAGGGCTCGACTGGCGGAGACGACCCTGCCCTCCGGGGCAGAAGCCACCACAACCCCCTGGGGGATGCTATCCAAGATGGCCTGGAGGTGGAGGCTGGTGAGGGTCAACTGCTGGGTCGCCTGGCGAGCGGTGTCCAGTCGTTGAAGCTGGGCGAGAGCCGTCGAGATGTGTCGTGTGATGTCGGTGGCCAGGGCGCTGCGTCCATCGCGGACCGCATCCACCGGATCGGCCGAGGCCAGGAGAAGCAGCCCCAGGTTTCTATGCCCGTGGGTGAGGGGGGTCACCAGGACGGAGGCAGAGCCGAGCACCGCCGCCAGACGGGCTCGTTCCTCCGATCCGAAGAGGGCCAGCAGCTTCTCCTCGTCGTCCAAGGATAGGCTGACTGCCCTGCTCGAACCGACCACCCTGCCGGCGACGCCGCCGTATCCCTGGGGCACCCACTCCTCGGCCAGCCGCCGGGCGAGCGGCCCTTTGTCGGGAATGTGATGGGACACGGCCGCCAGCCGCAACTCCCCGGTTGCCCTGTCTTGCAGCCACAGGCAGCACCAGCCGACCGTAGCCTCCGCCGCAGCCGCGGCCGCTCGCGGGGCGAGTTCCAGGGGGGTGGATGCCGAGCCAAGGGCGTCAAAAAGCAGCGCGAGAAAGCGCGCTGCTATCTCAGCTCCCGTCTTTTCGAGCTCCATTTGTCCCGTCTCAGGGTCGCGCAGGGTTTCTGTCACGCCGGTCCCTATCGATCTGCCGGATAGATGGACGACACCGCGTGGGAGCAAGTCTCGGTTCGTAGGATACCACGGCGGTCAAAGGTTGTTCAACGGCATAGAGGAAAATAGCAGGGGATTCTGGCGGTTCTCACTGCACGCAAAGCAACCGTTTCTGGCCCGGAGCGTCGCTTCCTGTGGTTCCCGCAGGTGGGCGTGAGAAAGGTGGCCTCGGGAGGATGCCCATTGTCCGACGGCCGGGTTGACCTGTATATTGATGGGCCATTGCCTGCGAAAGGAGTGCTGTCGTCTGTGCGGCTGACGGTGTTCGGGCTAAGCATCACCAGCTCGTGGGGGAACGGGCACGCTTCCGTCTATCGAGGGTTGCTGCGGGAGCTCCACCGGCGGGGCGTGGAGGTAACCTTCGTCGAAAAGGACGTCCTCTGGTACGCCGCCAACCGGGACATGCCCCAGGCCGATTTCGCCCGCATCCTGCTGTACCGGGATCGGGCAGGTTGGGAGGATCTGCTGTCCACCGAGTTGGGGCGGGCCGAGCTGGTGCTGATGGGCAGCTATTTCCCCGACGGCCCCGCTCTGGCGGACCGTCTCGCCGGTTGCCCGGGTCTCCAGCGGCTCTACTACGACATCGACACCCCCATCACCCTGGGGGCCTTCGCGACGGAGGGGGGAACGGCCTACCTGCGGGCCGATCAGCTCCCGACCTTCGACGCCGTGCTCTCCTTCACCGGCGGGAGGGCCTTACAGGAGCTGAGGGAGAGGTGGGGGGCCAGAAGGGCTGTTGCTTTCTACTGCGCCCTGGACCCGGAAACCCACCGGCGAACGGATCCTCAGGAAGAGTTCCGCTGCCGGCTGGGCTACATGGGCACCTACTCCCCCGATCGCCACGCGGCGTGGGAGAGCCTCTTTCTCAAGCCTGCCCTTCGGCTGCCCGACCGCCGTTTCGTGCTGGCGGGCCCTCAGTACCCGGCGGTCGGGTTGCCGGCCAACGTCGTACACCTTCAGCACCTCCCGCCCGCGGATCACTCAGCCTTCTACAGCTCTTCCGACTTGACGCTGAACATAACCCGGGGGCCGATGGTAGCCTACGGCCACAGCCCCTCGGTTCGCCTTTTCGAGGCGGCCGGATGCGGCAGCTGCGTCGTGTCCGATCGCTGGGACGGGTTGGGGGAGCTGTTCGACGTCGGGAGGGAGATCCTGGTGGCCTCGGGTGAGGCGGAGATGATGCGGCTGCTGCAGGGACTCCAGGCCGAAGATGCAGCCGGCATAGGGGAGCGGTTTCGGGCCAGGGTGCTGCGGGAGCACAGCTACGCCGTGAGGGCGGAACAGCTGTTGGATCTGCTTAAGGAGTTGTAGGGGCGTGCGCCGTACGCCCCTACGGGAACAGGCGGGTGAGGAAGCGCTGCAGCTGTTCGCCCCGGTGGTGGTAGCAATGCTGAGCCAACATTCGCTGCCGCGCCCGCTCACCGATGGCTCGGGACTGCTCGGTGCTCACGGATCGCACGAAGGCGGCCACCTCTTCGGCCCCCGAAGCTACCAGCAGCTCTCTCCCCGGCACGAGGAAGCTCTCGACCCCCTCCCACCGATCGGTCACCAGACAGGCGCCGGCGCCCGCGGCCTCGAAGACGCGGGTTGGGGGGCTGAAGCCGTAGTCGGCCATGGCCTGGCGGTTGACGTTCAGCACCAGGCGAGCGCTGCAGTTGAGGGCGTTGTGAAGCACCGTGGCCACGTGTCCCAGGTAGCGGACGTTGGGGGGGAGGGCCGCATCTCCCCAGCCCCCGCCACCCAGCACGAAGCGATGCTCCGGGCAGCTCTCCGCCGCGCGCAGGAAGAACTCCCGGACCCGAGCCTCCCGGTCGGGGAGCCGATGGCCCACGAAGAGGAGGTCGCACCGATAGGCCGGATCGGGCGGGACGGGGTGGTGGGTTTCCGGGTCCAGGGCGTTGTAGACCAGCTCGACGAGCCCTGCCCCAAGGGCGCCGTAGCCCTCGGCCACCCGAGGGCCACCCCCGTAGGTAAGGATCGCGTCGTAGCGGGGCACCAGCCGGCGGAAGTACCAGCCGGGGTCGCGGAAGGCCTGGTCCAGGGTGAAGGGGGCGTCTACGTCCCAATAGGCCACCCGGTTGCCATCTCGTCGGGTCTCCAGGACCGCGGCGTCCAGATACTCGTCGTAGCGGCCCACGCCGCTGCACTTGACCACCAGATCCGAAGACCGCGCCCGCTCCAGCTCCAGCTCCAACTCCGCCCGGTCGCGGCACACCATCACCTCGGCATAGTCAGGATCCTCCGCCAGGTCCCGGTGCTGCTGGCGGTCGTAGATGTCCTGCTCCACGAAAACGGGCCGGTGGCCCAGCCGATGGAGTGCCCGGCAGATCCCACGGTAGTAGGTGGCAGCCCCGTTCCAGTAGGCCGAGGTGATGCTGGACCCGAAGAAGGTTATTCTCATGCGACGCGCCCCGGCCGGCTAGTACATGGCCACACAGATCTTGATAGGTGTCATCCTGAGCGATAGCGAAGGATCTCCTCTCGCCACGGGGAGATGCTTCGCTGCGCTCAGCATGACAGTACATATCACCTTCACCGTGGCGAACCACTAGCCACTGTGAGACCTCAGACGCTGGATTATCTCGATCAGCTGCTCCGCGCGATGGCGGCAGGTATGGCGGGCAAGGACGGTTTCCCTCCCCTGAGTGCCGATGCGCCCACGTGCCTCTGAATCAGAGGCCAGCCACCGGATCGCCTCCTGCATCTGCGAGGGGGTGTGGACGGCCAGGAAGTCGTCCCCCTCCTGGAAGAGGCCCGTGCCGTCTCTCCAGCCCGCGCTGATCAGCGGTATCCCGCAGGCCAGCGCCTCGAAGACCCGGATGGTGGGGGTGCCGCGCAGCGCCTCGACGTACTCCTTCCGGGGAATGTGGACGGTCAGCCTGCTGGCAGCGTAGACCTCGGGAGCCAGGTAGTTTGGGAGCCAGCCGCCCCACTGTATGCCGGCCGCCTGGATGGCGTCGAGGACCTCCGCCGGGTAGCGAACGCCGTACAGGGCAAAGGTGAGATCGGGCATCGCCCGACCCTGCTCCACGAAGAACTCGCGCGTGGTCTGGTTTCGGTCGTCATCGCCCCAGTTGCCCACGAACACCACGTCCCTGCTTTTCGGCCGCACCAGGGGCCGGAAGATGTCGGTGTCGGCAGCCTCGTGGAACACCAGCACCTCCGGGCCGCGGGCGATGGAGCGATAGATTTCGGCGATGGTGGGGCCGTAGGCGAGGATTGTCGAGTAGGAGTCGAGTCCCATCTGCGGCATCCGCTGGGGCTCCGTGAGGGCCCGATGGTGGGTGTCGTGGAAAAGGGCCACGACGCCCCGTCGAGCTGCCTCCTCCCCGATTGTTCGGATCAGATCCGGAGGGTTCCACTCGTGAACCAGGCAGACGTCCACCTCGGACAGCAGGTCGGAAAGCCAACCCTCCAGATGGGCCCGGCCGTTCAGGACGTAGCTCTGGTGGTCGATGAAGGAAAAGCGGCGTTGGAACTCCGTCAAGGGCCCCATGCCGTGATCGTGCACCAGGTTGGTGAGGGACCAGTTGCCCTCTTCCTCCAGCGAGATCACCTGGTGGCCCAGGGCCTGGAGGTTGCGGATCAGCCCCCGCAGGAAGTGGGCGTTGCCGTGGTTCCAGTCGGAGACGATGGAATGGCAGAAGAGCGCTATGCGCAGCGACGAGCCGTCAGCCATCAGCGGGCAGCCTTCAGCGATGAGATGAGCGGTGTGAACAGCCTCGAATACCCCTGCCATTATAGTAGGAGCCGGCTCCTGCCGGCGATCTCTCGGAGGCTCCCATGCCACGAGACTCCCGTAGCCGCACCCCATTATCCGATTGAGCCGTTAAGCATCGTGAGGCTGCGGCTGCAGTGATGACGGTTCTCCAGCCGGTTGAATCAGCGATCGATAGAGTTGCACATACTCCGCGGCCATCCGCTCGGCGGTGTAGCGCTCCAGCGCCCTGGCACGGGCGGCCTTGCCCATCCGCTCCACCTCTCCTGGGTTTTGGATCAGACGCCCCAGTTGGCGGCGCAGATCCGCCGCGTCCCTGGGGCGGAAGTAGACGGCCGCGGGACCCCACACCTCCCGGTAGGCCGGGGTGCCTGCCGCGACCAGGGCGCAGCCGCAGAAGGCCGCCTCCAGGGCGGCAAGGCCGAAGGGCTCGTAGCTGGAGGCAGCCAGGTAGACCGAGGCCTCCCCCATGGCGTCCCTGGCCTCGCGCCAACTCCGGCTGCCCAGGTAGCGAACGTTGGGCGCTGATGGCAGGTAGGTGGCCTCGCCCGAGGGACCCTGCGTCGGCCCAAGGAGGTGAAGCTCCAGGGGCAAGCCCTCCACCGCTTCGACGGCCGTCGCCGCCCCCTTGGCCTCGTCCCACAGTCTGCCGGCCACCAGGGCCACGGATCGCTTGGGGCGGGAAGGGTAGAGGTGGGACCAGAGCCCGTTGTGGATCACCCGAGAGTCGCGGCCGTAGATCTCCCGAAGGGATCGCGCCATGAAGTGGGAGGGGCAAACGACGGCCGAGGCCCCTGCGAGGCCGCTCACGACCAGCTCCTTGTAGGCCCGGAGGTCGGGATCGAGGGGTGGGCCAGGTAGAGGGCCGGCACCTCGCGTCTCCGCATCTCCATTTCCATCGCCGCGCTCAGCATGGCAGTAGGGCTCCTCCCGGTGCCACCTGTGCCAGCTGAGGACGTCGCTGTGGGCGACCACCACCCTGGGTGCCCGGGTGTCCAGCAGGCCGAAGCAGAACTGACTGCTGTGGATCAGATCCGGCTTCCAGAGGTCGACGAGGCGACCTAGCTGTTCGATGCCCTTCGCCACGTCGCCGGCGGCGTCGGGCATCCACTCCAGCTTGAGGGGGAGGGCGACCAGCTCGAGGCCGTCGACGGGCGCGATCTCGGCGAAATCCTCCCTGCAGGGGTCGCCCATGCAGACCAGCATCACCCGGCAGCCCTCTCGCTCGACGAGCCCGCGGGCCAGGGTCAGACTGTACTGCCATACGCCCCCCACGGCGTCGGTGGTCATCAACAGTCGCACGCTACGACAGCTCCCTCGCCTTGATCCAGGAGTCATCCCCCAGCGGGCCGATCAGCCGGTCGTGAAGGTCGCAGCCCGGGTAGAGGAAGAGCTGAATCGGTTCCGAGACCCAGACACCCCGGCCGATGGCCTCCTGGCGCCACTCCTCGGTCCTGCGGCGCAACTCGTCGCTGGCCCCGGGTGCCTCCATCATATCCCCCTGGACCCAGGGTATCCTCGCCTTGGCGTAGGCCATCAGATCGAGGATTCGGTCGCCGTCGATCCGGTAACCCTTGTTGAGGGAGCTTTGGACGTCGGGGAATGGCGACTCCAGGCCGAACTCCACGCTGATGCAGCCCGCGGCAGCCAGCCGTTCCAGCCTCGGCTCGTCCCAAAGATCGATCCTCGTCTCGCACCCGAACTGGACGATGGGCTCGTCGATGAGTGCCTCGATGAGCGCGTCGCAGCGGCCCAGGCCGAACAGCTCGTCGATGAAGTACACGTAGTCTATACCTCGGTCCATCAAGCGGCGCAGCTCGGCCAGCACCCGCTCGACCGGCCGCTGCCGGTACCGCCCTCGGAAGAAGCGGCGGTTGCAGAAACTGCAGCCGTATGGACAGCCCCGACTGAACTCCACCTCGGCGCCCCGGCCCTCGCCCCAGAAGAGGTGGTGGCGGTGGGTTCGCAGCTCGATGGGATAGGCCCGGTAGTCGAGGGCGGGCAGTTGGGCCAGGTCGACCACCGCGACCTGCCCCGAGCCGGCTTCGCCCGACCGCAGGGTGGCGCCGGTGGGGTCGCCCCGGGCCAGGCGGACCAGCTCCTGCTCGGGCTCGCCCCGGATCAGGTACTGGCAGCCCAGCTGGTCGAAGGCGTAGCCGGGGGTGGCCGAGCCGTGGGGGCCTATGGCGGCCACCGGGGCGAGCTCCGCCATGGCCCGGCATGCGGCTGCCGGGACGTCCAACTCGGGCTGGCAGCAGCGCCAGAAGAGGTAGGTGGGTGCCGTGGTCACCACGACGATGTCCGGGGCGAAGCCGGCCACCCGGTCCACCGTGGACCCCAGGGAGAGATCCTCGAGGTGGGCGTCGACCACCAGGGCCGGCAAACCCGCCTCCTGGAGGAGCGCCTCGGTGTACAGCAGCTCCAGCGGAATGTGAGGATCCCGGCAGGCCCAGTAGCGCGAGCCCTCGAAGTCCCAGCGGGGGTTCACCAGGGCTATGCGTCGGTATCTATCGGCCATCAGCGTTCAGCTCTCAGTCCAGATGCGGAGTTGCTCCTGCCCCGGGCGGGACACCACCACGAAGCAACACTGCTTCCGGCGGGTTAGTCCGACGTAGGGCGGGGCCCTGTGCCCCGCCGCACGGCGGGCGATGGTAGGCCGGCGGCAGGGCAGAGCGCCCTGCCCTACGCCATTGTCAGATCAGTGCCGTGGCATCTCGTCCTCTCACGTCACCGCTCACGGTCGTCATCCTTCAGGCCTGGTCTGGAGTCGGTTAGCAGCGGCGTCAGCCGCTGGATGTACTTCCACTGCTCTTGCTGCAGTGACAGGCGGATCTCCTCTTCGTCGGTGCTGTGGATCGCATAGTGAAGGGCAGCGATCCGAAAGGCCAGGTAGGCGGCACGGTAAAAGTCCAGGAGGGCGACCGCCTGTCGGTCACCGGTCTCCCGCTCCCACAAAGTGAGGAAGTCGCGCCTCGACGACTCCGGCATCTCCCACTCCTCGCACGCCCCGGCCAGGTCCCACAGGATGCTCTGCTCCCCCACCAGGGTGTGGTCGCGGAAGTGGTCGGCGCCGTCGGTCTTGAGAAAGAGCGGTCCGCGGGGCGAGTCCACCCGGAGCCACTCGTGGGGTTGGGGCTTGCCGTCGATCAGCGTGAGGGGCAACCCATCGATGGCCTGCCGTCGGGATCGCCATGCCTCGACGTACAGAT
>JAJZRD010000101.1 GCA_021845945.1 Chloroflexota bacterium
TGGTTGAGGATCAGGCGGATTATAGAAGTCCGAGGGAGGAGCGTCAACCTCGATCGCCGCGCGCGGGGGTGGCCGGCCCCCGTGGCGATCCCGCCAGGATAGGGGGCCCCTCGATCGCCGCGCGCGGGGGTGGCCGCTAGACTTCCGGGATCGGGTAATGGTTGTGGACAGGTGCCACCGATATCGAGGAATCGAAGCTTCAGCCGGTGTCGGGGAACGTCCGGCTGAAGCCTCCAGTCCTCGACTCGTAGGGTAGGTACTCCTCGACCCGCAGGGGTGGTTCGCGAACCGCCCTGCGTTTCTGCGGCTCAGCGCAGGCCGGCCAGCTCTTGGAGGATGTGCCAGTTCTGGAGGCGGTCCTCCTGGGCAGATAGTATCGTCTCCGAGGGGTTGCCCTCCTTGTCGAAGTGCTTCCTGAAGCGGCCCTCTGTCCGGGCGAACTCGACGAAGTCGAAGGGTTTCTCCGCCCTGGCCGGCGTGTACCAGTCCTCCTTCACCGCCGGGTTGCCGGTCAGGCTGAGCCGCTGGGCTATGGTCTCGCCCGCCTCCGGGTCGTAGACGAAGAGGGGGAAGGCCCGGCTCTCCACCGCCAGCTTGGACTGGGCCGCCGAGAGGTTGTCGGCCACCCCGTGCTCCGGCTGGCAGGTGGTGTACACGTTCACCACGGCCGGACCCCGGAACTCGTTGGCCCGCATCACCGCCCTGTAGAAGTGGGCGGGGTAGGCGCAGCTGGTCTGGGCGACGAAGGTGTGGGGGTGCATCATGGCGATGCGGGAGAGTTCCTTGCGGTTCTCCTTCTTGCCGGGGAGAGCCTTCCCGAAGGCGCTCATCTTGGTCTCCTGGCCGCGGAAGGTGGCCGTGGAGGACTGGCCGCCGGTGTTGGAGTACACCTGGGTGTCCAGCACCAGCACCTTGATGTCCATCCCGGAGGCCAGCATCCGGCTTAGGCTCTGGAAGCCGATGTCGTACATCGCACCGTCACCGCCGATCACCCAGAGCCTCTTGTCCTGCCATCCCAGCTGATCCCAGCGCATCCGGATCCCCATGCCGTCGGCCGGGCCGTTCTCGAAGAGGGAGTTGGTCCAGGGGACGCGGTAGGGGTTGTAAGGATAGGTGGAGCCGTAGACGGTGTTGCAGCCGGTGCTGGCGACGACCCCGATATTCCCGGGGCCGTACACGAAGCCGGTGGCGGCCAGCATCATCCTGAGGGCCGTCCCCTCGCCGCAGCCCATGCAGGACCCCGCGCCCCCCACGTAGAGGAGGGCCTCGCTCTCCTTCAGCATGATGTCCACCAACGTCTTCTCGTTGATGTACTCGTCGGGTGTGGGGCCGGCCTGGCGGAAGAAGTTAAACTGCTCCCTGTACTGGGGCAGGGTGTCCGCCTGCTTGGGGATCATGCGCAGGGCGTGGAAGTTCAGGTCGTCGCACACCTGCACGCACTCGGCGCACCCCTTGCACTTGGTGGGGTCCACGAAGATGCCGAACATCGCCGCCTCTTTGCCCTGGCGGACCGGTACCTCGTGGAACTTCCGAGGCTTCGACCAGTGGACACGGAGCGTCTCGCGCTTGGTCGGGTCCTCGATCTTCGCCAGTTCGGCTTCCAGGTGGCTCACCGGTATCGCCTTGCCCAGGATCGCCGTGTCGGGGCACTCGGTGACGCAGCTCATGCAGCCGGTGCAGTTCTCCGGGATGTACTCCGGGATCTCCGGGGCGATGTAGGAGAAGTCGCGTAGGGCGCCCGTGGCGGCCGGCACCAGGCTGCGGGCGATGCCGATGTCCGCCGGGAGGGTCTGGCCGCCCACTCCCCGCTGATAGGCGCCGATCACCTGCTCGTTGAACTCCTGGACGTACTGCTCCAGGTCGAGCCGGAAGATGTTGGTGTCGAGAAGCTGGCCCTCGTGGAGTTCCTTGCTGGTGCCGGGCTCCTTCATGCCGATGTCTACCGTGGCGTCATCGGCCTCCATGGTGCTGTAGAACCGCTTGCCGCCGCCGTTCTCCTCGAACTCTATCTCTGTGGCGCGGTCCAACTCTTCGGACATGGTGAGTTCTCCCCATTCTGCATAAGCGGCAGAGGAGGTGTAACTTTGGGGACACCCCAAACCCCGCCAGGCGCTGCGCCCTGGCCCCGCCCTCCTCTGCTGATTGCTTCTCATCTATCTGCCGGCTCGATCTCGCCCAGGGTGCGGACGAGGTCGGTCACCGAGAGGATGCCGACGGGCTTCAGGTGGTTCTCGTCGCCGTCCCTGACGACCACCAGCCGGTGGACCCGCTTGTCGCGCAGCAGCTTTACTGCCTCCGCCAGCGGTCGGTCGGGGTCGGTGGCGATCACCGGCGAGGTCATGATGTGCTTTGCGGCGAGCCCCCTGAACTCCAGTTCGGGGGCCACGAACTGGGCGTTGGCCAGGTCGGTCATGGAGACGACGCCGACGGCGAACCCGGCGTCGTTGACGACGACCACGGCACTGATGCCCCGTTCGGCCATCAGCCTGGCGACGTCCTCGATCGGGGTGTCCGGCAGGCAGGAGACGACCCCCTGGTGCATCAGGTCCCGCACCTTCGCCCCCCGCTTCACCGCCGGTGCCGCCTTCTTCTCCTCCGGTGGTCGCTGCTGGATGATCTCGCGGGGCAGTTCGAAGACCTCGTTGTAGCCCCGCATCACCGCCTTCAGGTTATCCTGGACCACCTGCTCGCCGGCCTTGCCGAAGTATTTGCGCAGGCTCTTCTCGATGCCCGCCCTCACCTGATCTTCGCCGAGCCCCTTCTGTTTGATGAAGGGGGTGTTTCTCAGAAACACTCCCAGCAACACGATGCCCTGCATCCGCTGCTCCAGTTCGGGGCGGGTCGAGACCTCTCGGGCGATCTTCACCGTGTCCAGGGCGAAGACCCGGATCTTGTGTTCGCGGATGATCTTCTGGGCGTAGGGGGGGATGCTGGCCCACACCCGGGTCGGGTCGGTCTCGTGGGACTGGACGAAGACCACGCCGCCGTCCCGCAATCCGGCCAGGGGATTACCCAGGTTGAAGGCATTGGCGTCGTTGAGGGGGACGAAGTCCACCTCTTTCAGTTCGCAGTGGGTGCGGATGTGCTGACCGGCCACGGCCAGGTAGTAGGTGGTGGGGAGGCCCTTCTTCTCAGAGCCGTAGAGAGGATATGCCTGGACCCGCAATCCGAACAGGTCGCCGACGATGGTGGCGATCACCTTGTTGGTGGTCACCGAGCCGAATCCGCCGACCGAGTGGCCGCGCATGGCGAAGGTGCCCGGTGGCTGAACGTCGGGGTCTACCCTGGGGGTGAGGGCCAGGTCGTGCTTGATCCCCAGGGCGAAGTAGCGGAGCCCGGCCCCGGGGCGCCGCATGTTCTCGACCGTGGCGACAAAGTCGCCCGGGCGGATGTCCCTGCTGCCGAGACCGGCCGAGCCGGAGTAGATCACCGGCACCCGGTGGATGCGGGGGTATCCCGGGGTGCCCACCAGGGCGTCGGCGAAGGCCGCCTTGATCTCGGCGGTGAGGGGGTTGCTCTGGGCCATGGGGTTGTCCATCCGCTCGATAACGGCGATGGCATCGACCCCGGCGAGTGCCTCCACGATCTCCGGGCCGGGGAAGGGCCGGAAGGAGGTGACGTGGAGGGTGCCGGCCTTGAGGCCGAGATTGTCGCGGATCCAATCGACGGTGGCGGCGGCCGTCTCCACCAGGCTGCCCATGCCGACGATGGCAAGACGGGCGTCTTCCAGACGGTAGCCGTCCACCAGTCCGTAGCGGCGGCCGGTGAGTTCGGAGAACTCCCTCATGGCGCCCTGGAGAAGCGGGTTGACCCGGTCGTAGAAGAAGCGCTGGGCGATCTTCCCCTTCATGTAGCTGTCCTGGTTCTGGACGATGCCGCTCTGGAGAGGGGTAGACGGGTCGAAGTAGTTGCGCAGCTTCAGTCTGGGGTTTCCGACGTAGCGCTCCATCATCTCGGGTTCGGGCAGCAGGACGTTTTCGATGGTGTGGGTGGTCAGAAAACCGTCCTGGACGTTTAGGAATGGGGTCTCGGAGTCCTCGGCGGCCCGCCGGGCGATGAGGGCCAGGTCGCAAGCCTCCTGGGCGTTGCGCCCGAAGAGGATGCCCCATCCGCAGTCGGCCACTCCCATGACGTCGTCGTGGCCGGCGTGGACGTTCAGCGATTGGGAGGTGAGGGCCCTGGCGCCGATGTTGAAGACGATGGGAAGCCGCTTGCCGGCGATGGTGTAGAGGACCTCTTTCATCAGGATGAGGCCCTGGCCCGAGGTGAAGTTGGTGACCCTGCCGCCGGCCAGGGCGAAGCCCTCGCAAGCGGTAGCGGAGGAGTGTTCGGATTCGGGTTCGAGGAAGACGAGGGCGTCGTCCCACAGGTTCTTGCGGCCGTTGGCCACCTCGACCTGATAGCCCTGGCCCATGGAGGTCGAGGAGGTGATGGGGTAGGCGCAGGCTCCCTGAGCGATGTGGCTCTCCACCCAGACTACCGTTGCCGAGCCGTCGGCGGTAGTGGAGATACCGGGATAGGTGGTTGGGCGGGTCTCAATCACTGGATCTTACCTCCGTATCCGCCATGTCAACTGGCCGCTAGAGAGGGCTTGCCCGCGGCGCGCCGCTGGTTCTCCATATCCAGGATGGCCCTGGCGCGCTCCCGAGCTTCGTCGAACTCCATGTTCTCCTTGGGGAAGGTGATGCAGTACCACTCCTTCTGGTAGGTGTCCACCAGTTCCCCCACCAGGACGGTGGCCTCCTGGCCGACCACTCTGGGCTGCAGGGTGTTGGGTTTGAACCGCTGGACATCCTGGAGGATGCCGACGTATTTCCCCTGGGTCTGCTGCCACCGAATGATAGAGAGTCTCTGCATCGTGGGTTCTCCTATGGCAATTTCCACTCTCCATTCTACATCACAGGGGCCAGCGATCTCCCCCGGTGTTTCCGCCTGCTACTGCTGCACCACGATGATTGTGACGGTCGAGGAGTCGAGGCTTTAGCCGGACGCAGCCCTCGGCACCGGCTAAAGCCTCGATTCCTCGATGTCGAAAACTGTGTGGCGGATCACTAGCCCTGCTGCCTGCTCCAGTCGATGTCCTGGAAGCCTCGCATGGGGCAGAATTTCGGCCCGCACATGGAGCAGGCACGGCCGTCCTCGACACAGTCGTCCGAGTGCGCGTCGCGGTACATGCTTCGGGCCATATCCGGATCGAGGGCCAGGGAGAACTGGGCCTTCCAGTCGAAAGCTGCTCTGGCTCTCGACATGGCATCATCCCGGTCGCGGGCACCTGCCCTGCCACGGGCCACGTCGGCGGCGTGGGCAGCCAGCTTGTGGGCTATGATGCCGATCCGCACGTCCTCCTGATCGGGCAACCCCAGGTGCTCCTTAGGCGTAACGTAGCACAGCATGTCGGCGCCGTGCCAGGCTATCATGGCGCCGCCGATGGCCGATGTGATGTGGTCGTAACCCGCGCCTATGTCGGTGACCAGGGGGCCGAGGGTGTAGAAGGGAGCGTCGTGGCACAGCTCCTTCTCCTTGCGGACGTTCATCTCGATCTGGTCCATGGGCACGTGCCCCGGCCCCTCGATCATCACCTGCACGTTCTTCTCCCAGGCCCGCCTGGTCAACTCTCCCAGGGTAGCCAGTTCGGCGAACTGAGCCTCGTCGGAAGCGTCGGCCAGACAGCCGGGGCGCAGGCCGTCTCCCAGGCTCAGGGTGACATCGTAGCGTCGGACGATCTCCAGGATGTCGTCGAAGTGCTCGTAGAGAGGGTTCTCCCGGTTGTGGTAGGCCATCCAGCGGGCCAGAAGCCCGCCGCCCCGACTGACGATACCTACCAGCCGCTTCCGAGCCAGGGGCAGGTGGCGCTGAAGGAGTCCGCAGTGGACAGTCATGTAGTCAACCCCCTGCTCAGCCTGGCGTTCGATGACGGAGAGCAGCAGATCGGGGGTGAGGTCCTCAGCCTTGTCGACCATGGCGACCGCCTGATAGATGGGTACCGTGCCGATCGGGACCGGACTCGCGGCGATGATGGCCGAGCGGATGGCATCGAGGTCGCCGCCCGTGGAGAGATCCATCACGGTGTCTGCCCCGTACCGGATGGAGATGCGCAGCTTCTCCAGTTCGTTGTCGATGTCGCTCTTGACTGTGGAGTTGCCGATGTTGGCGTTGATCTTGACCCGGGTCGCGGCCCCGATAGCCATCGGTTGGAGAGCGGTGTGGTGCACGTTGGCGGGGATGACCAGGCGACCGGCAGCAACCTCATCACGGACGAGTTCTGGATCCAGTTCCTCCTGTGCGGCAACGTGCTGCATGGCGGGCGTTATAGTGCCCTGGCGGGCGAAGTACCTCTGGGTTACGGTTGGGCGGATGGGGGCGGTAGTCTCCAGCACCATGACTCCTCCTTCTTGGGCGACACCGATGAGATGAACGCCCGGCCTGAGGAGGGGTGGATGAGGGGCGAGACAGCCCGGGCGTCCTGCGCGGGGCGCAGGACGCAAAAAGGCCACCGAAAGAGACATGGTGGCCTGACTGTACTCGACGAAAGCCGCTTTCCCTACGCTGGTGCTAACCAGTTCAGGTTCTAAGAGTTGGTGGTCTTGATACCGCCTCTCAGCTACTCGCTCCCCCAGCGGCCGGACTTATTCGGTTGTCGCGGGTTGGTTTGTACGGGGTGGATGATACGCCTCATCGGCATTGCGGTCAATGAGGTAGTTCGGGGTCCGGCGCGTGCGACGCTATCGGGGCGTGGCAGTGGAGATCGGTTGCTCGGAGGCAGACGGCATGCCGCCTCGGTGGAAGCTGCCGCCGCGGCTGAGCGAGGCGAGGATCCCGGCGGCTGCTATGATCGCCGCGACCAGGTAGGCCCGCTCCATGCCCATCATGAAGCCGGAGATCAGGGCGCCATTGTCCAGCGCCTGGGCATTCCCCAGCGCCTCCAGATTCACGTGGCCCGCCGTAGCGATCAGACCGCTCACCAGCAGGCTGCTCGCCAGCGCCGTGCCCATCACCATGCCGAGGTTCCGCATCATCGACAGAAAGCCGCTGGCAATGCCGTACCTCTCCCGAGGCACGGAACCGATGACGGAGCTGTTGTTCGGGGACTGAAACATCCCCTGGCCGAGCCCCAGCAAGACCAGTCTGAGCAGCACGTCTCCGTACCCCGAGGCAGCGTCGAGCCGGCTGAGGCTGAAGAGGGCCAGGCAGACGAGCAACATGCCCAGGGAGGAGAGCAGCCGCGCTCCCATCCGGTCGGATAGCCAACCGCTGACTGGAGCCACGACCGCGATGACCAGGGAGGTTGGGGTCATCAACAGACCGGCCTGGGATGGGGGAAAGTGGAGGATGAGCTGGAGGTAGAAGGGCAGCAGGAAGGCGTTGGCGGAGACGGCGAGGAAAGCCAGCAATCCGGCGCCGCTGCCCAGTGCGAACAGCTTGAGCTGGAAGAGGCTGAGGTCGATCATCGGTTCGCGCTTCCGACGCTCGACCAGGACGAAGGTGGCAAAGGCCAGCGCGGCGGCCGCGTACAGCGCCAGGTCGACGCCCTCGGGCAGACCGATCTGATCGACGCCGGAAAGGGCAAACAGCAGGGCCAGGAGTCCTGAGGCAGCGATCAGCGCCCCCGCGAGGTCGAAGCTGGGCCGCCGGCCGGAGAGGGTCGGGGTGATCTCTTTGTTGCGGAGCACCAGCAGGGCCATGGCGACGCCGATCACCCCCACCGGGATGTTGACGTAGAAGATCGAGCGCCAGCCGAGCCATTGGGTGAGGAGACCGCCGATGGTAGGGCCGATGGTAGTGCCGGTGGCCACGACGGTGCCGCCGATGCCGAGCGCCTTGCCCCGCTCCCTCGCGGGGAAGACTGCGCTGGTGATGGCCATGCCGTTGGCCATCAGCATGGAGGCCCCCACCGCCTGGAAGGCTCGGAACAGGGCGAGCTGCTCGACGCTCTGCGAGGCGCCGCAGAGTGCCGAGCCGGCGGTAAAGATGACGAAGCCGAGGGTGTAGATCTGCTTGCGGCCGTACATGTCGGCGAGACGGCCGAAGGGAAGCAGGGTAACGGTGATCACCACGAGGTAGGCGAGCACGATCCACTGGATCATGGTGACCCCGGCGTGGAATCGCGCCATGATGGTGGGCAGGCTGACGGCGACGATGCCTGCGTCGAGGGTGGACATGAGCACGCCGGTCTGGACGACACCCAGGGCCCACCACTTATGGTTAGGACCGTGAACGGCGGAAAAGACTTGTCTCATTCCAGGCTACCCGAGCTGTCCAGCTACCAGGGGCGTTTCACGGGCGGAGAGTGGGGTGCCTAACCGGTAAGCGGACGTCGTTTCTGGTTTTCGCAACCGCGTCCCTGTCACGGTACCAATGAAGAGTGGACCTTCGGCAGGAGGCGAATGGTGGCCAGATTCTTAGCAGCCCTAATTGTAGCACAGGTGAAGTATCCCCCACCATCACGGCCTTGCGCCCGGATTGTACTGGTAGAGGGTTACCTGCATGCCCCACGGCCCAGAAGAAGCGGCGCGGCCGTTGGTCGCCGCCCCCGCGGCTGTGCCGTCCGGCGCTCCTGAGTTGCGCGTCTGGGTGTCGAAACCCTGCACCGGCACGCAGTTGGCGGCTACCCACGCGGAGATGTCCGATTGACCGCCGAGCCCTCTGCCGCGGGTGTTGCTGTTCCAGTAAATGTATCGCAGTTCGCCGTCGGCCGCCATACGGGAGAGATCCTCGTTGGTGACGACCTCGTCCTGGCCCATGAACCCGCCCAGATAGAGCACCGGCCGTCCAGTCGCGAGGACGTAGTCGGTGCCCTGCATCGAGCTGGGCACCGCCATCAGATACTTGGCGCCCTGCGTGTGCGACTGCAGATAGCCGAGCAGCGCCTGGTTCAGCTGCAGCCCCCCGCTGTTCGGAGGTCCGGAGGACTCCCCATCGTAGGCGGCCGGCAGCGACTGGTTTGCACTGGAGTTGAGAGCCGTCAGGCCGGACCAAACCCCCGGTGTGATCAGCAGCGCGGCGACGATGCAGGCAAACCCGGTGATGGCACTGCGCCGCCACCGGAGGCCGGTTGCCGCCAGCAGCAGCACCGCTCCGGCGATAGCCAGTCCGATCACGAGCGGCAGCCACCAGATGGCATGGGTGAAGGCGGTGGCGGTGTTGACCTGCAGTCTCAGCGTGATGCCCGCCGCAATCAGCAGCAGGATCGTCGCCAGCCAGGAGTGCCTCTGGTGTATGCTCCACAGCTCAGCGATGCCGATGCCGACCAGCGCCGCCAGCGGCGCTCCCAGGGTTGCCAGATAGTAGGGATGGAAGAACCCCGCGACGCTGAAGAACGCCATGTCGGTCAGAAGCCAGAGGCCCCACAGCACGAGGGCCTGGTGCTTGGGCGCCAGGGGCCAGCGCGGGCGCGCGCGGAAGGCCAGCAGCACCGCACCGAAGAGGCCTAAGGGCAGCAGCCAGCTAGCCTCTTTACTCAAGGGCGGGCCGAACAGCCTCAGGGCGCCGGCCTGGCCGGTTCCCCCCATGGCGCTGCCAAATCTCCCGAACCCGCTGGAACCACCTCTGAGCCAGTTGCCGAAGGCGCTCAACGCACCCCCGAGCCAGCTGCCGAAGCCGCCCTGGTTAGTCTGTCCCCTGGACGCGAACGGGGTGTTGGCGCCAGAGCCCGGCTGCCGGAAGGCTCCGCCCCCTCGGAACGGCCGCTGGGGCAGGCTGTTGCCACCCGGCAGCTGCCAGTTCGGCTGCGCCCCGGCGCCCGGCACGCCAAGCGAGCTTCCTCCGAACGGGTTGACCCCGAAGAGGTTGCCTCCGCCCAGGAACCCTCCCAGGAGGCCGCCTCGGCCGCCCATGCCCAGAAGCCGCTCCATGCCGTTGTAGCCGGTGATGAGACTGATCTCCGAGTTGTCCCCGCTGCTGCCCACGTAGGGGCGCTGATCGGCCGGGGTCAGGTCGACGATGGTCGCCCAGGACAGGGATATCACCACCAGCAGCACCGAGGCGAGGGTCAGGTTGCCCACCTTCCGCCACAGCCGCTCCGAGGAGCCGAGGAAGTAGAGGGCGTAGAAGGCCGGCAGCGGGAGGTACGCCTCCAGCATCTTGATGTTGAAGCCGATCCCTACCAGAGCGGCTCCCAGCAGCAGGTAACGGAGGCTGCCCCGCTCGGTGGCCACGATGAAGGCCCAGGCCGCCAGCAGCAGGGTAAGGATCAGGGTGCTGTCGATGGTGTTGTTGCGGTCGACCGCGACCACCACGGGAGTGATCGCCAGCGCCAGGGCAGCCAGGAGTCCGGCTACCTCACCGAAGGACCGCCGGACCAGGTGGTAGACCACGATCACCGAGAGGAGACCCGCCACGATCTCCGGCAGCAGGACCCCGAAGCCGTTGACGCCGAAGAAGTGGGCCGAGATTGCCTGGAGCCAGAGCCCGACCGGGGGCTTATCCACGCTCACCGAGCCGCCCGGTTCGGCGGCGACGAAGAAGAAGTTGTGCCAGGACTGGAGCATGCTCTCGACTGCGGCAGTGTAGTAGTGGTTGACGTAGCCGAGGGATGCCAGATTGTCGAGGCGAAGGGCTGCCGCCAGCGCCACAATGGCGGTTAGCGCCGCCAGCCGCAGGGTATTGTAGCGCTCCAGGAGCAGGGTTCTGCCCTGAGCGGTTCTCGATGTCGGGGTTTCCCAGTGCGTGGTCCGCATTGCTGTGTGACTCCATTGTGCTCACTTGGCTTTCACTATACAGCGACAATGTTAAGAACCCATCAAACGGCTGTTAACTGTCGATGTGGGAGTGCCGAGGGCGCATCGAGGACGTGCTGGAGAGGCGACTTCTACAGTCTGAAGCGGATGCCTCAGGAATAGCTAACCCAGAAGCAGGCCGATGGCACCGGCTGCGACGACCACCAGGGCCGCGTCCACTTTGAACCGCACCAGCGCCACCAGGCATGCCACCGCCAGGAGGGCGGTTCGTAAGTCCACCACCGAGGCCCGCGCTATGGTGATGCCCGCGGCAAGGATCATCCCCACGACGGCGGGGCTCACCCCCTGGATGAAGGCCCGCACCTTCAAGTTCTTCTTCAGCCGCCCGAGTTGGCCGGCTGCCACCACGGTCATAAGGAAGGAGGGCAGGGAGATCGCAGTGATGGCCAGGACCGAGCCGATGAGCCCCGCCACCTTGTAGCCGATGAAGACCGAGGAGATGACGAAGGGGCCGGGGGTGATCTGCCCCATGGCGATCGCGTCCACGAACTCCCTGTGAGTCAGCCACCCGAAGGTGTTGACCGCGTCCTGCTCGAGGAAGGCGACCATGACCAGGCCGCCGCCGAAGATGAAGGTGCCTATCTTCAGGAAGGTGAGGACCATCTGCAGCAGCATCGGCTATCTTGCCCCCTTCTTCGGGGGTGTCGGGAAGTCCGAGGGCTTGCGGAACAGGGCTATCCCCGCGACACCGGCCAGCACCACCAGCAGGATGACGTTCACCTGGAAGAAGAGGAGGGCGCCGAGGGCGCTCGCCATGAGGGCGGCCGTCCGGACATCCTTGAGGGCCGGCTTGCCCATGCGCCAGGCGGCCGAGAGGATGAGGGCAACCACCGCAGCGCCCAGACCACGGAAGGCCCCCGTGATCTGAGGAGCCTGCCCGTAGTGCAGGTAGACCAGGGTGAGGGCCAGCATCATCAGGAAGGAGGGCAGGATGAAGGTCGCGCAAGCGACCACGGCGCCGGGCCACCCCCTCAGCCGGTATCCGAGGTAGGTGGCCGCGTCCACAACCACGGGCCCAGGGAGGATCTGTCCGATCATCACGGACTCGTCGTACTCCTCCTGGCTCACCCAGCGCCGCTTCTCCACCATCTCGGCGTGGATCATGGCCAGCATCGGCATGGCCCCGCCGAACCCGGTCGCTCCCACCTTGACGAACACCCGGGTCAGTTCCCATAGGCTCCTTCGAGCCGCCATCGGCTCGCTCTTCGCCGTGATCCCCATGCTCTTCCCCTCGACTGATGTGCCAGATGAACCGCTACTCGGCGAGGGCTCGCGATGGCTCCTCCCCAAGACTCGCCCTCACCTGATCCAGGTAGCCGGCCAGGCGAGCACGGTTCACCCGATAGTGGACGTAATAGCCCCGCCGCTCGTCGACCACCAACCCTGCCATTCTTAGGACGGCCAGGTGTTGGGAGACGGCCGACTGAGTCACCTCCAGCCGTCTGGCCAGGGCCCCGACGCACAGGGCCCCGTCCGGGCCCTGCTCGGCCAGCAGGGTCAGCAGACGCAGCCGCGTCTCGTCCGAAAGCGCCTTGAACACCCTGGCGGTTTCCTTGATGTTGTTCAACAGGCCTCCCCCAGCACCACAACTATATTAGCTACCGCGAATATACTTCATCGCTGTCGGCCCGTCAAGGCCGGGTCGGGGCAT
>JAJZRD010000102.1 GCA_021845945.1 Chloroflexota bacterium
CCGCTGCCATAGGAAGGTAGAGGTCTGAATGAAGGCGATGATCGCCCTCACAGTGGCGGAGGGCAAGCGGTTGATAGCCAAGGCTATCGTTAGGACGCCGGAGGTCCAGCGAGCCCTGCAGGGCGGCAAGATCCTGCTGAAGGGCGGGACCACGGTGTCCGCCGTTGCCGAGGAGTTGGTCGGAATGCCGTTGCTCATCTCGGGGCGGGTCAGCCCCCGCGGCTTCAAGGCGACCCGCATCCCCTGCGACGCGCCCCACGCCATGCTGATCGAGGGATCCGAGTGGCGGAAGGTCGACGACGAGCTGCCCGAGGTGGTGCCGAGTCTCGGCGAGAACGACGCATTCGTCGTTGGGGCCAATCTTATCGATGCCCACGGCGGGGCCGCCATGGCCGTGGGCGCTCCCCTGGGGGGCAGGCCGGGAAGGGTACTCGCGGGGATCCAGGCGCAGGGGGTGCCGATCCTGGTGGCGGCCGGTTTGGAGAAGCTGATCCCCGGCTTCGTGGGCGATGCGGTGCGGTCGGCGGGCCGGAACGGGGTCGATTTCTCCATGGGGATGTCCGTGGGACTGATCCCGATCTGCGGCCAGGTGGTGACCGAGGTGGAGGCCGTGAAGCTGCTGGCACCGGTCCAATGCCAGGTGATCGCGCGCGGGGGGCTGGACGGCGCGGAGGGCGGCGTCGGCCTGGCAGTTTGGGGGGAGCCCGCCGACGTGGAGCGCCTCTTCCTGCTCGCCCTGGGGTTGAAGGGCGCGAGCACCAGCGGCGCCGGCCAATCGCTCTACGAGTGCGAGAGCGCCAGCAGCACGTGCAAAGGCCACCGGGCCTGCATCTATCGCTCGCCGGGCCTGATCCCCGCGGCCAGAGACGGTTCCGCCGATCGGGGCGCGGCCCTACGGTGAGCCGGCCGCCTCAATTCCGGCAGCGAGAACGCAACCACGAAGGCACCAAGGCACGAAGAATCACCAAGAGAACTTTATGGCTCTTTGTGCCTTCGTGTCTTGGTGGTCACGTCCCCGGCGCTTTTCCAGAGATTGTTACCCTTGGTCCCGCGGCTTCAGTAGCCCGGCGCCTTGGGTAGCTCCCTCCGCAGCGGCTTGTCCCGGCGATAGCCCAGGGCGTACTCCCCCTGCATCAGGGTGTGGACCTGGGCGGTGCCCTCGTAGATCATGGCGCCCTTGGCGTTCCGGAGGTACCGCTCCACCGGGAACTCGTTGGAGTAGCCGTAGGCCCCGTGGATCTGAACGGCGTCCAGGGCAGCCTGCATCGCCACGTCGCAGGCGTACCACTTGGCCAGGGAGGTCTCACGGGTGTTCCGGATCCCCCTGTTCTTGAGGTAGGCGGCCCGGTAGGTCAGCAGTCGGGCTGCCTCGGTGCCAGCCACCATCTTGGCGATCATCTCCTGCACCAGCTGGAACTTCCCTATCGGCTGGCCGAAGGCGGTGCGCTCGTTGGCGTACTTGACGCTGGCGTCGAGGCAGGCCTGGGCCAGGCCGACCGCTCCGGCGGCGACGGAGAAACGGCCGTTGTCGATGGCGGACATGGCGATCTTGAAGCCTTCCCCCTCCTCGCCCAGCAGATTCCCCCTGGGAACCCGAGCTTCCTGGAGGGTGAGGCTGCCGGTGTTCCCTGCCCGGATCCCCATCTTCCCGTGGATCGACCCTGTGGTGAACCCCGGAGTGCCCCGCTCCACGACGAAGCAGGAGATCCCCTTATGCTTCCTGGATCGATCGGTGCTGGCGAAGACCAGGAAGTGGTCGGCGACATCCGCCAGGGAGATCCACATCTTCTCCCCGTTGAGGACGTAGTGGTCTCCGTCCCTGACCGCCGTGGCCTCCAGGTTCCCGGCGTCGGAGCCCACGTTGGGCTCCGTCAGCGCGAAGCCGGCCAGCTTCTCGCCCCTGGCCTGGGGCACCAGGAAGCGCTGCTTCTGCTCCTCGCTCCCCCACTGGAGGAGGGTGAGGCTGTTGAGCCCCACGTGGACCGTCAGGAGCACCCGAAAGGCCGTGTCGGCCCGCTCCATCTCCTCGCACAGGAGGGCGTAGCTGAGGTAGTCGGTGCCGCTGCCACCGTACTCCTCCGGTATCGGCGCGCCCAACATGCCGAGGGCGGCCATCTTGCCGAAGACGGTGGGATCCATGCTGCCCTGCTCGTCCCACTCCCGGATGTAGGGGGCGATCTCCTTGCGGGCGAAGTCTCGAGCCGTCTGGCGGATCATCCTGTGCTCGGGGGAGAGATCGAAATCCACGGCCAATCTCCTTTCAGCGCGAAGGCGTGGCGGGACCGAGATCCTTCGATTGTAGGTTCGAGTGGGTTCGCAGTCAACGAGCAAAGACGTAGTAAAGACGTAGTAGCAGCTATTGGGCGAGCTCAGCCCGGACGAGGAGTCTCCGGGTCGGCTTACCCTCAGGGTCCTTGAGGGCGATGGTATACTCCCGGGGAAAACCGTCTCTCGAGGTGGGCCGTGGACTTACCCGCTGATCTCCTAGACAACCTTTTTGAGGCCCAGAGGGTTCTCTCTGCCGAGCCGGCCGGGTTGATCGCCGATGTCGATGGGACCCTCAGCGCTATCGTCGATCGGCCCGAGGAGGCTAGAGTGCATCCCGAGGTCTCGGGTCTCCTGGCCAGGCTGGTGGTGCGCCTCCCTCTGGTCGCCGCCGTCTCTGGGCGGTCGATGGACCAGCTGCTCTCCATGCTCCCGGTGGACTCCATGGTGTATGTGGGGAATCACGGCCTGGAGTGGTGGGAGGATGGCCGATCGACGGTGGTGGGGGAGGCTCGACCCTACCTGCCGGCCATGGCCGAGACCATGCGCTGCCTTCGGGAGCGGCTGCGCGGGCCCGGCCTGCTGGTGGAGGAGAAGGGACCGACGGGGACCGTCCACTACAGACTTTCCCCCAACCCGGCGGAAGCCCGGGAGACTATCCTGCAGGCCATCAGCCGCTGTCCCTCGGCCCGGGAGATGCGTTGGTCGGACGGGCGCATGGTGGTGAATCTCCTACCACCCGTTCGGGCCGATAAGGGCACGGCCGTCGAGAGACTGGTCCGCGGGCGGGGTTTGCGGGGTGCCATCTATCTGGGCGACGACGTGACGGACCTGGATGCCTTCCGGGTCTTGCGATCGCTGCGCCGGTCTGGAGAGTGCAGCGCCCTCACCGTCGCCGTGGCCGGCCCGGAGGCCCCCTCGGCGTTGTACTCGGAGGCGGACTATCGGTTGGATGGGGTTGACGCTGTGGTCGCCTTCCTGAGGCAGATGGCAGGCTGGCTCGAGCAGCCCTGACTGGTCACACGGCCAGGTATACAACCGGCCGGTCGGCCAGCCCGGAGTCTAGCCAGATGTGTCGTGCGGCGCGGGGGATCTGGTGCTAGACTCGGTGACAGAGTGACGCTTCGGAGTCCGCGTCGAAACAGGGTCCGCTGGCAGTGGGCTTCGACTTCGATCCAAGAAGGGAATGACTCCAGTGATGGCGAACGCCCCGCAGCCTTCGTAGCGAGGGCGGTCGGGGTAACACGACCGAACAATGTAGCCGAACCTTCGCCGAAGGGCGGAGGGCGGGGGAACCACCAGGTGGGGTGAATGATGCCTTTCGGCATCTAGGGTATCTCTTTCAGCCCGAACCCGTCAGCTAACCTCGCAGGCATTTGAGAGAGGCTAAGTCTGCTCCGCAAGGGCCGGAGGCTTTGCCTCCGGTCTTTTGTCGTTATTAGAAGGCTGGTCTTGCCCTCGAACAGGTCGGCCGATCGGCATGGACCCCGGACCTGACTCACGGCGTTGCGAGCTTGGATTGGCGGAGGCTTGCTGCGGCTGCAGATTCGGTCGACCCGTATGGAGGAGGCTGCTGTGTTCGAGACTGTTCAGACCCAGGAGGAGAGCTCAGGCCACCAACGTCCGCACGCAGGGGAAGAGGCTATTGCGTCCCTCCGACTGTTGGCCGATCCCCTGCGTGGGGCGGGGGTGATTGCCCATGTCTAGCCTGCGTTCGGTAACCACGGGGCGCGCAGCCTCCAACAGCCCCGACGACCTGGCGGCCCTGCTCGGGGGTCGCCGGTTGTTCATCGTCTCCAACCGAGGCCCTGTCCACTATCACCTCAGCGGCGAATCCCTCGAAGCGCGCCCCTCTGCCGGCGGACTGGCTACGGCTCTGTCCGGTGTCGTTGGCCGCGCGCCCCTCACCTGGATCGCCGCCGCCGCCGGATCCGGGGACCGGCTGGTGGCTAGCCAACCATCGCCCAGGAGCCACCTGCCGGGAGTCCCCCGACTTCGCTTCGTCGTGGTGCCCGAGGAGTCCTTCAACTGGTTCTACCTCCGTTTCTCGAATCCCGTCCTGTGGTTCCTCCAGCACGGGATGTGGCACTTGATGCGCCGGCCGGACCTGCGAGGGATGGTGGAGAACGGCTGGATGCTGGGCTACCGGCCCGTCAATGAGGCCTTTGCTCGGGTAGTGGCCCAGGAGGTGGGAGAGGCAACCCAGCCTGTCATCCTTACTCAGGACTACCACCTGTACCTGCTCCCAAGGCTCCTCAGGCGGAGAATCCCGGGCGCTCTGCTGCAGCATTTCACTCATATCCCCTGGCCCAAACCAGAGGCCTGGGAGCCACTCCTGCCTACCCTTCGGAAGGAGTTGTGCCGAGGATTGCTGGGAGCCGACATCCTGGGGTTCCAGACCGTGGTTTCGGTGGACAACTTCCTGCACAGCTGCGATCGGTTCGTGCAGGGGGCCCGGGTCGACTACGCTCGCGGTTCGGTTTGGCTGGAGGGCCATTCTACGGACGTTCGGGCCTATCCCATTTCGATTGACCCCGCGGCCCTCCGGCGTCTAGCTACCTCCTCCGAGACCCTTCGCCACAAGGAGCGAATGCGGCCTTATCTAGGCAGCCGTACCATCGTGCGAGTAGATCGGTTGGATCCTAGCAAGAACATCGTCCTGGGTTTCCGTGCCTTCGGCCGGCTGCTGGAGCGCCGGCCCGACCTGATCGGACGGGTGCGTTTCCTCGCCTTCCTGGTGCCCAGCCGCCAGGGCGTGGTCGAGTATCGCGGCTACGCTCAAGAGGTGTGGCGCGAGGTATCGGCGCTCAACGAGCGCTTTGGGCGCGATGGCTGGAATCCTGTGACGGTCTTCCACGAGGACAACCGATCCCAGGCGGTGGCCGGGATGGCGCTGGCCGACGTGCTCTTGGTCAACCCCATCGCCGATGGGATGAACCTGGTAGCCAAGGAGGGTCCCATCGTCAGCGAAGGGGATGCCGTATTGGTCCTGTCCCAGAACTGTGGCGCTCACCAACAGCTGGGGAGGGCGGCGGTGTCGGTACCGCCCGAGGACCTGGAGGCGACGGCGGCAGCTCTGGAACGGGCCCTGGAAATGCCTGCCGCCGAGCGAAGGCGTCGCAACCTGGTGCTGCGGGAGTCCATAGAGGTGGAAGACCTCTCCTGGTGGCTGCATCGCCAGTTTGAGGATCTGTTCGGCTGATGGACCGACGATTCCCGATTGCGCGCCCCAAGCCGAAGGCCGAAGCTGCCTTGGGGATGATGGAAGGTGATCGCATTGACAAGGAGACCTCCCTCGGGTAGATTCAGGTTCGGCAGCCCAGCCGGCTGCTCGATAGAAGAGGGTATCTGTCCCGGGGGCCAGCACCCGTTATCCAGCTTGGCTAGGGGGAGACTGTCATGCAGTCTCCCCCTTTGTCCTGATGGGGCTGGACCGGAGACGGTGCCACGGGAGAGGCTGGCCGAATCCCCTCGGTTCGAGGCCTGTCTGCGCACCGTTCCTGATAGCGAGGAGTCCGAATCGTGTATGGTATTGTATATATGTCCAGGAAAAGCCTGGAGGAGCAGCTACCTTACGCCGGCGAGGAAGTCGCTGAGACGATCCGTTCCCTGGCGGCTCCGCTTCGAGGCGTTCGGGTGCTCAACCTGAGCCTGAGCCCCTTCGGCACGGGTGTGGCCGAGACGCTCCACAGCCTCGTGCCCCTCCTTCGTGACCTGGGGATTCAGTCCGAATGGCAGGTCGTCCACAGCGACACGGAGTTCGCCCACACCGTAAGGCTGATGTATCAAGGGTTGTGCGGAAAGGGCATCGGCTGGACCTCGGAGATTGTGGATAGCTGGCAGAGCTACAGCCGCTTCGGGGCGACCTTCTTCGATGACTCTTACGACGTGGTGGTCATCCACGATCCACAGCTGGCCGGTATACTGGAGGTGCTGTCGGACCGGGGGCTGTCCGCCCGCGGGGGACGCTGGGTCTGGCACTGCCACCTGGACCTGCGTTGGGCTCAGCCAGAGGTCTGGGAGACCCTGCTTCACGCGCTCAGCAGGTACGATGCCTGGGTTTCCCAGAACGTCGAGTTCGTGCCGGCGGCTCCGCAGCCCGTGTTGTCGGCGGTGATTCCACCCGCCATAGACCCCACCAATGCGGTCAACATAGACATGAACCCGGCCAACATCCGCCAGTTCTGCGGCAACCTGGACATCGATCCTCAGCGACCTCTGGTGGTGCAGGTTGGTCCCCTGGACCCTTCCTTCGATCCCGTCGGAGCCATCGACGTCTATCGGCGCGCCAAGGCAGAGCGGCCAGACCTGCAGCTGCTCTTGGCTCACCCCCTGGCCGAGAACTCACTGGAAGCCTGGTCTCGGTTCGAGCAGGTCGCCCGCCACGTGGAGGGTGACGCCCACATCCGGGTGCTGGCTACGCAGAGCGATGCCGGCCGCCTCACCATCAACGCTGCGCAGCGGGCTGCCAGCGTCGTCCTCCAGCGTTCCGTGCCGGCCGGCTTCGCCCTGTCGGTGTGGGAAGCCCAGTGGAAAGAGAAACCCGTGGTGGTCGGCTGGTCCGGGGCTTTGCCTTCCCAGATCGAGGACGGCCGTACCGGGCGGCTGGCGGTCGACGACGATAGCTTTGTTGAGGCGATCCTCGACCTGATCGCCGACCCTGCCGCTGCCGGGAAGCTGGGGATGGCGGGACGAGAGGTGGTCCAAAAGGACTACCTGATCACCCGGCTGCTGGCCGAGGAGCTACGCCTGCTGAGCAGACTGCTGGCGGGCTCATCGTGGACTTCCAGGCCATGGCGGTCCTGGAATTCGGCTTGGTGATCGGCCTCCTGGCCATCGTCGGGAAGATCGTCGGTCGCGGCCTACCTGCCTTTGCCGTCGGCTTCAATCGGTGGGGCGCGGAGCGGATCGGCATCGGGATGATGCCCCGGGAGAGGTGGCTCTGATCGTCGCCGGCGTGGGACTAAACCGGGGAATCATCCGGCCCGACGTTTTCGGGGTCTCGATCATGATGACCTTCGTTACCACGGTGCCGGCTCCTCTGGCCCTGGTGCCTATCTTCCAGAGGGGTGGACCGGGGCTCGAAGAGCCAAAGCGGCGGCATCGATGACAAACTCGACGGGTGTGACCTATCGCTGCCGGAACGACGAGAGCCGGACCATGGAGGCCATCAGCGAGAACTGCCTGGACCTCACCGGCTATCGGGCATCGCAGCTGATCGGCAACGGGGAGATATCCTACGCAGAACTGATCCACCCGGAGGACCGGGCAGCTCTGCGGAGCCACATGCAGGCTGCCCTGCGGGCGAAGAGGCCCTTCCGGCACGCTTACCGGCTGATCACGGCCGCGAAGGAGGAGAAGTGGGTTTGGGAGCAGGGGGTGGGGGTGTTCTCTCCCGAGGGAGGGTTGCTGGCGGTGGAGGGCTTGCTCGTCGACGCAGCCGATGAGCTGCTAGCTTACGAGACCCTGGAGAAGCGCGTCGACGAGCGGACCCGTGAACTGTCCACTCTCCTGGAGGTCTCGCGAAACGTTGCTTCCACACTAGAGCTTCAACCCCTTCTGGGACTCATTCTCGAGCAGTTGGGGACAGTAATCGACTACAGTGTGGCGGCAGTCTTCCATCTGAGTGGGGAGGATCTCGCGGTACTGGCCTACCGCGGCCCTGTCTCCCTTGGGGAGATGGTGGATCTACGCTTCCGGCTCAGGGAATCGCAGGCTCACCAAGCTGTCGTTCTCAGTCGAAAGCCGCGGATCATCTCCGACATTCGGGGTGACGCTCCCCTGGCTCGGGCCTTTCAAGAGTGGGCGGGAGGGCATCTACAAACCATCTTCAACTACGGGTGCTCCTGGATGGGGGTACCCCTGGTGGCCAGGGAACGGACCGTCGGCATGCTGAGCCTGTACCACCGCGAACCCGACCACTTCACCCCTAGGCTGGGCCAGTTGGCTCTGGCTTTCGCCAACGAGGCGGCTGTGGCTATCGCGAACGCCAGGCTGTACGCTCAGGCGGAGCAGGCGGCAGCGGCTGCAGAGCGCAACCGGCTCGCCCGAGACCTCCACGATGCCGTGACGCAGACCCTGTTCTCCGCCAGCCTCACGGCCGAGGTGCTGCCTCAGCTGTGGACGCGAGATCCCGCGGAGGGAGGGCGTCGCCTGGAGGAACTTCGGCAGGCAACCCGGGGAGCTCTGGCCGAGATGCGGACGCTGCTGCTGGAGATGCGTCCGGCTGTCCTGACCGAGGCGGACCTGGGCGATCTGCTCCGCCAGCTGGCCGAGGCCATAGCCGGTCGGGCCCGCATTCCTGTGGCTTGCATCGTAGAGGGAAAGGGACCCCTCCCGCCCGACGTTCAAGTGGCTCTCTACCGCATAGCCCAGGAGTCGTTGAACAACGTGGCGAAGCATGCCGGTGCCAGCCATGCCTCTGTGGAGTTGCGGTATCGCTCCCACAAGGTGGAGTTGTGCGTTGCCGACGACGGTTGTGGCTTCGAGCCTGAAGAAGCCTCGTCGGGTCACCTGGGCCTGGGCATCATGCAGGAAAGGGCCGAAGCCATCGGCGCCATCCTGAAGATCGAGAGCCAACGAGGTGGTGGCTCTCGAGTCGTGGTGAACTGGCCGGATAGGGAGGAAACGGAAGTATGATGACCGATCCAGGCCGCATACGAGTATTGGTAGTCGATGACCACGCTATGGTGCGTAGCGGACTGGCAGCCTTTCTGCTGGCGTTCGACGACCTGGAGCTGGCGGGTGAAGCGTCCAACGGTGCGGAGGCCGTGGCCAAGTGCGCCGCGCTCCGGCCCGACGTGGTCCTGATGGATCTGCTGATGCCCGAGATGGATGGCGTCACCGCCATCAGGACCATCCGGGAGGACTTGCCCGAGGTGCAGGTGATCGCTCTCAGCAGCTATCGGGAGGAGCAGTTGGTGCAGACGGCTGTCCAGGCCGGCGCTATCGGCTATCTGATCAAGGACGTCTCTGCGGAGCAGCTGGCCGAGGCGATCCGCTTGGCCCGTGCCGGCCAACCTACGCTGGCCCCGGATGCTGCCCGCGCCCTGATCCGGGCCGCTACCCAGTCGCCTGCGCCGGGACACGACTTGACCGACCGAGAGCGCAACGTCTTGGGCCTGATGGTCAAAGGGCTCAGCAACCCCGAGATCGCCGACCGACTGACCATCAGCCGCTCCACCGTGAAATTCCACGCCAGCAGCATCCTGTCGAAGCTAGGGGTCTCCGGCCGTACCGAGGCCGTGGCCCTGGCCGTGAAGCATCACCTGGTCAACTGATCGGGTGGAAGCCTGACGAATGGGTCGTCCCGTTGGCCCTCGGAATGCAGCCTGCATTCCGAGGGCCAACGGCCTCTAGACCATCTGGAGAGGAACGGCAGCATCTTTCTCGCTCCCGACGTTCCTGGTAAACTCGCGACCTACGAGGAAAACAGCTGTTGGAGCCGATTCAGGTGATAGACGAGATCCTGCCCGGCGTATACCGAATAGAGCTTCCCCTGCCCCGGAACCCGTTGAAGGCCATCAACAGCTACCTGATCAAGGGACCAGGGCGCAACCTGATGGTCGATACGGGGATGAACCGGGAGGAGTGCAAGGCCGCGCTGGCGCCCGCCCTCCGGGAGTTGGAGGTGGACCTCGGGGAGACGGACCTCTTCGTGACCCACATGCACGCGGACCACTCCGGCCTGGTGGCAGACCTGGTCGCCCGGGGGGCGACACCCTACGCGAGCCGGCAGGATGCGGAGATGATCGGCTTGGGCATCGAGTGGGGTCCGATGCTCACCGCCGCCGCGGCCAACGGCTTCCCGACCGAGGAGCTCGAGCAGGTCCTTCTGAAGCACCCGGGCCATCGCTACCGCTCTAAGGGCCCCGTGGATTTCCGAATCCTGGGGGAGGGCGACCTCGTCTCCGTCGGGGAGTACACCTTCCGCTGCCTGGAGACGCCCGGCCACACCGATGGGCACCTCTGCCTCTATGAGCCTGAACGAAAGATCCTGATGTCCGGAGACCACGTTCTGGAGGACATAACCCCAAACATCACCGGCTGGCTGGGGGAGGAGAACCACCTTGCGCACTACCTGGCGAGCCTGGATAGGGTCTACCGGCTTGAGGTCGAGCTGGTGCTGCCCGGCCACCGGAGGGTCTTCGGGGATTGCCGGGGGAGGATCCGTGAGCTGAAGCACCACCACCAGGTGAGGGCCGAGGAGGTGCTGGCTATCCTGGATGGAGGGGCCATGGACGGCTTCCAGGTGGCCTCCCACATGACCTGGGACATGAGCTACGACTCCTTCCAGCAGTTCCCCGTCGCCCAGAAGTGGTTCGCCGTGGGGGAGGCCCTGGCCCACCTCCACTATCTGGAGGGGCAGGGGCTGGTGGGGCGCGAGGTACGGGACCGGAGGATCCTGTTCTCCCGGTAGGAGCCGGCCCAGGTCGTTCCCCTCTTCTCGCGCCTTGTGGCCCCGCTCCCAATCGGGTACGCTGGTGTGGCCCGGTACTCCCCGTGGGGTCGTCTTCGTCCTCGTCCCGAGGCGGATGGCTCTGCCGTGTGTCCTTGCCGGGCGATGATCTGCAGACGGAGGGTGGTGTCATGAAAGCTTGCACCGACCACGCGCCGGAACAGACCATTGCAGCCCACTTCCCCGAGGCGGTGGAGTGGCGTCGCGCCCTGCACCGCTGCCCGCAGCCCTCCTGGCTGGAGTTCTACGCCACCGGCTTCATCGCCGAGAAGCTGTCCGAGTGGGGCTACACCCTCCTGCTGGGGCGGGACGTCATCGCGCCCGAGAGGCAGCTGCTGCTGCCCGACGCCGAGAAGCTGCAGGCCGAGTACGATCGGGCTTTAGCGGCAGGGGCGAAGGAGGGGTTCCTGGCGCCCGCTAAGGGCGGCTTCACCGGCGTGGTCGGGATCCTGGAGGGGAGCCTCCCCGGCCCCACGGTGGCCTTCCGCTTCGACATCGACGCCAACGAGGTGGCGGAGTCGCGGGAGGAATCCCACCGGCCCGCAGGGGAAGGGTTCCTGTCCCGGAACCCCGGCTACGGCCACATGTGCGGCCACGATGCCCACGTCGCCATGGGATTGCTGCTGGCTCGCCACCTGGCCGAGAACCGGGACAGGATCCGGGGCCGGGTGAAGCTGCTCTTCCAGCCCAACGAGGAGAACCTGTGCGGCGCGGCGGCCATGGTGGACATGGGGCTGCTGGACGACGTCGACTACCTCTTTGGCGGGCACGTCGGCTCCAGCCTGAAGGAGACGGGGCAGATTGCCCTGAACACCCACAGCTTCATGGCCATGTCCCGCTTCGAGGTCACCTACACCGGGCGGGCGACCCACGCGGCCCTGCGCCCCAACGAGGGGAAGAACGCCCTGCTGGGCGCCTGCGCGGCCGTCGCCAACCTCTACGCCATCGCCCGGCACGGCTCGGGGGCCTCCCGGGTCAACGTGGGCAGCTTCGAGGCGGGCACCACCTGGAACGTCATACCCGACCGGGCCTACTTCCGGATGGAGACCCGGGGGGTGACCAACGAGATCAACCAGTACATGGTCCAGAAGGCCGGGGAGGTGCTGGAGGGCGCGGCGAGGATGTACGACCTGGGGCTGGAGATCAAGCCCGCGGCCACCGGCCTGAGCGCCACCAACTCCCCGGACCTCGTCGAGCTGGCGACCAGGGTGTCCAGGGGGTTGCCCTCGGTCGGGGAGATCGTTCCCGAGGCCGCCTTCAACGCCTCGGAGGACGTGACCGTGATGATGGAGCGGGTGCAGAGCCGGGGCGGTAAGGCGCTCTTCGGTATGCTGGGCACCCCGGTGTTTGGCGGCCACCACAGCACCACCTTCGACCTGGACGAGCGGGTGATCCAGAACGGGGCCGAGTTCTTCGCCGCGATGTACGAGGCGGTGCTCGGCTAGTACTCCGCCACACAGATCTTGATAGGTGTCATCCTGAGCGATAGCGAAGGATCTCCTCTCGCCACGGGGAGATGCTTCGCTGCGCTCAGCATGACAGTACATATCACCTTCACCGTGGCGAAG
>JAJZRD010000103.1 GCA_021845945.1 Chloroflexota bacterium
AAGACGACCATGGGCTGCTTCCCCATGTGTCCCGATTGCGAAGGGGAGTACCACGATCCCTCCAACCGCCGCTTCCACGCCCAGCCCAACGCCTGCCCGGAGTGCGGGCCGCGGCCGTGGTTGGTGCACGGGGAAAGGATGGGGAAGATGGTGAGTGCCGAAGAGGCCATCCAGGAGACTCGCCTTCTCCTGGCTCAAGGCGCCATCGTGGCAGTGAAGGGGCTCGGCGGCTTCCACCTGGCCTGCGACGCCACCGACGATCGGGCCGTGGCCGAGCTGCGCCGCCGGAAGCGGCGCAGCGACAAGCCCTTCGCGGTCATGTCGCTGGACGCCGAAACCGTCACCACCTACTGCTACCTGAGCGACGAGGAGCGGCAGCTGCTGGAGTCGCCGCAGCGCCCGATCGTCCTGCTCCGCCGCAAGGAGGGCTCCCCCCTCTCCCCCCTTGTCGCCCCCAACAACCGCTTCCTGGGGGTGATGCTACCCTACACGCCGCTGCACTACCTGCTGCTCGAGCGATCAGCGATCAGCGATCAGCTATCAGCATGGCCTCTGGCCCTGGTCATGACCAGCGGCAACCTGAGCGAGGAGCCGATCGCCACCGGAAACCGGGAGGCCCTGGAGAGGCTCGACACCCTGGCCGACGCCTTCTTGCTCCACGATCGGGACATCCAGCTGCGGTGCGACGACTCGGTGACCAGGCTCTTCCGGGGCAGGGAGGCCGTCCTGCGCCGCTCCCGGGGCTACGCCCCCTTCCCCGTCCGGCTCGGCTTCGAGCCGCGGGACCTGCTGGCGTGCGGCGGCGAGCTGAAGAGCACCTTCTGCATCACCAAGGGCAACTACGCCTTCCTCAGCCAGCACGTCGGCGACCTGGAGAACGCCGAAACCCTGGAGTCTTTCGCCCGCTCCGTCGAGCACTTCCGTCGACTGTTCCGTTTGGAGATCGCCGGCATCGCCCACGACCTGCACCCGGAGTACCTCTCCACCCGCTACGCCTGGGAAAGGGCCGAGGGGGGCAGCCGGCTCCCCCTGGTACCGGTGCAGCACCATCACGCCCACGTTGCCGCCTGCATGGCCGAAAACGGGGTGGACGAGCCGGTGATCGGGGTCTCCTTCGACGGGACCGGCTACGGCGACGACGGCCACCTGTGGGGCGGGGAGTTCCTGATCTGCGACTTCGTGGGGTACCGCCGGGCCGCCCACCTGAAGTACCTGCCGCTGCCCGGTGGGGAGACGGCCATCAAGCGCCCCTACCGGATGGCGGCCGGCTACCTGCTGGACTGCTTCGGGCCCGAGATCCTGGAGGCCGATCTCCCCCCACTGCGCGAAGCCTCGGCCCCCGAGATGGCCGTCCTGCAGCGTCAGATCGAGCGAGGGATCAACTCTCCCCTCACCTCCAGTGTGGGGCGGCTGTTCGACGCAGTGTCCTCTCTGATCGGGCTTCGCCAGGTGGTAAACTACGAGGGACAGGCGGCCATCGAACTGGAGATGGCAGCCCAGGAGGGGATCGAGGACCGCTACGGCTGGACCATGCTTCCGGGCAAGCCGCGGGTGATCGACGTGAGCCCTGCCCTTCGCCAGATCGTGGAGGAGGTGCGGTGCGGCACCCCGACGGGTGTGATCTCCGCCCGGTTCCACAACACCGTGGCCGACCTGATCGGCTCCCTCTGCGACCGACTTCGGGAGGAGACCGGCCTCACCACGGTAGCCTTGAGCGGCGGGGTTTTCCAGAACCTGTTTCTGCTGGAGCGGGCCTGCCGCCTGCTGGAAGCCCGAGGCTTTCGGGTGCTGATCCATCACCAGGTCCCCCCCAACGACGGGGGCATAGCACTGGGCCAGGCGGTGATCGCCAATCGCCGCCTGCTGACTGCTGATTGCTGACTGCTTGAGAGCTGGAGGCTTGAACATGTGCCTTGCGGTGCCGGCTCGGATCACCAGGATCGAGGGTAATCGGGCCACCGTCGACGTGGCTGGAGTGGTACGGGAGGCCAGCATCATGATGCTGCCCGACGCCAAGGTGGGCGAATACGTCATCATCCACGCGGGCTACGCTATCGAGAGGCTGGACGAGGAGGAGGCCCGGCGCACCATCGACCTGTTCAGGCAGATGGAAGCCCTGGGTCCTGAGAACTGATGAAGTACGTCACCGAGTTCCGAGACGCCGCCGCGGCGGCGCGGCTGGTGGAGCAGATCCACCGGCGCCCGGCCATCCCCATGAAGCTGATGGAGGTGTGCGGCACCCACACCGTCTCCATCTTCCGCCACGGGATCCGGCAACTGCTGCCCGAGCAGGTCTCCCTGGTCTCGGGTCCTGGATGCCCCGTGTGCGTGACGGCCAACCGCGACGTCGACTGGGCCATCGCCCTGGCACACCAGCCGGATACCATCCTGGCCACCTTCGGCGACATGCTGAAGGTGCCGGGCTCCTTCTCCAGCCTGGCACAGGCCCGGGCCGAGGGCTGCGAGGTGCGGATCGTCTACTCCACCCTGGACGCCCTGGCCATCGCCCGCGCCAACCCCCAGAAGAAGGTGGTCTTCTTCGGGATTGGCTTCGAGACCACCGCCCCAACGGTCGCCTGCTCCCTCCTGGAGGCGGAGCAGATGGGGCTCAGCAACTACTTCGTCTACCCGGTGCACAAGGTGATGCCTCCTCCCATGAAGGCGCTGGTGGACGCCGAGGAGATCCGGATCGACGGCTTCCTCTGCCCCGGCCACGTGAGCACCATCACGGGGTCCGAGCCCTACCAGTTTCTGGCCCGGGATTACGGCATCCCCTCTGTCATCGCCGGCTTCGAGCCCCTGGACATCCTCCAGGCCATCGACATGCTGCTGGTGATGCGGGCTGAAGGTAGGGCGGAGGTGGAGATCCAGTACCGGAGGGTGGTGCGACCGGAGGGCAACCCGGTGGCCCGGGAGCAGATGTATCGCGTCTTCCAACCCGCCGACGCGGAGTGGCGAGGGCTGGGGTTGATCCCCGACAGCGGTCTCGCGATTCGGGAGGAGTACGCCCGCTTCGACGCCCGCCGCGTCCTCCCGATCGATCCGGGGCCAACCAGGGAGCACGCCGGCTGCCGCTGCGGCGAGGTGCTGAGGGGCGTCGTCCAACCCCCTGAGTGCCCCCTCTACGGCCGGGTCTGCACGCCTGAGAACCCGGTGGGCCCCTGCATGGTCTCCAGCGAGGGGACCTGCTCCACCTGGTTCCAGTTCGCGGGGGTGGAATGAGAGACGAACGCATCCTTCTGGCCCACGGCAGCGGGGGCAAGCTGAGCGCGGAGCTGATACAGAGGGTTTTCGTCCCGGCCTTCGGCAATCCGGCCCTGAACCGGATGGACGATTCGGCGGTGCTTTCCCTGTTCCCTCTCCCCTTGGGAGAGGGTTGGGGTGGCCGTCTCGCTCTGACGACCGACTGCCACGTGGTGAAGCCCCTCTTCTTCGACGGAGGCGACATCGGCCGGCTGGCCGTTTGCGGCACCGTGAACGACCTGGCCATGGTGGGGGCCAGGCCCCTCTACCTGGCGGCAGGCTTCGTGTTGGAGGAAGGGCTGCTCATCGCGACCCTGGAGCAGGTGGTGGCCTCCATGAAGGCCGCGGCGGAGGAAGCGGGCGTGGCCGTGGTCACCGGCGACACAAAAGTGGTGGAACAGGGAAGCGCCGACGGGCTGTTCATCACCAGCACCGGGGTGGGGGTGGTGCCCGAAGGGGTCGACGTGTCGGGCAGCAACGCCCGGCCGGGCGACCTGGTGCTCCTCTCCGGCCCCATCGGCGATCACGGCATCGCCGTGCTGAGTCGAAGGGAGGGGCTGGAGTTCGGCGTTTCGGTGGCCAGCGACGTTGCCCCCCTCAACCGTCTGGTGGAGGCCATCCTGGTGGCCAGTCCTCACCTTCACTCCCTGCGGGACCCCACCCGGGGCGGCCTCGCCACCACCCTGAACGAACTGGCCGCCCAATCGGGCGTGGCGATCCGGATCGAGGAGGATCGGATCCCCGTTCGCCCCGCCGTCCAGGCCGCCTGCGAGATGCTGGGCTACGATCCCCTCTACGTGGCCAACGAGGGCAAACTGGTGGCCATCGTGCCCCCAGATGAGGCCGAGCAGGCCCTGGCAACCATGCGGAGGACCCGCTACGGCGAGGAGGCGTGCCTCGTCGGCACGGTGCTGCCGGAGCAGGGTGGCAGGGTGCTGATGAAGACTCGCATCGGGGGAACCCGGGTGGTCCAGATGCTGATGGGCGAGATGCTACCCCGGATCTGTTAGCGAGGAGACTCCATGGAAATCAAGGTACTGCGCAACGTACTGGAAGCCAACGACGCCATCGCGGCCGAGAACCGGCGGCTGCTGAAGGCGAAGGGCATATACACCCTCAACCTGATCGCCTCGCCGGGCGCGGGCAAGACCTCACTGCTGGAGCGCACCCTGGATGGATTGAAGGGCGAGTTCCGCATGGCCGTCATCGAGGGGGACATCGCGGGCAGCGCCGACGCGGAGAGGATCGGCCGGCACCAAGTCCCGGTGATTCAGATCAACACCGGCGGCGACTGCCACCTCAACGCCAACATGGTGCGCTCGGCCCTGGAGAGTCTGGCCCTGGAGGGGATCCAGCTGCTGTTCGTAGAGAACGTGGGGAACCTGGTGTGTCCCGCCGGCTTCGACATCGGCGAGGACGCCAAGGTGGTGATCCTGAGCGTGGCCGAGGGCGACGACAAGCCGGAGAAATACCCCCTCATCTTCGAGCGGTCCAGCGCCATGGTGCTCAACAAGATCGACCTGCTGGCGATGGTGGACTTCGACCTGGAGAAAGCGAGGGCCGCGGCCAGGGCCACCCATCCCGACCTCCCCATCTTCGAGCTGTCGGCCCGAAAGGGGCAGGGGCTGGAGGGCTGGCTGAACTGGGTGCGAGCCCGGGTGAATACCCACAAATAGTTAGCGAGCCTTCATACCTTGCCTTTTCCCGGGCTATTTGGTAGCATCACAGTCGCGGGGCGCTCACGCTTGCGGCGCCCAATGCGCGGGTGACGAGCGCCTCTCCCTTCCTGATGCGACCGCTGTGGCTCGGGCTGGGGAGAGGCTTTTCTGCCTTCAGCGAAATCGACAGCCAAAGCTCATCGGCAATAACTGGCGGAGGCTGAGTTGCGACGGTCTGCTCCCGTTGACGTAGAGCTTAGCCAGCGCATCTACTGGCTCATTCAGCTGAGGTGGCTGGCCTCCTCCGCGGTGATCTACGGCACCTTCCTGTCCACCACCCTGTTCGGCGTGAGGCTAGACCCTCTGCCGCTCTACCTCATTGGCGCCGCCATCGCCATGTACAACACCTTCTTTATCGTCGGTCTCAAGTGGAACGATGTGGTCTCCGGCGATAGCCAGCTGGCGCAGGCCAGGATGATGGCCAACGCCCAGATCGTCACGGACCTCCTGTTTCTCACCCTGCTGATCCACTTCTCGGGGGGTGTGGAGAACCCCCTCGCCTTCTACTTCATTTTCCACGTGATCATCGCCAGCATACTGCTATCCCGGCGGGCAACCTTCATCCAGGCGACGGTAGCCATCGTCCTCTTCGGCAGCCTGGTGCTGGGCGAGTACGCCCGGATAATCCCCCACGTGAGCCTCTTCGGGAGGGCCGGGCTGTCCCGGGCCCACGACGGGCTGTTCGTGGCTACGGTTCTCCTGGTGTTCAGCAGCACTCTCTATCTGGCCGCCTACATGGCCACCTCCATCATGGGGAGGATGAGGGCAAGGGGCATGGAGATCCTGGGCCTGACCATGGAACTGGAGCGGAAGGCCCAGGAGCTGGAGAGGGCCTACAACCAGCTGTCGGAGCTGGAGCAGATGAAGAGCCAGCACATGCGAAGGGTCTCCCAGGAGATGAGGGCACCGCTGGCGGCCGTCCAGAACTCGCTGCGAGGGGCGCTGGAGGGCCGTGCCGGCGAGCTGCCGGCGGCGCAGCGAGACATGATCGCCAGGGCGGAGAGGCGCACCCACAGCCTGTTGACCCTGGTCGGCGATCTGCTCGTCCTCTCGCGAGCCCGGGAGACGAGGCTGTTCACCGACAGGCAGCCGGTGAGCCCCCTGACGGTCGTCGAGAAAGTAGTGGCGCAGCAGGCGCCCAAGGCCGTGGCGAAAGTGGTGGCCCTCTCCACCCGCGCCCCCGACGCCGCCCCGACCATGTTCGCCGATCCGGAGGCCCTGGAGCAGCTGTTGTCCAACCTGCTGTCCAACGCCCTCAACTATACCCCGGCCGGAGGCAAGGTAGATCTGGCCGTCGACGTCCTGGAGGACAACATCCGCTTCCGGGTCAGCGACACGGGTATAGGCATCCCGTCGGCGGAGATCCCCAAGGTCTTCAACGAGTTTTACCGAGCCGAGAACGCCCGCCGTTTCAGCGAGGAAGGAACGGGGTTGGGACTCTCCATCGTGCGCAGCATCGTGGACACTCACGGTGGTCAGATCGACCTGGAGAGTCAGGTAGGGGTCGGCACTACCGTCACGGTGGTGCTTCCCTGCGGCGAAAACCCTGCGGCCGAGGGAGAGGCAGAGGGGGAAGAGCAGCCCCTGGAATCGCGGGCATCACCCTCGCCCTGACCCTCTCTAGTCGGGCTTCGGAGGCAGGCCCCATGGTCTCGGCGCTGCGGGCCGGCACATACCTCGTGGTTCTCCTTATGGCCCTCTCCCTCCTGCTGCTCCTGGCGGGATTGGGGATGGCAGCCCGGCCGGAATCCTTCGCGGGCCTCGGCTTGACGGAGACCGCCAAGGCCGGCATGGCGATCGCCCTGGTAGGCGGGGTCGGCGCCATCGCCAGCGCCCTCCTGAGCTGGGTTCTCAAGCTGCTCCGGGGCACCCTCGCCGACCAGGACGATAGCTCTTAGGCCTGGTCCAGCTCGAACACCTGGTGGAGCTTCTGCACCGCCTCCTGCACCCTCTCCCGATCGACGATGCAGGTGATCCGTATCTCCGAGGTGGTGATCATCCCGATGTTGATGCCGGCCTCGGAGAGGGATCGAAACATGGTGGCTGCTATGCCCGGCGCGCTCTGGATGCCCGCCCCCACGATGGAGACCTTCCCCTGATTGTCGGAGCTGAGCACCTGCTTCGCCCCTATCTCTCGAGCCACCGGCTCGATGATCCGCAAGGCTTTCGCCACGTCACCACGGGCGACGGTGAAGGAGATGTCGGTCGCCCCCCGGACGGTGACGTTCTGCACGATGACATCCACGCTGATGCCTGCCTGGGAGAGCGGCTCGAAAATGGAAGCCGCCAGTCCCGGTCGATCGGGAACGCCCACGACGGAGATCTTGCCGACGTTGAGATCGTGAGCGATGCCCCGCACTCGGTTTCTGGTTTCCATTCCACCAACCTCGTGAATCAACGTACCCGGCTCCTCGTTGAAGCTGGACCGGACCATGATGGGAACCCCGAAGGCCTCCCCCAGCTCGACCGACCGGGGGTGCATCACCTTGGACCCCAGCTGGGCCATCTCCAGCATCTCCTGATAGGATATCTCGTCCAGCTTGCGAGCCTGCGGTATCAGCCGCGGATCGGCCGTGTAGACGCCATCCACATCGGTGTAGATGTCGCAGCGATCCGCCTTCAGCGCCACCGCCAGAGCTACCGCCGTGGTATCGGACCCACCCCTGCCCAGGGTGGTTATGTCGAACTCATCGGTGATCCCCTGGAACCCGGTGACGATGGCGATCTTCCCTGCCTTCAGCTCGCGCCACAGACGGTCGCTGGCCACGGACTTGATGCGGGCTCGGCCGTGCAGGGAATCGGTGTGGATTCCGGCCTGGCCGGCCGTCAGGGAGATGGCCGTGTGCCCCATGTTGCGCAGCGCCATGGCCATCAGGGTGGCCGAGACGGTCTCACCAGTGGACATCAGCAGGTCCAGTTCCCGCTCGTCCGGCTCCGACGACACCTCCCGGGCAAGAGCGATCAACTGGTCTGTCGTCTTGCCCATGGCCGATACCACCACCACCACGCTGTTGCCCGCCTCTTTGGTGGCAACTATGCTGCGGGCAACCGACAGGATTCTCTCCGCCGTGGCAACCGACGAGCCGCCATACTTCTGAACGATGAGTGCCATCCGGTCCTCCCAGAACTCACGGCCTGTCGGTTCGGACGAGCCCTCACCCCGTGACGCGAGCTGGCGCAGCGTCACGCCTCTCCCAGAGGGAGAGGGGGACTCAGTCCTCGCCTATCCTCTGTCGATGATCTGCGCACCAGAGTAGCAGATCCGGGTGACGATGGTCCGGCCATCTACCCCGGCGCGCGCTCCGGCCTCGTTCATGGCCTCGGCCACCCGGTCCTCGCCCCCGAGAGAGAAGGCCAGGATGCTGGACCCCGCACCGCTCAGCGCCGCCCCGGCAGCGCCAACCAGTAGAGCCGACTGAATGATCTCCTCCATGGCCGGGAACAGCTTCAGCCGGTAGGGTTGGTGCAGGGCATCCTCGGTTGCCGCCTTCAAGAGATGGATGGCCCCCGTGGCCATGGCCGCCACCAGGAGCGAAGCCCGGCTTATGTTGAAGATGGCATCCGCCCTGGAGACATGCCTGGGCAGGATCTCCCGGGCCTCGGAGGTGAGCATCGGAAAGTCGGGGACGAAGACGACGATGCCGAGATCCGCCGCCAGAGGAACCCGGATGTGCTGCACGGTGGAGCCGTTCATGACGGCCACCTGCAGGCCACCGAAAAGGGCCGGCGTCACGTTGTCGGGATGGCCCTCCATCTTGGTGGCGATCTGAAGCAGCGCCTCGGTGGACAGGGGGTGGCCCAGCAGCTCGTTGCCCGCCACCAGGCCGGCTACCAGCGCAGCGCTACTGCTTCCGAGTCCCCTGGCCAGGGGAACCCAGTTCTCACAGGACAGCTTGAGGGGAGGCACGGACCTGTGCAGCTTCTCGTACACGGCCAGCACCCCCTGGTACACCAGGTTGTCCTGGCCCTGGGAGAGGACGTCCTCGCCCTCGCCCGAGAGGCTCACTCCGAACTCTTCGCTGGCTTCGATGGCTACGGTGTTGTACAGGTCCAGCGCTATGCCGATGGAGTCGAATCCTGGACCGAGGTTGGCGCTGGTGGCCGGGACTCGAACGGTGACTCGCCTGGGCATAGTGAGGAATGTTATCTCCGTTGTTAGCTGCTTGTTCGAGCAATGGCGCACATGATAGCGCAGAGGCACTTAATGGGGCAAGCAAAGGGGGCAATTCGACGGCGTAGGGCGGGGTCTTGTACCCCGCCGCCCGGCGCCGGATGTACGGCCGGCGGCGGGGGATAAACCCCCGCCCTACAGAATCGGACTTCAGGAATGTCGGGCTATGCCGTCTGCGCGGCCGCGGCACCCACCTCGGGTACCACCTTTCGCCCGTAGAAGACCTCCTTGTCCAGCATGCCCTCGGTGCGAGCAACGCCCACGGTGCAGGCGGCGTCGCCCGTCACGTTCAGGGTGGTCCTGAACATGTCGGCTATCCGGTCCACACCGGCAATGATGGCGATACCCTCCAGAGGCAGACCCACCGCCGTCAGCACCATGCTCATCATCACCAAGCCGGCACCGGGCACGCCCGCGGCGCCGATAGAAGCCAGGGTCGCCGTCAGGATCACCGTTAGCTGCTGCGAGAACGTGAGGCTGATCCCGTAGAACTGGGCGATTAACACCGTGGCCACGCCCATGTAGATGGCCGTGCCGTCCATGTTGACGGTAGCCCCGAGCGGCAGGGTGAAGCCGTACAGCGACCGGGGCACGCCCATCTTCTTCTCAGCCGCCTGCATGTTCAAGGGCAGGGCGGCCGCGCTGCTGCAGGTGGTGAAGGCCACCAGCATGAAGTCCACGGCGTTCTTGTAGAAACGGACCGGGCTAACACCGCCGATACCGGCAACGATCAGGGAATAGAGGATCCCCCCGTGCAGGAAGATGGCGACGATCACCCCAACCAGGTACACGGCCAGTGGGACCAGGATGGAGAAGCCAATGGCTCCGGCCACCCACGCCATCAGGGCAGCCACGCCGATGGGGGCGTAGGCCATGACGATGCCTACCAACTTCAGCATCGCCTCATTGCCCTGCTCGATGATGGACTTGAGTCCCGAGGCTCGCTCGCCCACCATCGAAATCGCCACCCCGAAGAAAAGGGCGAAGACGATGATCTGCAGCATGTCAGCCCTGGCCATGGCGTCCACGGGGTTCAGGGGGAAGATGTTGATCAACATGTCGCCCACGGTGGGCGGCTTGGCGACCTCGGGGGCCTTCAGGGCGGCCTTGGCCAGCCCGGCACCCGGCTGCAACATGTTCCCAACGATCAGGCCGAGGGTCGACGCAATCACAGTGGTACCGATGTAGAGGCCGAGGATCTTGCCGCCGATGCGGCCTAGCTTGGTGATGTCGCCCAGGCTGGCCGCCCCGGCTGCCAGGGAGAAGAAGACTAACGGGACCACCAGCATGCGAATCAACCGGATGAAGATGTCGCCGAAGGGCTTGAGCCACTGGGTGGCGATCGGGCCACCGACGATTGTGCCGAGGATTAGGCCAACTACCATCCCGATGAAGATCTGGTAGGTAAGGGGCATCCGTCTCATCCGAAGCACCTCCTAACTTCTAGGAAACGATGGCTTGGCACGACGGGTATTACCATGGACGCAGACATAGGACGAGAAGACAGACCTCGAGCGTTGTCCCCGGACGCCGACCGGCTCAAGGTCTCCGGGCAGGAGGAGCGGCTAGGTTCCCCCACGTCGACCGACGACGAAGCATCGCACTCCGTCGCTTCCTATCGCCTGGCCCTCCCTCACCAGGACTCTTCCTCCGGGCCCTCGACCAGGTCGCGAGTCGGTGCCGCCACTGAGTAACAGAGGGATTACCAAGCCGTGACAGCTAAGCACCACAGGGATGGCGCCGAGGTCTACACACCGGGCGCAGAATAGCATGTTAGTGGTAAACGGTCAATTCAATCGCGGCCTCCCGGCTTCCTGGTATAATCTACTGGACAAGAGATCCATGGAAACGACTTCCTACCTTACCTCCCTCGAAGGCGTCATCGAGCGGATAACCTATAGCAACGACGAGAACGGCTACACCATCGCGCGGCTGCAGCCGGCGGAGGAGCGCGAGCTGGTCACCATCGTCGGCAACCTCCCCACCCTCAACGTTGGGGAGTCGCTGCGACTCCAGGGCCGCTGGACCAACCACCCCCGCTTCGGCCGCCAGTTCCAGGTGGAGCACTACCAACTGCTGCTTCCCGCCACCGTCGAGGGGATTCGCCGCTACCTGGGCTCCGGATTGATCAAGGGCATAGGACCCGTCACTGCCGGCCGCATCGTCGACCGGTTCGGGCTGGAGACCCTGGAGGTGATCGAGAAGGCGCCGGCGCGGCTGATCGAAGTCCCCGGTCTTGGAAACAAGAGGGCCGAGATGATCACCCAGGCCTGGGAGGCCCAGAAGGTGATCCAGGAGGTGATGGTATTCCTGCAATCCCTCCAGATCAACGCCTCCCTGGCCGTGAGGATCTACAAGCACTACGGCGACGCCTCCCCCTCCATCGTCCAGAAGGAGCCCTACCGGATGGCCCGCGAGGTGTTCGGCATCGGCTTCCTCACCGCCGACAAGATCGCCCGCAGCGTCGGCATCCCCCAGGACTCCATGGAGCGGGCCATGGCCGGCCTCCTCCACGTCCTCTCCGAGGCCTCCGACGACGGCCACACCTACCTCCCCCGCCCGGAGCTGGTGGAGAAGAGCGCCGAGATGCTGGAGGCGCCGGCCGAGCGGGTGGAGACCGCCATCGACCGGCTGATCGCCGAACGGGCCGTCTGGAGCGAGATCACACCGGACCACGAGGCCGTGTACCTGTTGCCCCTTCACTACGCCGAGTTGGGGGTCGCCAACCGGGTCAAGGGGCTGCTGAGCCACCCCATCGACCGGCTGCGGGTGTTCCAGGGAGTCGACTTCGAGAACGCCTTCGGCTTCCTGAAGGAGCGAGACGGCGTAGAGCTGACTGAGCGGCAGCAGGAGGCGGTGATCTCCGCCCTCACACGGAAGGTCACAGCCATCACCGGCAATCCCGGCACCGGCAAGACCACCTGCATCCGCTCCCTCATCCGGCTGGCCGAGACGAAGAAGATGGCGGTGGTGCTGGCCGCGCCCACGGGCCGAGCCGCAAAGCGACTCTCCGAGGCCACCGACCGGCCGGCCAAGACGATCCACCGGCTGCTG
>JAJZRD010000104.1 GCA_021845945.1 Chloroflexota bacterium
TCAGGCAAACGATCCGGTGGCCTACCTGGCCGCTCAACCCGACCTCGGCATCGTCAAGCGACGCCGCAAACACAGGGAGCGAGCTGCCCTTGACAAATGGCCTCAGGAGCTTAACTTGTAACCAATGCCTCAGTCCTCAGTCCTCGGTCCTGATCCTGGCCTCATCCTCCCGCAGCAACCGCCGCAGGGCCCGCACGTTCCGCTTGACCGTCTCCGCATCGGCGGCTTCCAGCGAGTACTCCAGGTAGGTCTCCAGGTCCGCCACGGCACCGGCCAGATCCCCCAGATGGTATCGCAGCATTCCCCGATCGCGGATCTCGTCCAGATCCCACGGGGCGAGGATCAGCAGCAGCTCCACCATGATCAGCGCCTTCTCGTGGCGCCTGGCGGCCAGGTAGATGGTCTTCAGGTTGTGGATGGCCCGGGAGAGGATCTGCCGCTTGGTGACGGCTCCCAGCATGAAGGGCTGGAAGGTCACCGCGCCACCGTAGATCTCCCTCACCTTGGCCGCACAGTCCCCGGCAGAGAGCACCGCCCCGCCGTTGAAGGGATCCACGAAGATCTCGTCGCCGGGGTGAGGATGCTTCACGATAAAATGGCCTGGGAGGCCCACTCCCTGCACCTCGAACCCGGCCCGGCGGGCGACCTCCATGTAGACGATGGAGAGGGATAAGGGGATCCCCTTCCGTCGATCCAGGACGTCGTTCAGGTAGCTGGAGCGGGGATCGAAGTACTCCTCCTCGGTGCCGCAGAACCCCGACTCGGAAAAGAGATAGCGGCTCAAGCCGGCGGCCACCGTCAGTGGATGGCGCTCCGCCCCGATGCGGTCGCGGACCTCCTCGGACATCTCGTTCAGCCGGCGGAGATAGCCACCGACCTCCAGGGAGGGGTACTCCTCCCTGGCCACCAGCAAGGCGGCCGCCGCCAGATCGATCTCGCCGTCCGGCTGCCGCACCATGGACTCAAACTCGTATCGGTTGACCTCTATCCCAGTCATGGAGAATCCCAGCCCGCCCCAAGATCGCGGCGCACCCAGCCTTCGGCGGCACCGCGGTCTTAGCATACCACCTCTCCCCATCCAAAGCCTAACGAGCGGATGTGGGGAGATTCGGCTCCAGAGAGTGTTGGTGGATTTGGTGGAAGTTAGGGGATAGGAACGGACTCTGCAACCTCCTGAGGTAAGTAGGTCCCAGGGGGTGACAGAGTCCATGAACATTATTGAACGGGCCAAAGGGTTTGTCCAGTCGCTGCACGACCTGGCTGGTCGATCAGCCTGGGATTGGCGGCGTTGTCCTCAATGCGGGGATACCGACACGATTAGGAACGGTACTCGCAAGGTCCACCCCTGGACGCTTGAGGGGCGGAAGTGGGTGCGCATCCAGCGCCACTTGTGCTACGCGTGCGGGAGCAGCTACTCGGAGGGATCAGCGCTGCTTGTGCGGGGGAGCTGGTACGCCAGGGATGTGCACCGTTTCGCCGTGGACCACTGGCAGCATGTGGGCGGCTCTCTACGGCGGAGGGCGGAGTTGCTGCGCTCTGTCTTGGGCAGGCAGGAGCGATGGCTGTTGTGGCGGCCCCTGGACTCCGAGTCCAAGGAGGAGAGGTGTCACCTGGGTCAGGCGACCATAGAGCGATGGCTGGTGAAGGCGGGCATAGAAGCCAGGAAGAGTGTGCCGGGGCAACTGGAAGGGGTGGCGACTTCTGGCCAGGTGGCCACGGATGGGCTGTGGGCGCGGCTGGCGAAAGGGAAGAAGAGGGTAGTGCTGCTGCTGGTGGATACGGTGACTGGCGTGATATGGCCGCCGGTGAAAGCCAGCGGGGAAGATAGCGATCTCCAGTGGGGGCGGCTGTTCAGGAGAGCGAAGCTCTCTGGGCTGGACCTGGACCAGTTACGAGGAGTGGTAAGCGACGGAGCCCGAGGGCTGATCGGCTACCTGGACAGGGCGCTGGGCTGGGTGAACCACCAACGCTGCCACTTCCACCTGTGGCGGAACCTGAGCGGGGAGTTGGCCTCTCGGGTGAACGAAGCGGCGACTGGGCTGGCAGGGGCGGCAGCCAAGGCGGTTAAGAAGAAGGTTCGAGGGGAATTGGTGGCCCTGATACGCGGGGTGCTGGATGCCCGAAGCGAGAAGGAAGCGGAGGCGGCGCTGGCGGAGCTGAAGGCGCATCAGCTGGGGGGAAGCTGGCGACGCTGCTGGAAGAGCATCTGGATGCGGCGATGGTGTACCTGCTGGAGTACAACCGAGGGTTGGCGCGGGTCTCCCCAGAATGGTGCTGGCGGGACTTTCGCCTCCGACTGAGTCGAGGGCGGAACCACAGGTCGGACGAGCGGCTGGAGCGTTCGGCCTTGGTTTGGGCGATCTATCGGAACTTCGAGCCAGCCCAAAGGAGGAGCGAGCGCAAACGACACTACCGGCACCCGGGCCTAAGCCCCCTAGCCGTAGCGGGTGCCCCACCAGGAGAGGCGAGCTACTTAGACGCCCTGGCCGTTTGACGACGGTCCAGGGAGGACCACCTGCTGCCCCTCATGGGGCAGCCAGGGGAACATGCCTTCCCAATCGCAGTTCACCAGCCACCAACACGCCCTCAAACTGCCCAACACAAGGTGGAGCCGAGCCGAGCCGAATAGAACAGCGCCACCTGGGGCGGATTATGTATAATGGTAATTTGCACAATGGTGATCTGTTTGTCTTCTTGGAGGATTCTCCGTGACCAGTGACGAGCACTCGCGACCGATATCGTCCGAGAGCCCCGCTAAGCCACCTGTGGGATTTCACCCCGACCTGGTGTGGCGAGAGGAGGTGGTCGGCTCCCGGCCGGGCGACCGGGTGGTCCGCATCGCCCGCCATCGCAACTTTCATGGGGTTGGCCCCGGCATCCTTCTCCCTCGCCCCGAGGCGACGGTGCCCCACGATGGAATCGGCAGGTTTTGGTGGCGAGCCAAGCATCTGCTGGTGGGCCAGCCCATCTCCTCGGCCAACGAGTCCCAGGAGCGGCTGAACAAGATCAGGGCGTTGGCGGTGCTCTCCTCGGATGCCCTCTCCTCGGTGGCGTACGGCACCGAGGCGGCCATGCGGACGCTGATCCTTGCGGGTGTGGCGGCCCTATCCCTCACCCTGCCCATCTCGGTGGTTATCGCCCTGCTGTTGATCATCGTGGCGACCAGCTACCAGCAGACGATTCAGGGCTACCCCTCGGGCGGCGGGTCCTACGTCGTGGCCCATGAGAACCTTGGTCGGCTTCCGGGCCTGACCGCCGCCGCGTCCCTGCTGGTTGACTACGTGCTGACCGTAGCGGTATCCGTGGCGGCTGGAGTCGCCGCCCTGGTCTCCGCCTTCCCCGGCCTTGGGTCTTACGACGTGGCGTTGGCCGTCGGCTCAGTGGTGCTGATCATGCTGCTGAACCTGAGGGGCGTGCGGGAGTCGGGCACCGTCTTCGCTTTTCCCACCTACGTCTTCGTCTTCTCCATCCTGGGACTGATCGGATGGGGGGTGTTCCGCCTGGCTACGGGGGGCATCCCCTACGAGCCCGGGCCCGCCGGCGCCAAGGCTGGAACGGAGACCCTGACCTGGTTCCTGCTGCTTTCGGCTTTTGCCAAGGGTTGCACGGCGATGACCGGAACCGAGGCCATCTCTAACGTCGTGCCGGTCTTCAAGGCGCCGGAGATCAAGAATGCTCGGATGACCCTGGGCTGGATGGCCGGGCTGTTGGCCGTCATGTTCGTGGGCATCTCTTTCCTGGCCAGCCACATCGGAATCATCCCCGATCCCTCTGAGGATGAGACGGTCCTCAGCCAGCTAACACGGCTGATCACCGGCCAGGGTCCCTACTACTATCTGGTGCAGTTCTCCACGACCATGATCCTGGTGCTGGCAGCCAATACCAGCTACGTCAGCTTCCCTCGGCTGCTGTACGTCATGGCCCGGGATCGATACGTGCCCCGCTGGTTCGGGTTGCGGGGCGATCGCCTCGCCTTCTCCATCGGGATCTTCGCTCTGACCATCTTCTCTTGCCTTCTGCTGGTCGTCTTCGGGAGCAACGTGGAGAGGCTGCTGCCCCTGTACGCCATCGGTGTGTTCACCGGCTTCACCCTGAGCCAGTCCGGGATGGTTCTCCACTGGCTGAGGGGCGACGACCCCAATCGGCGGCGCAAAGCCATCGTCAACGGCGTTGGCGCGGTGGCAACGGGGGTGGTTGCCCTGGTGATCGCGGTCACCAAGTTCGCGGAGGGGGCCTGGATGGTGATCCTGATCGCCCCCATGCTCATTCTGTTGTTCCTCATGATCCACGGGCACTACGTCCGCATCGCCAAACAGTTGCGGACCCAGGCGCCGGTAAAGCCAAAGGGAACGCCTCCCCTCGTGCTGGTGCCCATCTCCAGCCTGAGCCTGGTGGCGCGCCAAGCCCTGGCTTTCGCCCAGGATCTGAGCAAGAGGGTGGTGGCCATCCACGTTACCTCGGAGCTGGAAGAGGCGGACAGCCTGCGAGCCCAGTGGCAGGAGGTGGTTGGGAACATCCCGCTGGTGATTATCGAGTCGCCCTACCGGCTGCTGCTGCCGCCGCTGCTGGCCTACGTGGATGCGGTGCGGGACCTCGACCCCGACGAGACGATCCTCGTGGTGTTGCCGGAGTTCGTCCCCAGGCACTGGTGGGAGCAGATTCTGCACAACCAAACCGCCCTGCGATTGAAAGGGGCGCTCCTCTTCCGGTCCAGGGTGGCCGTGACCAGCTTCCCCTATCAACTGGCCGAGTAGCGCCGGGCGAACCCCGGATTCGATTCGTGGCGGGCGGCAGTGCGAGGGCGACGGCCTTCCCGGGTGCCGCCCGCCATTTTGCCACCCCCTCCGAATGGCAAGAAGTATGCAGTTCATCAGTCTTTGACAAGTCCGATGGTTGGTGAGTAGAATTCGCCGTTCTGTTTGGATATCCCTGATGGGCCGCGGTTCGCTCGTGCGACGGGCCGCCGCGGAGTTGATCGCGAGGTGGAGAGGTGCTCAACCCGAGTAGGATCCTGGTTCCGGTTGCCGGGAATCCCCTCGACGAGGAGATGGTGGCATATGCGGCTGAACTGGCGAAGCGCAGCCATGCCAGGTTGTACTCGATTTACGTCATCGAGGTGAAGCGGACGCTTCCGCTGGAGATCGATCTACCCGCGGAGGTGGAGAAGGGGGAGGAGATCCTCCAGAGGGCCGAAGAGGTGGCGCGTCGCTCCAAGCAGGACATCGAGACTGAGGTCCTACAGGCCCGGGACGCGGGGACCGCCATCGTGGAGGAAGCGGAGCGTCGGGGCATCGATCTGATCGTGATGGGCTTGAGGTACCGAAAGCAGTACGAGCAGTTCTACCTCGGCAGCACCGTGATGTACGTCCTGAAGAATGCCTCGTCCAGAGTGTGTGTATGCAGGGAGCCGATCCCTTGAGTCGCTGCCCGCCTTGTGGAGCGGGAATGTCAGGAGGGGACACGCAGGGATGAAGATAATCGTTATGGGGTGCGGACGGGTCGGCAGCCGCCTGGCCAACGTGCTGGATTCCGAGGGCCACGAGGTGACTGTAGTCGACCGCAACAGCGCCTCTTTCAAGCGTCTCCGGGCGGACTTCGGCGGGAAAACGGTGCTGGGTACGGGCATCGACGAGGATGTGCTCAGGCGTGCCGGTGTCGAACACGCGGATGTCTTCGTCGCCACCACCGAGGGCGACAACCGCAACATCATGTCGGCGCAGATCGCCCAGAAGGTGTTCAACGTGCCGATGGTGATCGCCCGAACCTACGATCCGGGGCGGAGTGAGATCTACGAGAAGCTGGGGCTGAAGACCTACTGTCCGACGCTGGTGGGGGCCCGCCTGCTTCACGAGATGATCTTGGGGAAGGGATAGATGTATATCGTCGTTGTTGGCGGCGGGAAGGTTGGCTACTACCTTACAAAGGAGCTTTTGGAGCAGGGCCACGAGGCCCTGTTGATCGAAAGGAACGCGGAGAGGGTCGACCAGATCGTCGAGGATCTGGGAAACGTCGCCCTGAAGGGCGATGGCTGTGAGGTGGCCACTCTGCAGGACGCAGGGGTCGGCCGGGGTGACGTGCTGGTAGCGGTGACGGGAGACGACGAGGACAACCTGGTCTCTTGCCAACTGGCCAAGAACCATTTTGGCGTGCCCAGGACCATCGCGCGGGTCAACAACCCCAAGAACGAGCCCCTCTTCCGGCTGCTGGGGATCGACGTCACCGTGAGTGCCACCACCATCCTGATGTCGATGATCGAGCACGAGATGCCACGGAGGGCGCTGCTTCACCTGCTGGCCATCCAGCGGATGGGGGTGGAGATCGTCGAGGCGGTGCTCAACCCAGGGGCCCGCGGGGTGGGAAAGAATATCAGCGACCTGGCCCTTCCGGCGGAGTCCTCCATCGCGGCCGTCATCCGAGGCGGAGCCTTCTTGATCCCCTCGGGCCCGCTGATGCTGCAGGAGGGAGACGAGTTAATTGCGCTGTGCAGGCCCGAGCAAGAGGCCGATCTGCGCAACGCGCTTCTGGGTACTTCCTAGTCCGCCATCTCCCACTCCGGGACGAACTTGGACCACCCGTCGTAGCTCTGAAGGTGCTGGTACAAGATGTAGTAGCTGTTGTTCTTCGGCTCGAAGGGCAGCCGAAGCAGCTTCATCTTGCTCTCCTCCAGGGTCTTGCCACCTTTGCGGTGGTTGCAGCCGCGGCAGGCGCTCACCAGGTTCTCCCAGCTGTGCTTGCCGCCCCTGTGGCGGGGCACCACGTGGTCGATGGTTAGATCCTTGGTCTTGGCGCCGCAGTACTGGCAGACGTGGTGGTCCCGATGGAAGATCTCGCGCCTCGACAGCTTGACCCGCGGGCGAGGCCGCTTGATCAGGTAGACCAGGCGGATGACCGAGGGCTTCGGGAAGGTGCGGGAAGGGGTCCGAATACCGCCGGCACCATGCTCCAGCACCTCCGCCTTTCCACCATCCACCAGGACCAGGGCGCGCTTGGTGTTGCAGATGTTGAGCGGCTCGTAGTTTTGATTCAAAACTAAGACAGACTCCATTGCGTGTCCAACCCCCAACAGTGAGCTAACTCCACTGCCAACTACAATTCTAACACCCGCCCTGGGGCCGTTCAACGACAATGGCCGGCGCGGCACCCTCCGAAGCTTCGATTCCCCCACGCCCAGCCGCCAACCAGTAGAGCGGAGGCTTCATCCGGCCGTTTTCCGGCACCGACTGGGGCCTCCATCCCGCGACGTCGACGTGGCCGACGCCGTCGTTAGGCCCGGGCGCGCCCTGCGCACGTTACGTGCCCATCGGCCATGCCCCTGGAGAGGTGCGAGCGCGGTGTGGCGCAAGCACCCAATTCGCGCCACGAGAGTATAATGGCTGATGCAGGCATGCTGCTCGGCGCACTGCCACTAACTGTGATGGGAGTGCTCAACAATATGAAAGGCGATGAGGATTTGCCCGAGAAGGTTGCGCCCCAGGCTTCCCAGCGTCAGTACAACCCCTTCGACGATGTTGTCGAGACCATCGATAGGGCGGCGGTCTATCTGGACTACGAAGCGGGGATCATCGACCGCATCAAGCACCCGAAGCGGCAGGTGATCGTCTCCCTGCCCATCCGCATGGATTCGGGCGAGACGAGGGTGTTCATCGGCTATCGGGTGCTCCACGACACCACGCGGGGGCCGGGCAAGGGGGGCATACGTTTTCATCCCGGGGTGACCCTGGACGAAGTGAAGGCGCTCGCGGCCTGGATGAGCTTCAAGTGCTCCGTGGTGGACATCCCGTTCGGTGGCGCGAAGGGCGGCATCGTGTGCGATCCGGCCACCCTGTCGGAGGGCGAGCTGGAGCGACTCACGCGCCGCTACATCGGCGAGATCTTCGACCTGCTGGGACCCAACATCGACATACCGGCGCCGGACGTGGGCACAAATCCCCAGACCATGGCCTGGATCATGGACACCTTCAGCATGAAGAAAGGGTTCATCGAGCCGGGTGTGGTTACCGGCAAGCCGGTCGGGCTGGGGGGATCGGCGGGGCGGATCGAGGCAACCGGTCGGGGGTTGCTGTACGTGGCCCGGGAGGCGCTGCGCCACTACGGGCAGGCGCTGGTGGGTACCAGCTTCGCCATCCAGGGTTTCGGCAACGTGGGCTCCAGCGCGGCCAGGCTGCTCTACGAGGCGGGGGCCCGAGTGGTCGCCGTAAGCGACGTCAGCGGCGGCATCTACAACCGGAACGGCCTGGACATCCCGGCGCTGCTGCAGCACGTGAAGGCGAACCGGTTCGTGAACGGTTTCCCCGGCACTGAGGCCCTCACCAACGAGGAGTTGCTCGCCTGCTCCTGCGACGTGCTGCTCCCCGCGGCGCTGGAGGGACAGATCACCGAGAAGAACGCCGGCAGCATATCGGCCAAGCTGGTGCTGGAGGGGGCCAACGGCCCCACCACCCCCGAGGCCGACGCGATCCTGGCCAAGAGGGGGATCAAGCTGGTCCCGGACATCCTGGCCAACGCGGGCGGGGTGGTGGTCAGCTACTTCGAGTGGGTCCAGGATCGCTACGGCTACTTCTGGAGAGAGAGCGAGATCCGCGAGCGGCTGGAGGAGAAGATGGTGGTCTCCTTCCGGGACGTGGCCGAGACCGCCGAGAGACACCAGGTGGATCTCCGCATGGCCGCCTACATCCTGGCCGTGGGCCGGGTGGCCGAGGCCAAGCGGCTCAGGGGTCTGTACGCGTAGCGGACCGCGACGTAGCTGTGCGGGCGAAGTTGACCCCATAGCCGGTCAAGTAGTAGTATTGGCCAATCCTTCCACCCGTTCAGCCTGCTGAGTCTCGGATATCGCCGTTTCGCGTTCTCAAGCGGGGTGCTCTCACGCCCATGGACGATCGAGAGAGCGGCAGCGACGCCCTCCATAGCTGTCCCTACCTGGGGCTCGCCAGCGATCCCTCGCTCCACTGTTCCTTCCTCACCTCCTCTCACCGCTGCTTCCGCTGGCCCACCCCCCAGCCGGTAGACTACCAGCAGCAGCGCAGCCACTGCCTTTCGGCCAACTTCCACGGCTGCTCCTGGTTCGTGTCTGCCCTGGAGGACCCTCCGGATCGCCGGCGCCGGAGCTACTCTCGCACCGGATACGCGGGGCTGCTGGGGGTGGTGGTGGCAGCCGCCCTGGTCGTTGCGACCCTGGTCTACTTCAGGCCCTGGTCTCTGCTTCTCCCCGTCGCCTCGGACGCCGGCAGGGCGGCTCTGGGGGCGGAGCCTCCGGCCACCGGACCCTCCCCCGCCGCGACGTCGACGATGGTTCCCGAGCCCACCCCCGAACCCGCGGCGCTGGCCGCCTCCCTGACGCCCCCGCCATCTCCCACCGCGGAGAGGCAGAGGGCAGCAGCGGGGTCCTCGGCGACCGCCCCTCCGGCCACGGCGCCGGCACCTCGGGCGCCGGCTACGCCGGCGGCCCATCTACCGATCTCGACGCCGGCCCGACCGATGACCACGCCTGGGGCTACCCCCTCCGGAGTACCCGGCTCGGCGGCCGTGAGGGTCTACACGGTGAAGGAGGGGGATAACCTCTACTCCCTCGCCAGGACCTTCGGGGTCACGGTGCAGGAGTTGATGAAGGCGAACAACCTGCAGGATGGGGCCTACCTGCGGGTGGGACAGACGTTGGTGGTGCCGGCGGCGGGGCACTGATCGGGAGGGCGGCGCGCCAGGACCCCCTCTCCCTCTGGGAGAGGGTCAGGGTGAGGGCTGTTTGGTTGGCGACGTCTCAGCCCTCACCCGCCCTTCGGGCGGCCTCTCCCAGAGGGAGAGGCGGTAAGGGAGCTACCGCCTCGTTCCCCGGCTGCTCGACGTTCGGCGCCTATCGTTGCGCGGCTGCGGGGTCGCCCGGTAGCTGGGGGCCGAGATGGGGCAGAGGGTGCTCACCTTCAGATCCGCCAGGCGGGAGGCCAGCCTCTCGTCCAGGCTGTCCAGCTCGTCCATGGTCAGGTTGGTGGTGATCACCGTCGGAAGACGGTGGTTGTACCGATGGTTGATCAGCTGGAACAGCTTCTCCTGTGCCCAGGGGGTGCTGCTGTGGGCCCCCAGGTCGTCCAGGATCAGGAGGGGAGCCGCGCGGATCGCCTCGAACAGCTCGTCGTAGGGTATCTTGCTGTCCGGGCTGTAGGCGGAACGGAGGTGGTCCAACAGGTCGGGGATCACCACGAAGGACACCTGCCACCCCTCTCCGATCAGCTGATTGGCGACGGCGGCGGCCAGGTGGGTCTTGCCGCAGCCGGTGGGGCCCAGCAGCACCAGCCAGAGGTGAGGCTCCTCCGCGAACTCTGTGGCCAGGTTGTAGGCCTGCCGCAGGCTGTCCAGCGCCTTCTCGTCCACCGCCTGGCCCCGACGGTCGAAGTTGTCGAAGGTCATCCCCCGCAGCAGCTCGGGTAGCTCGCCCCCCAGCTTCTCCTGGGCCGCCGACTGTCGCTCCTCCACCGTGCACACCTTGCAGAGACCGGGGTCGGTCATCCTGGAGCGCAGTCGTTCCTCCAGCTCCTCCAGGGGACGGTTGCAGGTGATCACCGTGGGCAGTTGGGCGTTGTAGCGGTGGTTGAAGATCTGAAACAGCTTCTCCTGGGCCCAGGGGGTAGCGCTCTGGGTCCCCAGGTCGTCCAGGATCAGGAGGGGCGCGGCCTTCACGTTCTCGAACAGCTCGTCGTAGGGCACCTCGCTGTTGGGGCTGAAGGAGGATCGGAGGTGATCCAACAGGTCCGGCACCACGACGAAGAGCACCGACTCGCCGATCAGCAGCCGCTCGTTGGCGACGGCGGCGGCCAGGTGGGTCTTGCCGCAGCCGCTGGGGCCGAGCAGCACCAGCCACCCTTCGGGGGCGCCGGCGTAACCCCGGCAGAGGCTGTAGGCCCGGCGGTACCGCTCCCGGCTGCGGGGATCCGGGTTGCGCCCCTCCTTGGTCAGGTTGTCGAAGGTGAGCCGGACCAGGGGACCCAGATTGCTGAGCCGCTGGAGCCGCTCTCGCCGCTCTTTGGTGATGACTTGAGAGCGGCAGCGACAGGGGACCAATTTGGCGAACTCGGGGTCGCCCGGCGGACGGTCCAGCCGCAGGTAGCCCGCCCCCTTGCAGAGGGGACAGGTGGGCTCCTCCTGGGTCTCGTCGCTATCGCTGGAGGAGGTGGGCGTATTTTCCTTCGAGGTACTTTGAAGGGGACCCAGACCCTTTAGGATATCGCTTACCCTTTCCATCCTCACCTCTCCCGTCGGTGGCCCAGTTCTCCAGGATGCGGCGCACGTAGCGCCAGTTGCGCCGGTTGTAGCTGACGGCCTCTCGGAAGGCGTCTTGGATCCAGTCCGGGGGGTACGCCTCCTCCGCCTGCTGCAGCTCCTCGGCGATCAGCGGCGTGAGGAGGCCGATGTTCTGCTCGTACAGGTCGTAGATGCTGGCGCGCTGCTCCGGCAGCACCGCCCAATCCACTCGGGCGGCGCCCTGGCCCAGGCTCAGCTCTCCCCTCTCCGCCCGCTTCAGCATCTCCCGGTTCAGGGCAGTGTTCAGCAGGTAGCATCGGTCCTCGGCCTCCCCCTCCTGGAGCGCCACCCCCAGCAGGGTGCCTCGGGTACATGCCCTGTCCAGGGCCGATATGAGCCGCCGTTCGGGGGGCTCCGCACCCGCCTGCTGCAGGGCCGTCAGCAGGCAGCGGTCGTCCGACAGCTCGCTCAGCCGGACCAGGCGGGGCAACCCCCGCTTCTCGTACAGCACCCGGAACAGGTAGAGGGTAACCTTCAGTTCCGCCAGATCCTCGATCTCGCCCAGCAGGGAGCTGAAGAAGAGGTTCGGCACGGGCGTGTAGCGCATCCGGTCGGGAAAGCCGTGGAACTTCTTCATATCCCCCTACTCATGGCGATACGCCTCCAGGTCCACGAAGCGGGTGGACTTGTCCAGGAACAGCAGCGAGAACTGGCCGGTGGGACCGTTGCGGTGCTTCGCCAGGAGGATGTCGGCGATCCCCTTCTTGTCCGTGTCCTTGTTGTACATGTCCTCCCGGTAGATGAAGAGGACGATGTCGGCGTCCTGCTCTATGGATCCGGATTCGCGAAGGTCCGACAGCATCGGGATGTGGGGGGTGCGGGCCTCCACGGCG
>JAJZRD010000001.1 GCA_021845945.1 Chloroflexota bacterium
TAGGGGCGGTTCGCGAACCGCCCCTACACCATATCTCCCTACGCTTTCTCAGCCAGCTGGGACGCCACCACCGCCAGCCCCACGTACAGCCAGAATAGGGCGATCATGTGGGGAAACACGATGTTGACATAATAGTGGTCCAGCAATCCCGCCGATGCGGCCGCCAGCAGGGGAGCGGCCAGACTCAGCAGAGTGCCTCGCACCTCCTCGTTTTGGGCACGCGCCCACCCCACCGCCACCTGCCAGGCCAGCAAGCCCAGCACCAGCAGGAAAGACGCCATCCCGATCAGCCCCATCTCCTGTCCGATCAGCAGGTACATGCTGGAGACCCCCAGGAAGAGATCGACGGAGGGAGGCTCCCCGAAGCCGATGCCCAGCCAGGGATAGGAGGCGATGGTGTTCAGGGCGTTACGGTATTCGTCCAGCCGCATCAGCGCGGCCCGATCCTGGAAGGCGAGTCCCGACAGCAGCCTGCCGACCAGCAGTTGCGATTGAGGCAGGAAGGGCAGGAGCGCGGCCGCCGCCCCGATCAGCAGGAGCAGCCGCCGGTCTCGCAGGAGGCCGACCATCAGGGCGGCTATCAGGAAGCCGCCCAGGGCGCTCCGGGAGTGAGTCAGCAGCAGGGCAGCCACCAGGGGCAGGGCCATGGCCGCCAGCAGCCTGCGGTCGAGTGTGGGCTTCGCGGAAGCCAATTGGGCAAACAGCAGCGCCGAGGCCATCATCAGCAGCCCGCCGAGGACGTTGGGATCGACCGAGGTTCCGATGGCCCGGAGCACGTCGGTGTCGGCGATGGGCCTCAGGACATCGGAGCCGGTAGGGTAGCCCAAGAAGCCGAGGGAGGATAGGATCTGCGCCGCCGTCGCCTCGGGGAGGTAGAGGAGCGCCAGGGCTATTACCGCCGCGCCGAAGCCGCCCACCAGCAGGGCGGAGATGAGCCGTCTCAGGGTCTGGGTCGTTCGGACGCAGTTCAGCACGCTGAAGAAGAGCAGCGTGCTGTTGAGGCTTTTCATGAAGAGTCTCATCCGCTCCGGGGAGATGGAGTATGTGAGCCCCAGGACGAAGGAGGCGAGGGCCAGACCCAGGTACAGCAGCACCGGTGTATCCAGGGGGCTGCCAGCGAGGGGCTGGTCCCTTTGGAGCACCCGGAACAGCCACGCTGCCAGCAGGGCCGTGAGGATGACGTCCACCAGGGTGAAGCTGAAGACGAGCTTGACGGGGATCACCGCGTAGGGCAGCAGGTTGCCGACCGCTACGAAGGCCAGCAGACCGAACTCCGGGGAGGCCAGGATGGCGACCACCAGCAGGGCAACGGCCATCAGCACGCCGATCTGGAAGGGGTCCCAGAGGACGGCGCCTATCCCCAGGAGAGCCCCTCCGAGGGCCGCCAGGAGGGCGATGCGGGTCCCGATGGGAACTCTCTCGCGAGCGGAGAAGAGTCGCTGGATCAAACTCCGTACTCCCGCTATCGATAGTGGCGCCGAAACTGGTGTTGGACGGCCGGCGGGACGCACGCGCTCCGCGGGGTAGCCACGAGGCCAAGCCCCTGCCCTACGGTGTCGGTGAGCCCGCTCCAGCCGTCGGCTGCGGCGTCTTCTTGTCCAGCTGAATCTCCAGGGTGCCCACCTGGGTGTAGCGGAGCGGGGAGACCTCCTTCTCCTGGCTGCTCACCACGGCGATCGCTACCCCATACCTGGGGGAGGGGGGCGTCGGCGCGATCAGCCAGTGCTTCGTGCGCACCGGCTCGCCGGGGCGCCAGCGGTAGGCCGGGTAGCCCGGCGCCAGCGGCACCGCCTGGTCGCCGACCGGTTTTCCCCGTTCGTCCAGGAAGGCGACGTGAAGAAGGTAGTCCCCAACCGCCCGCTGTGGCACTCGCCACACCAGTTCCAGGTCGGCCGGCTCGCCCGGTTTGACCGAGGAACGGCTCAGACGGGACTCCAGCAGATCGAGCCGGTCGCTGGCCAGGTACCAGCTTCCCGCGGCCGGTCGATCGGCCGGCGGGAAGGCTTCCTCGGGGGTCGCCGTGACCGACATCTGCCCCAGGGAGAGGATCGTCCCAAGCTTCTCGCCCGAGGAGCGCTCGACGCTCATGTCCTTCATGGTGCTCTCGTCGTAGAGGAGCAACTGCAGCTCGTAGCTGCCCGGGGGAGTGCCCGGCGGTATGGCGAGGGTATGTCTGTCGTGGAGGATATCCTGCACTTTCCATTGGCTGGGCGGGTAGAAAGGGGTGATCATGAGCTCGTCGACGATAGCGAACTGGTGGCCCTGTCCGTCTACCAGCATCAGCTTGGTCTTCAGCTTGCCGTCGGCCTTCCGCAGCGGCCTCCAGTGGAGGTCGAACTGAACGGAACCTCCGGCCGCGACCCGGGTGGCTGAGACGTTCCAGCCCCAGAACTCCAGCAGCTTGCCGCCGAAGATCGCGTCGGTCTTGTGATCCACCTTGGGGTAGTAGCTGAATCTCTGCCCTGGAGTCAGGTCGAACAGCCGCAGCCCGAGCCCGCCGAAGGAGGCTTCCACGGGTACCTCTGTGGCCTGATCCTCCATGACGTGCATTACGTAGCCGGCCGGATCGGCCCACTGGGTCTGCCAAAGGATGAACCAGAGCCGGTGGTAGTTCTGATCGACCATCCGGTTTAGCCGGATGATGGCGCCGTCGAAGTCGTCGAACGGCTCCATGGGGTACCAGGGGATCTGGAGCTTGCTGTAGTAGACGTAGGGGTGGTAGCTGTTCATCATCAGCACCACCGCATCGCCGGGCTGGGAGTGGCTCTCGACGTAGCTCACCAGCGCCCGGTAGTCGCCGTACTGCTGAACGCCGGTGTTCCCGTCGCCCACGTGCATCAGCTTCGCCGGCTGCCCGTAGACGGCCGAGACGGCCACGGTGGCCGCGAGGGCGGCTGCGCCCAGGCAGGGCAGCGCCACGCGAAGCAGCAGGGGCATCGGCCGGACGGCGGTGCGCAGGAGGGTCGCGATCCCCCACGCCAGGGTCAGGTAGAAGGCCGGCGTAACCACCAGCAGGTACCTGGGGTCGAACTTGGGGCGGTAATAGGCCACGGCAAAGAGCAGAACGGAGGGCACCAGCAGGTAGAGCAGCAGGAAGAGGATGTGCGGGGACAGCTTCCTGGAGCTCCCCAGGGGCAGGGCCAGCAGCCCCAGGGCCAGCAGGGCGATGCCCAGCACCACGGGCAGCGAAGTCCCGCTCGGTCCGACGCCACCTCCTGCCACGAACAGCAGCAGGGAGGTGCGCAGGGCTGCATCCAGCTGCAGGGTGCCGGGCCAGTAGTCGCTGATCCGCTCCAGCTGGGCCACGGAGTAGCTGAGCCACGGCAGATAGGCGACCACCACGGCCGCCAGGGAGAGCAGCCATCGCCTCCAGAACCGCTGGTGAGACCTCCAGGTCAACAGCACGAAGAGGAGCTGGAAGGCGAGTAGCAGAAAGGCGGTGTAGTGGGTATAGAGGGCCGCGACCGTGGCCAGGGCGTAGGCAACCCAGTTCCTCCAGCGGGGGCCGGCGAGGGCCACCAGCAGCAGGTAGGAGGAGAGCATCCCCATGAAAGTGACGGCCATGTAGTTGCGGGCCTCTTGGGAATAGCCGATGTAGAAGGCGGAGGTGGCGGCTATGGTAGCGCCAACCAGCCCCACCAGACTGACCGGCAACCGTCCTCTGAGCCCCGCCAACAGCTCGAGCCGCCTGCCCGTCTGGTAGATCAGCGGTATCAGAAGGACGCCGAAGACGACCGAGGGGAGGCGCACGGCGAACTCGCCGTTCCCCGCGATGGACATCCAGAAGTGGAGCAGGGTCGGATAGAGGGGAGGGTGGATGTCCTCGGTCACCAGTAGGTGGAACAGCTCGGGCAGCGGTTTCGCAGCGAAGACCACGCTCATGGCCTCGTCGACCCAGAGGCTCTGGCTGTCGAGCCGGTAGAGTCGAAGGGCCAGGGCGGCCAGGATGACGATAGATAGAAGAGCAGTGGGGAGAGCTCTCTCTGCTGAGAGCCTCCTGGCTTTAGCCGTCGGGGTCTCGATCCTTTCCAATGGCAATTCCCTACGAGTAGTTCAGTTCCAACGGGTCAACGGTCCCGTTCCAGGAGCGTTTCGTACATCCTAAGGTGGCGGGCCGCGATGTCGCGCCACTGGAAGTGCCGGCCCAGGGCCCGTGCGCCGGAGGCCAGCCGTTCCCGGGCGGCGGGATCGAGCCACAGCCGCTCGATGGCGTCGGCCAGGGCCGACGGGCTGTCCCTTTCTACCATGGTCACGTTCTCGCCGTCCACCAGAGATGGATCGGGATGCTGGGGGAAGGTGGTCACGATGGGGAGGCCGTGCACCAGCGCCGCCAGCAGGCTGCCCCGGCGCAGCGACACCCCGTCCCTGAAGGGCAGCGCACAGAGATCCGAGGAGAGGAGCGCGGCGGACACCTGCTCCCCGGCCACGAAACCGGTCCAGTATAACCGGTCTTCCAGCCGCCGCGACTTGATGAGGCGCACGATCCGTTGGGAGTAGCTGCGGTTGGTGGGGTCGCTCTCTCCGGCCTCTCCGCCCACGATCAGCAATCGCCATCGGAGACCCCTGCCCGCCAGCAGACCCAGGGCCTGCACCAGGAACTCCACACCTTTGCTGTCGTTCATGAAGCCGAAGTAGGAAACGGTGAGGGTATCGTCGTCGGCGCCGATCTGCCGGCGCCAGCGGGCTCGATCGAAGTCGGCGGGGGGAGCGCAATCCAGGTTGCTGCCGATGGGGATGAGCCAGCGCTTGGCCACGCCCTCGGGTCCGCGCTCGCCGAGCCCGCCCAGCTCCTCCAGGTCGGCGCCGTTGGTCACCACCGTGGCGTGGCTCAGGGCGTCCAGGGCGCGCAGGGAGGCCGGACGCAAGGGACCGGCCTTAGGGAAGAGGTAGGGCACGCGAAGGTCGTGGAAGGTGGTCACCAACTTCACCTTCGGCGCGCGCAGCCGCAGGTAGAGGGGCAGGAGATTGACGGCCGGGTGCATGGCGTACGCCGCAGCCTGGTACTGGATCTGAAGTATCCGGGGGCAGCACCGGTCGACCGTCGAGGCCAGGCGGAGCCAGGAGGCAAAGCCCCAGTCTCGCATCACCCGCAGGACCGAGGGCCCGTCGGATCCCCCATCCCGGTCGGGAAGGCCCTGGTTCCCCTCGGTCACCACGGTAACCTGTGCCCCCTGCCGTCGCAGGTGGGAGGACAGCAACGCGGTGTAGTCCCCAACGCCGCCCTGGGCGGGAGGGTACTCGCCGGTGAGCATCATGACGTGCAGCGCGTCGCTCATCCTATCCTGCCTGTCCTGTCCTTCACGGGGTCACCCTGCCCCAGCGGAGCACCCAGCCCAGCTCCCACGCCACCACCTGGGCCAGTACTCCGATGCGCTGGCGTCGCATCGAGCGCTTTCGCCGGAGTAGCAGCAGCTTGGCCACGTCCTCCGCAAGGAGAAACAGGTAGTTGGCCAGCAGGAAAACCCGCAGCAGCTGGGCGAAGCCCCGGCCGTGATACCTCTCGAAGTAGCGGCCCTTGCTGTGCTGAAAGCGGGTGTGCCGGTGGAAGAGGTCCTGGTCGCTGCTCCGTCCGCCGTAGTGGATCAGGCGAGCGGCGGGGTGGTAGAAGACCTTCCAGCCCGCCGCCACGAAGCGGCGGCACCAGTCCAGCTCCTCGGAGTACATGAAGTAGCCCTCGTCCATCAGCCCCACCTGCTGCACGGCAGCTGTCCTCACCAGGAAAGCTGCCCCCACGACCCAGTCCACCTCCTGGGTCTGAAGGTCGTCCCGATCCAGGACGTAGAAGCGGCGCAGGGCCGGGTGGCCGGGCATCCATCGCTGCAGGACGGTGCTCTCAAGGAAGGCCGTCGCAGCCGTCGGGAACCGCCGCCGTGAGGATTGGATGGTGCCGTCGGGGTTCAGTAGCTGAGGTCCCACCACAGCCACCTCGGGATGCTCCTCGGCGAAGCGCAGCATCTCCGCTATGGCCGTCCCGACGATCTCCGTGTCGGGGTTCAGGACCAGGAGGTAGTCGCCTGTGGCGCGCGATATGGCCAGGTTGTTGGCTCGAGCGAAGCCGGCGTTCTCGGAGTTGGCGAGGAGGATGGCTTGCGGGAAGCGGGAAGCGACCATCTCCGAGCTTCCGTCGCGGGAGCCGTTATCCACCACCAGCAGCTCCAGATCTCGAAGGCCGGCCACCGAAGCGTAAACGGACTCCAGGCAGCGCTCCAGCAGCTGCCGCGTGTTCCAGTTGACTAAGATGACGGAGAGTCTGGCCAAGGGTACTCCATCTGCGGAGATGGTCGGTTCGGATGCCCTCAGAGAACGCAGAGCGCAGGCAGACAGACGGTGAATGGTGGGAGGCGGCAGCCAGGAGACAATACATGGATTGAGGGGGCGCGTCAAGGGACGGCAGGAGAGCCGGCCCTCACGGCCTGGGGCGCGGAGACACGCCGGAACCAGCCCGTCTCGCGCGGGTCGGGATCGCGTGTACTGGGCTCAACTGGCTATGGAGGAAGTTCCATCGGACTTGGTGAAGCGCAGGTAGGCCACCTTCACCGGACAGCTCTCGTGGTGCTCGCTGCCGCAGTGGAGGCAAACCGACTGAGCCGTTTCCTCGTCATCGATGGCTGTGGTGATGAACACCTCCATGCCTCGATGCAGGGCATCCCGGGACGTCGGGTCGAGTTGGTCGAGCACGGCGGTGAAGCGGCGGGCCCGCTCCCGGTAGATCTGGTTCACCAGCGACTTGCCGTCTTCCGTAAGGCGGATGCGCACCACGCGCCGGTCATGGGGATCTTCGGATCGGCTGGCGAATCCCTTCCTCACCAGTCGATCGATGGTCTTCGTCGCTGCCGGGAAGCTGATGCCGAGTCCCTCAGCCACATCGCTCATGAGACTGCTCTCGTTCAGGGAGAGGTAGCGGAGGGCTATGAGTTGGGAGGGGGTTACCTGCTGCTCGAAGCTTTCGTCGAGCATTCGCTGGGTCATCAGCTTCTCGATGATCGCTACGAACAGGTCTGAGTCGTGCTCGACCTTGCTGGTGGATGTGCCAGGGTTCATTTCACCCTCCTAAGCTATCTGCCATAGATAGTCGGCGGCTGCTTCCAGTTTATCACCTGGCTAACTTACCAGTCAACGACTTGCCAACAAACGGCGCAGCAGCAGTGCTATCCCCAGTACCGCGCCGAAGGCCGCCCCGAACCGGGCCGCGGCGGCGCCGTCGACCAGCGTCTGGACGTTGCCCTCTACCCTCCCCGCCAGCAGCACCCCCACCTGGAGGTTGCCGTTCACGCTGCCCGAGAGGGCGACGCCGACCCGCGCGTCGGGGGCATCCACCTGCCGGGAGATCAGGATTCCGGCGCCGCTCTGCCGCAGGTTGGCCTGGTTGGCGAGCAGCCACTGGGAGCCACCCCTCTCTACGGTGAGATTCCTGGCGACTGCCACCACGGACCCGCCCAGGTCGATGGCAGCCTCGTCGGACACCACCAGCAGAGCCGCACCCCGGCTGATCTCCACCCGATCTGCCTGGACGACCGCCGCCAATTGTGATCGAACGGGACCCGCCAGTTGCACCTCCGGCTGGCCCGCCGGTGCAGGCTCCTCTCGAGGCGCGCCGCCCTCGGGTTGCAGTCCCTGATCGCTCTCCATGTTGCCCTCCCTGTCCTCCGTAAGCGCCGGTAACCGGCTGAAACGGCCTCCGCGATGAGCCGGTCCCACTCAACCTGCATCCCGGCAACAGCCTGCCAAATGAATGGGGTTGATAGTATGGCTAGTTTAGTACAACCAGGCTCCGTCGCACAACGCGATACGGGGACACGGTGACGGCGAGGTGGAGAGACACGGAGACGCGGAGAGGGGCCGACGTCTTCCCTCAGCGTCTCCCCTTCCCCGCGTCTCCGTCTCGTGGTCCACTATCGGGGCATGCTTACTTCTTCTTGGGGCCCTTGTTCTTCATCGGCTCCTTCGCCTGCTTCGGCTTGTCCTTACCCGACTTCTTCCCTGCCACGGTGTGCAACCTCCTTTCCTCTCGTGTTATGTTGGAGGATTCCCGTTCGGTTGGCTCCACCAGGAGGCCCCGTTCGCCAGGGCCACCGGCAGCACCTGATCCATGTGGTCCACTGGCACAAAACGGAGCTGTCGTCTCACCGCGGTAGGCACCTCGGACAGATCCTTCAGGTTCTTCTGAGGAAGTATGAAGGTGGTGATCCCCGCCCGGTGGGCTGCCAGCACCTTCTCCCGTACACCGCCCACCGGCAGCACCCGTCCCCGCAAGGTGATCTCGCCCGTCATAGCCACATCCTTGCGGGTGGGCTGCCTCGTGAGGGCCGAGATCAGGGCAGTGGCTATGGTAATGCCGGCCGAGGGGCCATCTTTGGGCACCGACCCCGCTGGAACGTGGACGTGGATGTCCATCTGCTCGTAGAAGCCGTCGCGAACCCCCAGAGTCTTCGAGCGGGATCGAGAGTAGGTCAGAGCCGCCTGAGCCGACTCCTTCATCACGTCGCCCAACTGCCCGGTCAGCACCAGGTTGCCCTTGCCGTCCATCAGAGCGACCTCGATGGCCATCACGTCTCCGCCGTTGGGCGACCAATAGACGGCCGTGGCCACCCCGATCTCGTCCCGTTCCTCGGCCGCTCCATAGAAGAACTTCTCCGGCCCAAGGAAGCGCGGAACCGCTTTCTCGGTGATCACCGCGGGGATCGGCCTGCCCTCAGCCGCGCGCCTGGCGACCTTCCGGCAGATGGAGCCTACCTCCCGCTCGAGGTTGCGCACGCCGGCCTCGTGGGTGTACTGCCGGATCGTCTGCTCCAGGGCCTCGGCGGTGAACCGTATGCGGTACCGTCCCAGCCCGTGCTCCAGCAGCTGCTTCGGCACCAGGAACTGTTTTGCGATCTGCAGCTTCTCGTCCTCGATGTAGCCGGGAAGCTCGATCACCTCCATCCGGTCCCGAAGGGCGGGCGGCACCGGATCCAGGGTGTTGGCGGTGGTGATGAACAGCACCCTGGAGAGATCGTAGGGCACGTCCAGGTAGTGGTCGGAGAAGGCGCGGTTCTGCTCCGGATCGAGCACCTCCAGCAGTGCTGCCGAGGGATCGCCCCGGAAATCGGCCCCTATCTTGTCGATCTCGTCCAGCATGAAGACGGGATTGGTGGTGGCGGCGCTCCTCATGGTTTGAACGATCCGGCCCGGCAGCGCCCCGACGTAGGTTCTACGGTGGCCCCGGATCTCCGCTTCGTCCCGGATCCCGCCCAGGGAGATGCGCACGAACTTGCGGCCCAGGGCCTGGGCGATGGAACGGCCCAGGCTGGTCTTTCCCACCCCTGGCGGGCCGACGAAACAGAGGATCGGGCTGCGCATCGACTGAGCGGCCATCTTGCGGACGGCCATGTACTCCAGGATCCGCTCCTTTACCTGGGCGAGGCCGTAGTGGTTGCTGTTCAGCACCAGGGCCGCCTCGGCTAGATCCAGGTGATCCTCGGTCTGGGTGGCCCAGGGCAGCCCCACCAGCCAGTCGACGTAGTTGCGGATCACCGCCACCTCCGGCGAGGCCGAGGGCACGCTGCTCAGCCGCTCCAGCTCGGCCTCGGCCTTCTTGGCCACTTCCGCCGGCATGCCTGAGGCCTCGATCCTCTCCCGCAGCTCGACGACGTCGCGGGTGAGGATGTCGGTCTCCCCCAGCTCTCGCTGAATGGCCTTGATCTGCTCCCGGAGGAAGTACTCCCGCTGGGACTTGTCCACCTCCTTCTGGACCTGAGAGTGGATCTTGCTCTCCAGCTCCAGGACGTCCAGCTCCTTCGCCAGGTGGATGCTGACCTTCTGCAGCCGGGCTACGGGGTCCATCATCTCCAGCAGCTGTTGCCGTTCCGTCAAGGGCAGGTCGATGGTGGATCCCACCAGGTCCGCCAGCCAGCCCGGCTCGTCCACGTTCATGGCGGCCACGTACGCGTCGTCGGGGAGGGTGTGGCTCAGCTTGACGCACTTCTCGAAGAGGACCAGGACCGCCCGCATCAGCGCTTCGACGGTGTAGCCGCCGGGCTCGAGGTCGATCACCCGCTCCTCCAGAGGTGCCACCTGGGCCATGAGATAGGGCTCCTCCAGCACCAGGTCCAGGATCTTCACCCTGCGCTGTCCCTGAACCAGCACGCTGGTGGTGCCCTCAGGCATCTTCAGCACCCGGCCGATGACGGCCTCGGTGCCGACATCGTAGAGGTCCTCTCGGCGGGGACGCTGGATGTCGGAGTTCTTCTGGGAGACGATGAGAACCGTTCTCTCCCGCATGGTCGCCTCTTCGATGGCTCTCAGGGAGCGATCCCTATCCACGAAGAGGGGGCTCATCATGTGGGGGAAGAGAACGGTGTCCCGAACGGGAAGGATGGGTAGTTCGGCGACTACCAGGGATTCCGGTTTCTGTGCTCGCCTGCGGGGCATTCGGTGGAACCTCACCAGTGTTCCGGCGTCTACCCGGTCGAGGGCAGGCCGGATGGGCATTCGTTGTGCCCCTCTATAGGACATTATCCCACACGGGTCGTGTGGAATAAAAGGGGGGTGGAGGGTTAGCCCGCGGTCGGCGATCCGGCGTCCGGATCGAGGGACGCTGCGGGGTGAAGCCGGGCTTCCAACTCGAAGGGATTGTCCCAGTAGGGATCTCCGCCCCTCAGTCGAGCTACCAGCATGGCGACCAGGTAGGCCGGTAGGTAGAGTGGCCCCCACCGCTCGGCCTGGCGAACGTGGACCATCTCGTGGGCCAGGGTGCCCTCGTGGGCCTGTGGCGTCATCAACACCAGGTGGCCCAAGGTGATGGCGCAGTAGCCGCGGCGAGTGAGGAACCAGCGGGCGAAGCCCCGGCCGGAGAGGCAAAGGGCGATGGGTCCACGGATCCGAGGAAGGGAGATGGAGGCCGCTGCCGCGGCCAAACCCAGGAGGGTGGTGGGGCCGGCCCACAGGTAACGGGCCGATCGGCCCAACCGGTTCGCCGCACTAGGCGACATGTTGGCCGTAGCCTCCTCTCGATCTGCTGGCCACTCTCTCGCACCGGGCATGCCACAAGGCCGTACGAGCGGGCTCCCGCAGAGCCTCGCCCTCCCGCAGCCCCGCAGCCTCGCTGGCTCGCCCTCACGCCTCACCGGACTCCTACGGCGTCTCGGGGAAGGCCTTCTTCAGGATTTGCAGGAAGGCGGTGGCCGCCCGAGAGAGCCGCTTGTCCTTGTGGTGGACGTACCGGATCTCCCGAACCAGCCGCATGTCGGGGCACTGCAGGGTCCTCAGCAACCCCGCCTCCTCCTCCAGCTCGATGGAGCGGCTGGACACGACCGAGACCCCCAGCCCGGCGGCCACCGCCTGCTTTACCGCGGCCGTGCTCCCCAACTCCATGACCCGCCTCACCCGGAGGTTCAGCCGCTCGAACTCCTCGTCCAGGAGGTCACGAGTGCCCGACCCCACCTCCCTGACGATGAAGGGCTCCCCCTGGAGGGCCGCCGCCGAGATGACGCCCCTGCTCGCCAGGGGGTGATCCTGGGAGACTATCACCACCAGTTGGTCGGTGTCGAAGGCCTCCGAGTAGAGGGCGTCCTCGGTGACGGGCCGCTCCGTCACACCCAGGTCCAGCTGCTGGTACTGGAGGAGGCGCTGCTCTACCTGCTGGCTGTTGTAGATCTCCAGGCTCACCTCCACGCCGGGGTACTTGCGCTTGAAGCTCCCCAGCAGGGGTGGGATGAGGTAGGTGCCCGCGGTCGCGCTGGCCGCGATGCGCAGGTGGCCCGCCTTCAGCCCCTTCAACTGGTTGATCTCCACGTCCAGGTCGTCCAGGAGGTGGAAGATCTCCTTGGCGTAGTTGTAGATGATGGTGCCGGCCTCGGTGGGGTATATCCGCTTGCCGATCTGCTCGAAGAGATCCAGGCCAAAGTGCCGCTCCAACTCCTGCACCTGGCGGGAGACCGCCGGCTGGGTGAGGTAGAGCGCCTCGGCGGCCCTGGTGAAGCCCTTCCGCTCCACGACCTCGCAGAAGACCTTCAACTGGTTCAGGTTCATGTCCACACTCCCTTGTCCGAGGTTCGAGAGTCGACGAGGGGCTAGACGAGGTACAACCATAACACCAGACACCGGGTCTGCCAAAGAAACATGCATTGGAATTATAGCATGGACGCTGCTAAACTCAACCTCGCTAACAAAGTCGCACCAAAGGGAGGATAAAGGTGGCAGACATCGAACGAACGAGGGCCCTAGCAGGCGGCGGCTTACGGCCGCTGCAGGGCTATCTCCCCGGCCTGGCCCTGCTGTCGGCCCTCGCCGTCGTCGCGGTTCTACTCGGTCAGCGCTTCTCCATGTTTGAGGCCATCGTCTGGGCCATTCTCCTGGGCATGATCGTTCGTAATCTCGTGGGGCAGCCACCCGCGGCGAAGGCCGGGGTCAACTTCGCGTCGAAGCAGCTGCTGGAGCTCAGCGTCGCCCTGCTGGGCGCCGCCGTCAACTTCGTCGACATGCTTCACGCCGGTCCCAAGCTGCTGCTGCTGATCGCCCTGGCCGTTGGCCTGGGGATCACCGTCAGCATGACCATAGGCAGGACCTTCGGCCTGAGCAAGAAGCTGGCGATCCTGATCGCCGTGGGCAACTCCATCTGCGGCAACTCCGCCATCGCCGCCGTCGCTCCCACCATCAAGGCGGACAAGAAGGATATCTCCATGTCCATCGCCCTGACCGCGGTGGTGGGTGTGATCGTGGTTCTGACCCTCCCGCTGCTGGTGCCCTTGCTGAAGCTGAGCCTTTACCAGTACGGCGTCCTGACCGGGACCACCGTGTATGCGGTGCCCCAGGTGGTGGCAGCCGGCTTCTCGGTCAGCGATCTGAGTGGCGAGGTGGCCACCATGGTGAAGCTGGTGCGGGTGCTGTTCCTGGGCCCCGTGGTGCTGCTGTTCGGATTGATCTTTGCCCGGTCTGTGGCTCAGGAAGGCAAGAAGGTCAAGACCTCAGCCCTTCTCCCCTGGTTCGTCTTGAGCTTCCTGGTACTGGGGTTGCTGCGCAGCGTGGGGCTGATTCCGGACGTGGTCTCTGCCGACGCAAAGACCGTCAGCAACACCCTGATGATCGTCTCGATGGTGGCCCTGGGGATGGGGGTGGACTTTGCCGCAGTGAAGACCGTCGGTCCCAGGGTATTCGCCACCGTGGTGCTCTCGATCCTCTTCCTGGGCACCCTCAGTCTAGGGCTGATCTCCCTGCTGGGGATCGCGTAGCTATCCGCAAATGGTGTGGGGGCGGGCACGGCGTCCCGCCCCCACATCGCGGAGCTACAGGGCGAGGTCCTCGACGAACTGCTCCATGAAGTCGGTGCGGGCGGACAGCTCCACGTGCTCCGCGGAGCGGGCGATGTGGCTCGCCTCCTCCCGCAGCTCGGTGGAAAGGAGAGCCATCACCGCCCCCTGGCCCGCCGCGTTGCCCACCGCCGTGATCCTATCGATGGGTAGCGGGGGAACCAGGCCGATGGCCCTCGCGCTGGCCGGGTTGACGTAGCTCCCAAAGGCTCCTGCCAGCAGGATCTCGGTGATGTCTCCCTCCTGGATGCCGTACTCCTTCAGCAGGATGAAGATGCCGGCCCGGATGGCCCCCTTGGCCAGCTGAAGCTCCCTGATGTCGCCCTGTGTAAGCACCACCGGCCTTCGACCCCGTCGGGCCAGCACGAAGCCGTCGGTGCCGTCGTTTCGGACCAGCCTTTGGACCAGGCGCGGGGGCAGGACGCCGTCCACCTTCTCGGCGGAGAGCAGCCGGCCACCCCCGTTCAGCACACCGGAGCCTCGCATCTGCGCCACGGCATCCAGCAGACCGGAGCCGCACACCCCGATGGCCGGGACGTCCCCGATAACCTGGACCTTCACCTCGCCCTCGTCGATCCAGACCCTCTCTATGGCCCCCTCGGTGGCCCGCATGCCGGAGGAGATCCTGGCTCCCTCGAAGGCCGGACCCGCGGCGGTGGAGCAGGTCAGCAGCCGCTCGCGATTGCCCAACACGATCTCGCCGTTGGTCCCCAGGTCGATGGCCAGCCTGATCGGCTCAGCCTTGTGCATGGCCGTCGCCAGGATGACCGCCACCGTATCGCTGCCCACGAAGCCGGCGATGTTGGGTAGGGTGTACACCATGCCCGCGGGGTTGATCGCCAGCCCCAGCTCTGCCGCGCGGCAGGACACAGGATCCGCGACGACCGGCTGGTAGGGGGCGGAGGCCAGGGAATCCGGGTTGATGCCCAGGAAGAGGTGGTTCATGCAGCTGTTTCCCACCACCACCGCCTCGTAGACCTGTTCCCGGTCTATTCCGGTTTTCTTCAGAAGGGTGTCCAGGGCCGAGTTGATGGTGGATACTGCCGCCGATTGCAGCTGTTCCAGCCCATCTGGCTGAGTGGTGGCGTGGGTGATGCGGGAGATCACGTCGGCGCCGTAGTTGGCCTGGCCGTTCAGACGGGATTCGACCCCGAGGGTGCGGCCGCCGTTCAGCTCCAGCAGGATCGCCACGACGCTGGTGGTGCCCAGGTCCACGGCGAGGCCGTAGGAGCGGGAAGAAGTGTCGCCCGACTCCAGGGCCACGAGGCGGTCGCCCACGGTCGCAACGGTGAGGTCGTAGTGGGAGGCCGGGAGCATCTCGGGAAGTCGCCTCAGCAGCGGGAGGTCTATCTGCAGGCCGGGGATCTGCTGGGCCAGGGCGCGGCGAACCCGGAGGGCGTCGGGCGCCGGGTCCTCCAGGGTCGGCTCGGGGAGCCGCAGGTGGAGCTTGCGAACGGCGGGCTTCGGTTCCACCTGGGAGAGGGGGACCACGGCCGGCTGCAGCGCTCGCTCGGGCACTCTCACGGTGACGTGGCCGGCGATCCTGGCCTGACAGGCCAGCCGCCAGCCCTGGGTCAACTCCTCAGCCGGGATCAGAGTCCGCTCGGGGAGATTGGGGGGCTCGAGGGCCGCGCCGCCTGCGCCCTCACCCCGACCCTCACTCGAGGGGAGTGGGAGGTCTACCTGCACTCTACACTTGCCACAGATGCCGCGATCGCCGCAGGGGGCGTCGATGGCAACGTGGGCCGCCGCGGCGGCAGCCAGCAGGGTGGAGCCGTCGGGAACCCAGGCCTCCAGGCCGTCTGGAAGGAATTTCACCAGAAACTGAGCCATTTGGTAAGTTCCTACGCGTTCTGGGCCGTGGCTTCCGCCGCCTGCCGTGCGCGGTAGGCCCGCAGGTAGTTCGTGCCGTACTCGTCCTTGCCCAGCAGGAGATCCGCGGCGAGGATCGCCTTAGCGATCTCGGGCACGGTGGGGTCGACGATGGGGCAGTTCACACCGGCCGCGAGGACCATGGGGAGGGAAGCCGCGTTGATGGTCTTCCGCTCCGGCAGCCCGAAGGAGACGTTGCTGGCCCCGAGGGTCATGTTGCACCCCAGCTCCTGCCGGACCAGCCGGATAGCCTCCAGGGTCACCGCTCCGGCGGTGCTGTCGGTGGCGACGGTCATGCAGGCGCAGTCGACGATGATATCCTCACGGGGGATGCCCAGGGCCTCGGCCCGGCCGACGATCTTCCTGGCGATCTCGAGTCGGGCTTTGGCGTCGTTGGGGATGCCCGTTTCGTCCATCAGCAGGGCGACCACGGCGGTGCCGTAGCGCTTGACGAGGGGCAGGATCTGATCCATCTTGCTGGTCTCGCCGGTGACGGAGCTGAGCAGGATCTTTCCCTTGTAGACGCTCAGGGCGGCCTCCATGACGTCGGGGTTGGCGCTGTCCAGGCAGATGGGGACGTCGACGGTCTCCATCACCGCCCTGACGGCTTCCTTGACAACTCGGGGCTCGTCCACGCCCGGGTAGCCGACGTTGACGTCGAGGATCGCGGCCCCTGCTTGCACTTGGGAGAGTGCCTCTCGGCGCACCATCTCCACGTCCCCGGTGAGGAGAGCCTCACCCAGCTTCTTTCGTGCTGTAGGGTTGATCCGCTCTCCGATCATAACGGTGGGCCCCTCTGGGGAGATGGTTACGGTCTTGCTGGCGCTGGAAATCGTCGTGATCATGCATGAATCTCCTTTGAGCAAAGGTCGGCCGTTTCGCCTTCGGCCGCATCGAGCCCAGCGATCACCTGCCGCCGGCTGGCGGCTTGAACTGGTCCGCATGGTAGGAGCTGCGAACGAAAGGGCCAGAGGCCACCAGCAGAAAGCCCATGGCCTCACCCTCGGTCTTCATCCGATCGAAGACTTCCGGAGGGTAGTACTGCTTTACCTCGAGATGGGACTTGGAGGGCCGAAGGTACTGGCCTATGGTAAAGATGTCGCATCCCACCGCGCGCAGGTCGCGCATCACCTGGGCTACCTCTTCTTCGGTCTCCCCAATGCCCACCATCAGACCCGACTTGGAGTAGCCCCGGGGAAGACCCTCCTTGGCCCTGGCCAGCAGCTCTACCGAGCGGGCGTAGTTGCCCTGCGGGCGAACGGTGGGGAAGAGGCGCGGCACCGTCTCCACATTGTGGTTCAGGATGTCCGGCTCCGCCTCCAGGACGGTTTGCAGATCGGTCTCCGATCCACCGAAGTCGGGGATCAACAGCTCGATCAGGGCGGAGGGGCAGCGGCGTCGAAGGGCGCGAATGGTCTCCGCGAAGTGGCCTGCCCCGCCGTCGGGCAGGTCGTCTCGGGTCACCGAGGTGACCACCACGTGCTTGAGACCCAGGTTGGCCGCGGTCTCCGCGACGCGCTCGGGCTCCTCCGGATCCAGGGGAGGCGGGAACCCGGAGGCGATGGCGCAGTAGCCGCAATGGCGGGTGCACACGTCCCCGAGGATCAAGAAGGTGGCGGTCTTGCGGGAGAAGCACTCCCCGAGATTGGGGCACATCGCGTTCTCGCAGACCGTGTGGAGGCTCTGCCGCCGCAGCAGGGAACGGACCTCCGAGACCGCGGCCGTGGGCGCGAGTCGTTTGATCAGCCAGGGTGGTTTGCGCAGGTTCTCCAAGAAGGTCTACCTAACCGTTTATGGTGCTCAGGACCGAAAGGAACATATCGGGAGTGATCGCCTCACCCGGCTCCACCACAACGAAATGGTGATCCTGCCTCTCCGGCGACACCAATTCTCGAAGCAGGTCGTCGGAACCGGCCACCTCGTCGTAGTCCAGACTGAAGAAGTCGGCAAACTGGCGCGCGTATTCCCGCAGTCGTGACACGGGGCAGACCCCGGTATCGATCAGTGCCGTTCTGTGATAGCCCTTCATCATCTCCCGGGCTACCCAGCGGGCGGTCTCCTCACCGTACTTGTCGATGCACCTCTGGTACTCCTTGAAAGGGTCCTGGGAGTGGTCGATCCACCCCTGACTGAACCAGTAGGTGCCCGGCTCCCGCTCGAACTCCTCGCGGTATCGTTGGAGAGACCCCAGCAGCAGGGAGATGCAGTCGTCCACGCGGGGCACCACCAGCCGCGCCCTGGAGGAGCGCAACCCTGCTACGCCGTTGCCGCAGAGCCCATAGCCCAGCAGTATCTCGTCGACGTCCAGGGCGTCGATCTCTTTCTGAAGGCACTCCCGAAGCCTATCGGGTGTCCGATGGAGCCCTTGTTCCACCACCACGAAGGCGGTGTCGGGTGGGAGGAGCGGTCGGAGCTCCGACTCCACCGTTTGGCAGGCGATCACAGCGAGTCTCAATAGGGAAGTCCCCCCTTCAGGCTATTGCTCGTCCCAGTGCTTCGAGAAGTGGTCCCGCCCCAGGAAGGTGTTGGCCCAGGAAGAGCCGTTGCGCAGGCTGCCGTCCCTGAAAACGGGCGGCCTCTCCAGCATCTTCTCGGCCTCGCCGTAGGGCTTCAGCCGCTCGTAGGCTCGGGCCCAGATGCAGTCCTTCTCCGTGGCCTCGCAGATCCCCTGGTGGGAGCCACCGCAGGGGCCGTTTCTCTGGTTCTTGGAGCACTGGGAGACGGGGCACAGGTAGGCCACGTCGGGTAGAGAGCAGTCACCGCAGTTGCGGCAGTCGTACAGAGGGATCTTTGCCGCCTGCTCGGCTACCTCCATCCACCGTCTTACGTGCTTGTGGCTGTCGACCTGGGAGTAGAGGCCCCTGGCTGCCGCGAAGCCCCGAGAGTCGTGGTCGAAGAGGTGGCCGTGGAACATGCGGCTGACCTTGTAGAAGGCAGAGACTTTGGAGCGCGGCTTGCGCTGCCCCTCCGGCGTCAGGGACGCCAGATACTCCCGATTGATCTGGGACGAGCTCAGGCTGGTATCCGGATCCTGTTCGAAGAAGTAAAACTCGTTGGGCTGCGGATACTGGATCTCCCTGGCGAAGATCTTCCAGTCGTCGGGGGCAAAGGAGTCCGCCATGTCGAAGATCGCCCCGAACTCCTTGGCGTCCTTGGGCCCGGAGAGATAAACACCGCGGTATCCCAGCCCCTTGAGCACGGCGATCTGCTTGGCGGCGAACTCTCGGAAGAAGGCCTTGCCCTTGTCGGGCGAGTCGAACTGCTTCTCGACCTCGGCCAGCAGGGCATCGCTGCAGATGGCACCGGCCACCATGCCCTTGTTGAAGTAGCGAGCAACTGCTCGGGAGAGCAGGTAGATGTTGGCGATGACCGGCACGTTGAGCTGCTTCAACTCCATGTACCGCAGCAGCTCGTCGAACTTCCGCGAGTCGTAGCCAAGCTGGGTGATGACGAACCCAGCCCCGCCGGCGATCTTGCGGGCCAGCTTGTAGTACTGGGGCATCAACTCCCGCTCCTGCAGCTTGAAGGGCGAGACGGCGCAGCCCAGGTAGAACTGGGTCTGGCGCAGGCGGTTCGTCGCATCCTTGGGGGTTGGAGCGCGCAACCCCTGGTTCATCTCGTGGAGCATGGTGATGAGCCCCACGGAGTCCACGTCGAAAACGGCAGTTGCCTGCCCCCGGTAACCCTCCACCGGGTAGTCCCCCGAGAGGCAGAGGAGGTTCTCGAAACCGGCGCTGGCCAGGGCCCAGGCTCGACTCTCCAACCCGCAGCGGTTGATGTCCTTGCAGGACAGGTGGATGATGGCCTGTTGCTTTCGCTCCTCCAGCAGCATTCCAAGGGACTCCGGCGAGACCTTGGGGGCGCCACCGGCGTTGTCGGTAATGCTGAGGGCGTGGGCTATGCCGGAGCCGGCGAGGTCGTTGGCCAGGGCGGCCACTTTGGCCGCATCGGTCTCGACCAACGGGCCCCTCGTGGGCACCAGTTCAGCGATGCGTGTGAAGGTTGTGGTCTCGGTGAGTAGCGATCGCAACGTCTGCGGGTGGGCTAGGGTATCCATGGATGGCTCCTGTTGTCTTGCTTCCGGAGCTAGAGACATAGCATACCTCCTCACTGCTTTGAGGCTCTGCCCCGCCTTCAGGGCGTCACAGCGACTGCGGTGTTCGGCACGACGCGTATTATGGCACCAACCTTCCCGCGTTTAAAGCGGTCTAGGCGGCGAACTCCTTTAACAAGTGTGAGTAATCTGTCGAGTGTATAGTCTACAGAGGCCGGCGCGACTTCAGTCCAGCCGCAACGGGTACCGGCCGTACTTCCTGACGGCGGCCGCCATGGCTCTCACGTTCTCGACCTTGCAGTAGTCGGTGAGGCTGTTGGCGCTGGTGACCATGTATCCGCCGCCGGGTCCGGCCGCGGCGATTCTCCCCTTGACCTCTGCATCCACCTCTTCGGGCGTCCCCAGGGTGAGGGTGTAGTCCAGGTCGATGTTGCCGGCGAGGGCCACCCTATCGCCGTACTCCCGCTTCATCCTGCCGATGTCCATGGCGACGGGTTGGATGGGATGGACGGCGTTCATCCCCAGGGTCAACAGATCGGGAAGGAGGGGGAAGAGATTTCCATCACTGTGGAAGATCCAGGGCTTCTTGATCTCCTGCGCCACGCTTCTCATGTGGGGGAGGAAGAACTCGCGAAATACCTTGGGCGACATGAAGGGCCCGTTGTTGCCCGCCAGGTCATCGTTAGCCCAGAGGAAGTCGAAGTCCAACTCGTTCAGATGCCTCACCACCCTGGCCGACCAGGCGGAGAAGCGACCGTGGATCTCGTGAACCAGGTCTGGATCGTCGTACAGCATGTATCCAAAGGCGTCCAGACCCATGCTTTCCAAAGTGGAGGCCGCACCCAACCGGATGCGGGCGAAGACGGCGAACTCCTGCTTGTACTCCTTGAGCCACCGGGCTACCCGCTCGTAGCGGGCCGGGTGATCGGGATCGGGGAGGAACTTGTCGAACAGCTCCATGGCCTCGCGGGAGTCCAGCAGACCCCTCTTGATGTAGGCTCGCCCCGTCGACTCGTCGGTGCCCATGTCTGCGATCCAGGGAGGGACGAAGTCGAAGGTAATCTTGTTGGGGTAGTAGTAGCTGGCGGCAAAGCTATCGGTGGATTGGAGTGACTGACCTGCCGCGGCCCCGACCCCCTTGGGGAAATGGTAGCCGAAGCCATCCATCCCTAGCTCCCGGCAAAGGTCGCCAGGATCGAAGTCGGCCCTTCCCATGACCTTGACCTGGAGTTCCTCTTCGATGTCGTTCTCTATCCAGGGGATCCGGTCCGGCTCCTCTCTTCTTAGGAAGGCCAAGACCCGTTCCCGAGGTGTCATCTGCGCCATGGTGTCTCCATTTCTTCTCTGAGGTGGCTCTCTCAAGCGGTCGACGCGATGATCCGCATCGCTGCCTCTTCGCGTCGCACTTCGTCGGGCGTTCCCGAGAAGATGACTTCGCCGCGCTCAATCACATAGAGCCTCGTGGCGAACTCGGGAACGTGATGGATGTTGGACTCCGCCATAAGGATCGAATGGCCGAGCTTGGTGATCTCCGCGACCCCTTCGGCTACCTTGGGGATGATGGCCGGTGACAGCCCCTCGAAGGGCTCGTCCAGCAGAAGCATCTGGGGATCGAGGGCCAGGGCCCTGGCCACCGAGAGCATCTTGCGCTCGCCTCCGCTCATCTGGTCTCCCTTGCGAAGCGCGTACTTGCGCAGCACCGGGAAGATGGAGTAGGCGAGCTCTATCCGCTGAGCAGCCGGCCGCCCGATCCGTCTCGTCCAGGTGGAGATCTCCAGGTTCTCGGCAACCGTCAGATCCGGGAAGATGCCGCTCTCCTCGGGGGAGAACCCCATGCCCATTTGTGCGATCTGGTAGGTAGGTTTGCCGGTGATGTCCTTCCCCAGGAAGAGCACCCTCCCTGCCCTGGGCCTGAGGTAGCCCATGATGGTGCGGATCGTAGTGGTCTTGCCGGCGCCGTTCCGACCCAACAGGCAGACCACCTCGCGATCCCCGACCTCCAGGGAAACGTTCCTGAGGATGTGGCTGTACTGGATGTAGACGTTGATGTTCTCCAGTTTCAGCTTCATCAGAACCGCCGCCCTACCACCGTGGTCACGACATCCTTGTCGTCCCATATGCGGGAAGGGGTAGTGTCCGCCAGGACTTTGCCCTGATGCAGGGCAACAATCCTGTCGGAGTAGCAGAAGACGATATCCATGTCGTGCTCGACCTGGATGATCGACTTGATGCCGATCTCCTTGGACGCTCCCACCAGGATCTCCATGACCGTGTGTTTGTCGCTGGTGCTGACGCCGCTGGTCGGCTCGTCCAGGAGGATGATGTCTGGCCGGAGAGCGAAGGCCGAGGCCACGTCCAGCAGCTTCTTGTCGCCCTGCGGAAGGGTGCGCGACGTAACGGACAGCTTGTCCTGCAGCTTGAACAGAGTGGCGACCTCCACCGCCTGATCGTGCACCTCGCGGTCGCGGGCCAGGGACGCAAGGAGGTGCATCCCGCGTCCCATCCTGGAGACTATGGCGACCTTTAGCACGTCCAGCACGGTGAGTTCGGGGAAGATCGAGACCAGCTGGAAGCTTCTCGCCATCCCCAGCTTCGCCAGAGTCACAGGCCCGATTCCTCGGATGTCCTGCCCCTTGAAGTGGACGGTGCCCGACGAAGGGTGGAGCAATCCCGTTAGCACGTTGATCAGGGTCGTTTTTCCCGCGCCGTTGGGGCCTATTATCGAGACGAACTCGCCTGGCTTGATCTCCAGGGAGACTCCGTCCAGCGCTTTGAAGTGGCCGTAGTGCTTGGTGACGTCCCTAGCCTGAAGCAGCATTACTGGACCTCCTTCCGTCGCCCCATCAGGAGGCCGATCAGCCCGGAGGGAGCGAAGACTACTATGGCGGCCAGGATTATCCCGAACACCAGTCGCCAGTAGGGAACCACCGCCATGATCCGGTCCTGGAGGAAGATGAACACGAAGGCCCCAGCCAGTGGCCCGAAGAAATTGGTGAAGCCACCCAGCAGGGTCATGAACACGAGATTGCCGGACTGAGTCCAGTAGATCATCGTCGGGTCGGCATTGCCTGTGATGGGGCCGAGCATCGCGCCGGCGATGCCGCCGTAGATGCCTGCAATCACGAAGGCGTACCAGCGGTACTTCTTGACGCTGATGCCGAGATACTCGGCTTTCACCGGATTCTCCCGGATCGCCTGGAGGGAGAGGCCGAAGGGCGAATGGACGATACGCCACATGACGAACCCCAGGAGCACTAGCAGGGCCATACAGTAGTAGTAGTACGGCCCCGAGAGGAAACTTACCAGGTCGCGCGCGGGCCCCTTGATGCCCAGCAGGTAGGGTTGGGCAACCCGGATGCCCTGGTCGCCGCTGGTCAGGTCGTAGAACTTCAGAACGAAAGAGTAGAACAGCATTCCGAACGCCAGGGTGAGCAGCCCAAAGTAGATCTTGACGTAACGCACGCAGATGGCTCCCACGGGGGCTGCCACCAGGGCGGACAGCAGCGCGCTGACCACCAGGATCACTTCCATCTGCCGTATGCCGAAGCGGGAGGTGAAGATCGCCGCGGTATAGGCGCCGATGCCCAGGAAGAGCGCCTGCCCGAAGGACAGGAGCCCCGTGTAGCCGAAGAGCAGATTCAGCCCAAGCAGCGCGACCCCGTAAGCAAAGAACGGCAGCATGAGAGTCACGAAGTAGGTCGGGACCACCACCGGCAGCAGCAGGGCTATGACCACTGCCAGCGCCAGGACCAGGACCGGAGTTGCGATCCTGCCCCGGCGGGGGCCGGGCGGAGCTTCGGCACGCTCGAGCTGGACGGTCTCAGTCATGTAGCCTCCAGATCCGGCGATGAGTCACAGGTAGTGAGCAAGTGGTAGGGTTCGTCTCCCCTACTACTCACAGCGCATCTCTCATCACTATTGGGTATTGACTCGGCCGAAGATCCCGCTGGGCTTGAACACCAACACGCCGATGACGATCAGGTAGATCACCATCATCTCCATCTGCGGGAAGGTCGATATCGCCACCGCCCTGATGAGCCCCACGACCAGCGCCCCCACCAGCGCCCCGCGCATGCTCCCCAGTCCGCCTATCACCACCACGGCGAAGGCGCTCACGATCAGTTCGATGCCCATCTCGCTCATGGTTGCCGTGGTGGGGATCACCAGGGCACCCCCGAGGGTCCCGAGGACGGTACCCAGGGTGAAGACCTGGACGTAGATCCAGCGCATGTTCACGCCCAGCGCCTCGGCCATTTCGCGGTTGTCGGCAGTGGCCCGGATGATCCTTCCGAAGGCCGTACGGTTGAGCAGCAGTCCGAGGCCGGCAGCGATGGCGAGGCTGACCCCGATGACTATGAGGTTGTACACGGGGATGGTGGCACCCAGCAGGTTCACCTGCCCGTAGATCAGGTAGAGCCCGCCTGTGGTGCGAGGCAGAGTGCCCCAGACCAACCGCGTGACGTCCTCAAGGATCAGCACCAGGGCGAAGGTGAGGAGCAGTTGGAAGGCCTCGTCCCGATCGTAGACGGTGCGGAGGAGCCTCTCCACCACCGGCCCGATCACTGCCAGCGCCAAGCCTCCGGCCACGAGCGCCAGCACGAAGAGGGGGCGCGGCAGCCCCGCGCCCACCGCCAAGTCGACTGCGGTGACGCCGACGAAGGCGCCGAGGGCGTAGAAGCTGCCGCACGCCAGATTGAAGATCTTCTGCACGCCGAACACTAACTGGAGGCCGGAAGCCACCAGAAAGAGCACTGATGCGCCAAAGATGCCGCTCGCCAAGATGTTGACCACGTAGCTCACTGAGATAGCCACCTCACAGAGAGTATCCCGCCGCTACGAGGCCTGGGGCAGGCCGTCCGGGCCGACCTTCCAACCCTTGATCCAGTCGTACAGCTTCGCACCCGTGGGCTTTTCGATCTTGCTCAGGGGCAGCCTTTCGACGGGATCGATGGTGACGAAGTCGTAGGAGTTCTTGTGGTTGGTGATGCCCTGGATCCAGTTGGCCATCATGATGTGGTCCTTCCGGTAGGACCGCATGCCGGAGAGTGACCCGGCCTCAATCCCCTCCAAGGCCTTGACGAGTTGCTCCTTGTTGGGCCACTCGTTGGCTGCCTTGTAGGCCTTCTCCACGGCTGCCTTGTAGGCTGCCAGGACGAACACCGCGTGGTCGGTCTCGTAGGAGGGGTACTCGTTGTACTTGGCCTTGTAGTCCTTCACGAAGTCCTTGCCGATCTGGGGCAGCTGAGGATCCTCGAAATAGAATGAGTTGTAACCCACCAGGAGCCCTTCGGGCACGAAGTCCTTTTTGAGGGCATCGGCCACGCCACCCGCCGTGGTGAAGACGCCTTTGGTGTCCTTGAAGAGGCCCACGGCCGCCGCCTGCTTGAGGAAGATGGGTGCATCGCCGGACCAGAAGCTGCACATGATCAGGTCGGGCTTCGCCTGCTGAAGGGCCGAGATGTGGGACGCGAACTCGGTCTCGCCGAGCTTGGGGAACAGCGCCTGGACGTAGTTGGGCTTGTTCGGGAGCAGCCCCAACTCGTGGTACTTGTCGAGGATCGCCTTGAAGGTATCCCAGTTGTCGTGGCCGTAGGAGTAGTCGTTGTTGATCCCCGCGATCGTCTTGACGTCCTTGAAGTACTTGGGCGTGAGGATCGCGGCCCCGATGGCCTCGACCTCGTTGTCCGAGCTGCGGAAGATCCACTTGGGGTTCGGGACGGTCTCCTTGGTGCCATCCTGGGTCGTGCCGTCCCACATCAGGATCGGGACTCCGACCTCTTCCGCTGCCTGGCCCACGGCAAGCGACACGCCGGTGGAGATAAGCCCCACTACGATGTCGACCTTGTCCTGGAGCACCAGCTTTCGGTAGCGCTCTACTGTGTCCTTCGGGTTGGACTCCTCTTCGATCACCAGTTGGACCTGGCGTCCAAGGATGCCTCCAGCCTTGTTGGTCCGGTCGGCCCACCACTCGGAGGCTCGCTGCCCTGCCTGACCGACCGCCGCCGTGACGCCGGCCCGAGCCGCCAGCACGCCGATCTTGATCGGCTCCTTGGGAACGGCCTTTGCGGCAGCTGCGGCCGTAGGTGCGGCGGACCCGGATGCCGCTGGCGCGGCCGCTTTCGCTGGGGCACTGGTAGGAGACGGTGCGGGGGCTTGCTGGCAGGCCGCCAGGGCGGCCACGGCTGCGGCGCCCGCCGCGAGGCCGAGGAAGCCGCGACGGGTGAGTCTGCGGGAAGCCAGCCTTTCGGGCGAGAAGCCATCGGGCTGTTGAGGGGATGCGTTCCGCTCGTGGTCGCGCGTCTCTTCGGACATCTACTCTCTCCTCCATCGAGCATGATTAGGAAGAAACCCGAATCATCGGCTTCGATGCTGATCGGCGTCGGCCGCGACGCCCAAGCGAGAAGAGCCATACTTTGGAACCGAATTCAAACGCGTCGATGCGCTTGCCGCCGCTGCGGGCGGTGACCAGGCAAAAGTGTCTTGAGCGGCATGCACCTCCTCTCCCCTGTGGAAACGGACGCGAATGGATGGACCATTGAGGTGAACCCATTATTGGATTGCGGAGGTTGCCTTGTCAAGAGAGCAGCCGCTTCCCGGAGGGGCTGGGACTAGCGGGGAAGCACACCACCCGTGGGAGAGATCGTGGCGTCGGGCGGTACGGCGCGATCCGGCGTCGGGGCCTTCGGGTGGCCGTCCAAGAGAGGGTAGTGGGACTGCCGGAGGGAGCGGCTTCGATTCGCCATCATGTCGTCGTTGAAGTAGGCGATGTGGCTCTTCATTCGCCGTTCCGCCACCTCCGGCTGCCGGGTCCGGATCGCCTCGAAGATGCCGCCGATGTCGGACAGCACTTTCTGGTAGAGCCCCGGGCTGATGAAGCCGTAGGCCTCTCGCATGGCCCGAGTGATGGCCTTCATGGTAGCGACGCTCGGGCGGTTGCCGGAGCACTCCGCCAGGGCCCAGTGAAACTCCATCTCCTCGGCCAGGAAGATGCTCCAGGGGGTCGCGGCCTCCGCCAGTTCCGCCAACCGCCTCAGCCGCCTCTCCAGCAGCTGTAGCTTCTCCTCGTCGGCTCGCAAGGCCGCCCAGTAGGCCGTTCCCCCCTCCAGCCGCTCTCGGAATTCGGCCAGCTCGGCCAGGGATACCCCCTCGAGGGAGAGCAGCAACATCAGGGACTCGGCCACCGTGTCCGAGGTGGCGTGGGAGACGAAGGCGCCCCCGGTGGCCCCGGGGCGGATCGTGATCAGGTCGGCTTTCTCCAAGACCCTCAGCGCCTCCATGATGGCGGCGCGGCTGACCTGAAACAGCTCCTTCAGCTCCCGCTGGGAGGGCAGTCGATCGCCAGGGCGCAGGCGGCCCTCCACTATTGCCTCGCGGATCTGGCAGACCACATCCTCGAAAGCGCGCTTGGGGGCGGCTTTGTGAAACATGATTTGGTCCGATCCCTCAGCGATGTGCCGGACGGCAAAGACGGCAAGCAGGCCAAAGAGTATGCTTAAACGGGCTAACTGTCAATCCCGGGGTGATTGGTGGGACGTCGGCAGGGCGGCGGTTGTGTTGCGACGCGTTGACATTCGATGATGGGACGGACCGCGCCGCGGCCATCGACCTCAGCTGTTACCGGCGGAACAGTGGGGCGTACTCCGCCGCCACCCGGATGGACTCCTCCATGCCCACCGCGCTGGCAATCCCCTTCCAGGCGATGTCGAAGGCCGTCCCATGGTCCACCGAGGTCCTCAGGAAGGGTAGGCCCAGGGTCACGCTGACGGTGCGCTCGAAATCCACCGTCTTGGCGGCGATGTGCCCCTGGTCGTGGTAGAGGGAGAGGACCGCGTCGAACTTCCCTCTCCGGTTTAGGAAGAAGACGGAATCGGCCGGAACCGGGCCGGCGACGTCCATGCCCCGTCGCCGTGCTTCCTCCACGGCAGGGGCGATCTGCCGGATCTCCTCCATGCCGAAGAGGCCTCCCTCCCCCCCATGAGGATTCAGGGCCGCCACCGCGATGCGAGGCTTGGCGATGCCCAGCCGCCGCAGCTCTCGATCGGCATGCTGAAGTCCCTGGAGCACCAGCTCGGTCGTGACCTGGCGGCAGGCTTCCGCCAGGGGTACGTGACGGGTGAGGAAGAAGATTCTCATGTTCTCCAGGGCGAACATGGTCATCGGGTGCGGGCTGTCGGTCAGTTTGGCCAGCATCTCGGTGTGGTCGATGTAGGGGACGCCGCCGGCTTTCAGCGCCTCCTTGTTGATGGGTGCCGTGGCGATGGCGTCGATGGTGCCGGCCATGGCCATCTCGATGGCCCTCTGGACGTACTGGAAGGCCGCCCTGCCCGCCACCGGCTGGGCCACACCGGGAACCAGGCTGTCGAAATCGAGGTTGGCCAGGTCGATCAGCTCCAGGGTGCCGGAGGAGAAGATCCCGTGGGCGGGGTTCTGAATGGGGTGGACCGAGAGCGAAGACCCCACCAGCTTCAGGGCCGCCCTCACTACCGGGGCGCTGCCTATCACCACCAGCCGGGCCCGTCCGTGGAGGGATTCCTGGGCCAATGCGCGGGCAACGATCTCCGGGCCGACCCCCGCCGGGTCGCCGAGGGTCACTCCGATCAAGGGTCGGTTTTCCATAGAGTCCGTACCTCCGCCACTCAGACTACCAGAAAGCCCTCAGGGGTCTCGGAGATGGAGAGCTCGAGCCTCTGTCCTGGCTGGAGGGAGAGGCCCCTCCCACCTTCGGGGAGTTGAACCACCACCGGCATGCCGATGAGCGGACCGCGGACCGCGTTGAGGCGCCATTTCCCTGCGAAGGCGAGGCGAGCCCAGTTGTAGGCCATCTCGAGTACTTCCTGCCGCAGGCATCCGAGGTAACGTGTGTGCTTGGGGAGACCCCAAACCCCGCCAGTCGTTGCACCCTGGGCTAGCCGCCGCGCGGCGGCTAGCCGATGTTGTCCTCGCCCCCGTCGACCCCCAGGACGTTGCCGGTCAGCCAGTAGGTGCCCGGGTCGCACAACACCCCGATGGCCGCCGCTACGTCCTCCGGTCGGGTCATACGGCCCATAGGGTTGCGGGTGATGGCCTCGTGCGCCAGCTTCTCGTAGCCCGGGATCGCGCGTGAGGCGGGGGTGTCGGTGACACCGGCTCGGACGGCGTTGACGGTGACGCCCCTACCTGCCAGCTCCACCGCCAGCTGCCGTACGTGGGCCTCCAAGCAGGCCTTGGCCGCCGAGACGGCCCCGTAGCTGGCCCAGACACGGTGAGAGCCGGAGCTGGTCATGGCGAAGACCCGGCTGTTGTTCTCGAGGAGGTCCCGGCCCACCAGGCCCTGGGTCCAGTAGACCAGGCTGTTGGCCATGACGTCCAGGGTCATCTCCATCTGGGACTGCTTGATGGCCTGCTTCGGGTCGTCGGCGACGAACTCGCCGAGGGAGCCGAAGGCCAAGGAGTGCAAGAGGACGCGCACCTTCTTGCGGTTGCCGGTCTCAGCCAGCCTGGCCTGGATGGCGTCCAGCACCTCGGCTCGCCTGTCCGCGCTGGCCGCGTTGGTGTTGAAGAACTGGACCTTTCGCCCCATGCCCTCGATCTCGGCTGCCAGCGCCTGGGCCTTGGGCAGAGTCGACGATCGATCCAGGTGAACGCCGAAGATGTTCATCCCCCTTCGGGCGAGCTCCAACGCCACTGCCGCGCCGAATCCGCTCGACGCCCCGAGGATGAGGGCCCAGCTACCAGAGAACGACTCCTGTTCCGTCACTACCGCCACCTTCCTACCTACGCCTTAGCCGTTGGCGGCCGGACGAAGATCCGGCCGCCAACGGCGCGATCTTCCAGGGTTCCCGACCACCAACTTGCTCGCCAGCAGACTTTAAGGTATGGGTGGGGTGGTGTCAATGGGCAGCGCCAGGTAGAAGCTGGTGCCCTTCCCGGGCTCGCTCTCCACCCAAACCCGGCCACCGTGGGCCTCGGCGATGAGCCGGGTGATGTACAGCCCCAACCCCTCGGAGCTTCTCTTCGTCTTGACCCGGTAGAAACGCTGGAACAGGTGGGGCAGGACCTCCAGGGGGATCCCTTCGCCCTGGTTGGATACCGTGATGATTGCATCGGCTTCTCGCCGGTCCAACAGCAGGAGAACCGTGGATCCGAAGAGATTCGTTCAGTAGAGCTTCGTACCGGGTCAAGACGTCCAGATCGATCTCGCTCCCGAAGGCCCACGTCGCGTCACCTGCGCCCCTGAGGCCGGCGAAGCCCGCGTCCAGAGCCTGCTGGGTCGCCGACCGCAGGGCCGCGATGGTCTGATCTGGATCGAACCTGCCCGAGGCGGAGTAGCTGCGTGGCTCCGACACCAGCAGCAGGCCTCCCCCTTGCCTCTCTCGAGGGACGTCGACGCCCGCCGATGCCAGGGCAGCCGCAAGTCTCTCGATGTCCGGATCCTCGGCGACGTAGATGCATCTCTCGCCTCGGGCCAATCCCTCCCGAAAGAAGGCCACGAGGGCCGCCAGTTGATCGCCGGTGTCCTCGTAGATCTGGCAGAGATGGTCGCCCTGTCAAGCCGGGTGTGGGCGAATGCACTGGACGGATTCGACATGTTGCGCTTGGCGTGTTATACTATGCGATACCTGCTGCGGCGGGGCGCAGCGGAAGCGCAACACCTCACAGGATTTCCCCAATGGAGTTCGCTCCGACTCATGCTGGTACCTCGAAGAGCCAGTGTGGGCTGTTTCGACCGATTCGCGGTTGCCCGCGAGAGCGCGGACGTCTCTCATCCGATCAACGGTGATCCTTTAGGCAGACCCCGTAAGAAGTCGTCACCTGCCCCCTGAGTGGAACGGCTGGTCGGTTGCCTTTAAGCCTTCTGCGGTGTGCCCGCGGCCACCCTTGCCGTGCTGCCCGCTGGAGCCGTCGTTCTGCGCATCCTAGCAATGCCCCTGGCGGCCTCTGGTTGAGAGGAACGAACGACTGAAGTCGTTACTTCGAGGTCAAATGCCCTGCTCTTGGCGGAGGGTCGCGGTTCGGCTCTTGCCTGGACTGGGCTGCACATCATCTCGAGAAAGGATCTGCCGTGCTAGATCAATCTCCCAATAGCGACCACGGCGAGCAGAGGAAGCCCCCGCAGCGGCGAAGCGATGGCTACCAGGCGCCCGGTCGGTCCAAGAAGCCGTCGCCGGCTTCTTTTTCGGAGGGAAAGGAGCCGCCCAAGCGAAAGGGGGCCGTCGTAAACCGTAGAGGTCCCTCCGAGATCGATCGGGCCCTTCGGATGAGCCAGGCGATGAACGCCCGGCCCGGCGCCTCGGATCGTAAGGTGGCCGAGGGCTCGACCTCGCGGGGAATCGTGGTTCGCATCGATCGGGCAAAGGGGTATGGCTTCCTGGTCGATTCGGCGGGGGAGCAGCGCTTCTTCCACCGCTCCGCCGTCCTGGACGGTGGCTTCGCCGGCCTAAAGGAGCAGCAGACCGTGGAGTTCGAGGCCCGCGGCGACGAGCGCGGCGCACGAGCCATCAAGGTGCGGCCCTCCAACGGCCCCGCTCCCGCAACCAAAGCGCCCCAGCGTCCCCAGTCTTCGCCTAAGGCCCCCAGGGCGGCGGGCTGGCGATCGGACCTGATGCCCTTCCGCAATGGGGCTACCCCTCCCCCGGCCGGCCGCAGGAGGAGCTAGCTCGGAACCTTCTGCCTCCCTGGCTCGTTATTCCAGGTAGAACGTCCCAAAAGGGAGGCTACCGATGAATCGACGAGCGATCGGCGTAGGAGCTCTGCTGGCTGTCCTCGTGCTTCTGCTATTGGCCGGCTATCTCAGGGGGGATCTCCTGGAACCGGGCCCCATGGCAGGAGCTGCGTCCCCCGTCCCGACCTCCAACGGTGGTCGGGAGGACCGGGTGGACGGCTACCTGGCGATCGCCCCCCGAACCCTGCGATCCGGGCAGAGCGAGGCGGTCTCCGTGTCGCTCTTCCGGGGGGAGAAACCGGCCAACGGCACGGTGCGGTTGGCCCTCCTCAGAGATGGAAAGGAGGTGGCAGCCACCTCCGCCTACCTGGAGGGACGCAACTACCTGAAGCTCTCGGTGCCCGGGCTGCCGGAAGGCGACTATCGGCTGCAGCTCAGCGGCAACGGCTTCCAGACGGAGTCCCCGGTGCGAGTGGAGGAGGGCACCCTCCTCTTCGTCGAGAGCGACAAGCCGATCTACAAGCCGGGCCAGACCCTTCACCTCCGTGCTCTGACCCTGGATCCACAGCTGAAACCTCTCGCGGCCCCCGTTACCCTCGAGGTCATGGATGCCAAGGGGCTGAAGGTCTTCAAGCGGGACCTCACCACCGACGAGTACGGCATGGCCTCTCTGGATCTACCCCTCTCCACCGAGCCCAACCTGGGGGTGTGGAAGGTGACGGCTACCTCCGGTAAGCGCTCGAGCCAGCTGGACGTGCGGGTCGAGCGGTACGTGCTCCCCAAGTACGAGGTCAAGGTGGAGCTGCCAAAGGACTGGGTCCTGGCGGGGGACGCCATCTCCGGGACCGTCGGCGCCGAGTACAGCTACGGCAAACCGGTGCAGGGCGAGGTGCAGATCCGAGCCATGCGCTACGTAGGGAGCTGGCAGGAGTTCGCCAACGTCACCAGGAGCCTGGACGGCAAGGTGGACTTCCAGCTGCCGGCCGTGAACTACGTGAGCGGGGTACCGGCCGCCGGGGGGATGGGCAACGTCCAGCTGGAGGTGACGGTACGGGAGAAATCCACCGGCCACGAGGAGAAGAGCACCAAGCTGCTCACGGTGGCGGCGAGTCCGGTCGTGTTGAAGGTGATCCCGGAGGCTGTGGCCTTCAAGCCCTCGCTGCCGCTCTCGCTGCTGGTGGTGGCCGAGACGCCCGATAAGAAGCCGGCAGAGGCGGACGTCCGGCTGGATTTCACCTACACCAAGAAGGATTTCAACGCCACACAGGAGACTCGCCAGCTCTCGGTGAAGGGGGGCAGGGCCATGGTTCAGATCACCCCTCCCGCCGATGCCATCTCCATGACGGTGGGCGCCAGCGGGGGAAAGGCCTTCACCTCCCTGTCCCTGCAGTCCTCCTACTCTCCCACCGGCAGCTTCGTCCAGGTGGAGCAGGTGAGCCAGGGGGCGCTCAAGGTGGGGGACACGGCCAGATTCCACGTGGCCTCCACCAAACAGGCGAGCAACTTCTACTACGAGCTGCTGTCCCGAGGGAAGGTGGTGTTCTCCAGCTTCTCTACCTCACCCGATCTCCAGGTCCACCTGACCCCGGCCATGGCTCCCAGCGCTCGTCTCCTGGTGTATCAACTGCTACCCAACTCCGAGGTGGCGGCGGATTACCTGCCCTTCGCCGTTCAGGGCGACTACCCGCAGAAGATCCAGGTCGGCTTCGATCGGGAGGAGGCGAAGCCCGGCGAGCAGGTAGCGATCAACCTGCAGACGGAGGGGCCGGCCAGGGTGGGACTGGCGGCCGTGGACCGCTCGGTGTTCATCCTGGCGGAGAACCGGGTCAACCTGCAGCAGCTGTTCGACGAACTGGAGAAGCTGTACCAGAAGCCCCAAGCCGAGCTGCACGAGGCGCGGCCCCTCGATAAGGTGGTCTCTCGGGGTGCCAAGGAGGTCTTCGCCGACGCCGGCGTCGTGGTGTTGAGCAACCGGCAGCTGCCCCAGGGCCAGGAGTACCAGTCACCCATGAGAAGGCTGGGCGCCGTCCCGGCGGGTGCCATGGAGGGCGGGAGGGCCGCGATGCCGATGGCGGCGGCCCCTGCCGCCAGCGCGCCGGCCGCAGCAAAGGTAGCCCAGGACGCGACCGGTGCCGGCGGGCTGATGGAGCTGCAGCGGGTCCGCCAGTTCTTCCCCGAGACCTGGATTTGGGACACCCTCAACACGGACTCGGTGGGGAAGGCCTCCAAAGGATACGTGGCCCCGGACAGCATCACCACCTGGATGCTGCGGGCGGTGGCCCTCTCCAAGCAGGCCGGCCTGGGGATATCCGAGGCGCAGCTCAGGGTGCTGCAGCCCTTCTTCCTCTCGATGGATCTACCCTATTCCGCCATCCGGGGCGAGCAGTTCCCCGTGAAGGTGGCTCTGTACAACTATCAGAACACGACCGAGCAGTTCGTGGTGGAGTTGGAGAAGGCCGACTGGTTCGAGCTGCTGGACCAACCCAGCAAGACCGTGCAGGTAGGAGCCAACGATCTGGGATCGGCCTCCTTCACCATCCGCCCGAAGCAGCTGGGCACCAACAAGCTGAAGGCGACCGCTCGCTCGCGCTCCTCGGCCGATGGGGTGGTGAAGGATCTGATCGTCGAGCCCGAGGGGGTTGCCCGGGAGAGCGTGGAGAACCTGGTCCTCTCGGCGGGATCTGGCCGGCGGATGGATCTCTCGATACCCTTCGGCGTCGTCCAGGGCTCTGCCCGCGCCTACCTGGCCCTCACGGGCAGCTACCTGACCCAGACTATCCAGGGACTGGAGGGACTGCTTCAGATGCCCTTCGGATGTGGCGAGCAGAACATGATCCTCTTCGCCCCCAACGTCTACGTCGCCGACTATCTCAAGGAGAGCGGCCAGATGAAACCGGAGGTGATGGCCAAGGCGGAGCAGTTGATGATCACCGGCTACCAGCGGGAGCTAACCTACCGGCGATCGGACGGAAGCTTCTCCGCATTCGGCAACCAGGACCAGGTGGGGAGCCTCTGGCTGACCGCCTTCGTCATGAAGACCTTCGCCCAGGCCCGAGAGCTGATCTACGTCGACGACGCGGTGCTGTCCAGCGCCAGGTCGTGGATAGCCCAGCAGCAGAAGGCGGACGGCTCCTTCGAGCCAGTGGGCTTCGTGCATCACCAGGAGTTGCTGGGTGGCCTGAAGGGGAAGACGGCGTTGACCGCCTACCTGGCGGTGGCGCTGCGGGAGGCGGGCGACCAGGGGAGCTCCGCCAAGGCAATTCGGTATCTGGAGGGGGCCATCGATACCGCCGAGGATGCCTACGGCGTCGCCCTGGCCAACTACGCCCTGGAGCTGGCTAAGAGCCCTAAGGCAGCAGCGGCCTACCAGAAGCTAATGGGTATGGCCCGGGAGAGCGACGAGGGGCTCTACTGGGGCGACCCCGCGGTGGTCCCTCTGCCCGGCCCCGGGCAGCCGGTTCCGGCCCGCCCGGGCATCGGGGCACCGGCTCAGGCAGCACCGCTGGCTCCCATTGCCCCGCGACCCAACCAGAGCGCCTCCATCGAGACCACGGGCTACGCGACCCTCGCCCTGGTCGAGCATGGCGATCGGATGAACGCTTCCCGAGCGGCCCGATGGCTGGTATCCCGCCGCAACGCCTTCGGCGGCTTCGGCTCGACCCAGGACACGGTGGTCGGACTCCAGGCGCTGACCCGGTACGCAGCCGGGGCGAAGGCCGACGTGGATGCCACGGTGACTCTCAAGTCCGGCGGCTGGCAGAAGGAGATCCGGGTCTCACCCGAGAACGCCGACGTGCTGCAGACCGTGGAGTTGCCCATCGCGGGTGCAGGAGCCGGCGGACCTGCCGGCCCGCCCGACGGTTCGCTGACCGTCGACGTGAAGGGCAAGGGGCAGGTGGTGGTGCAGTCGGTGCGACGCTTCAACGTCCCCGATCCTCAGAAGAAGGCCGAGTCGGCATTCCAGATCCAGGTGGACTATGGGGTCGGCCAGATCGAGGTGAACGATCTGATCGACGTCTCGGCCAGCGTGAAGTTCACGCCTCCGGAGCCGATGCAGGCGGGCATGGTGGTGGTGGACGTGGCGGTGCCCACCGGGTTCACCCCGGTTACTGAAACCCTGGATGCCCTGGCGAAGGCTCAGCCGAAGATCAAACGGTACGACGTGGCCGGCCGGAAGGTGATCGTCTACCTGGAAGACATGGTGCCGGGGGACGAGGCGAAGTTCTCCTTCAAGGCACGTGCCCTCTATCCCGTGAAGGCTCAGGCGGTTACCTCTCAGGCTTACGCCTACTACCGCCCCGAGTGGAAGGGCGAGAGCCTGGGCGGGGCGGTGGAGGTGAGATAGCGGCGCGTCTACTGGGGCACGTCCATCTCGAAGGTGCCCACGAGATTGGTGCCTCGCAGGTCCGCCGGCCTGGCCAGGTACCCCGGCTTGCTCCGATCGTACTGTCGGTAGAAGAAGCTGAGGCCGGCCTGCTGATCCAGGTCGAAAGGTGGTAACATCCCGCTCGATCTCCCGTTACCTATGGCAGGGGACCGAGAGGTCCCCTGTGGCGGTATCCCCCTTGCGCGGCGGCTTCCGCGCTCGGCATTCGCCTTTTCGAGGAGGAGAGCATGCATTGGCGCGTCCTGCTGTCTGCGGTGGCCCTCGGCCTGATATCCACGGTGAGTTGGGTGTCACCGGCGGCGGCTGCCCCCGACACTCCGGTTCTGGCCTTCTACTATCCCTGGTACAATCCGGGTGACTTCAGTCGCAACGCCATGTGGGACGTGCCGGTGGCGCCCTACCAGAGCGACAGTCGGGACACCATCCAGCGTCAGGTGCAACAGGCGAAGGGTGCCGGGATCACCGGCTTCATCAGTTCCTGGATGGGCCCTGGCAACCGCACCGATAAGAACCTCGCCACCCTGTTGGAGGTGACGAAGGGGACCGATTTTGCCTCCACCATCTACTTCGAGACAGGCGCCGACGGGCTTGGCTCGCCCGGCCAGATCGTCGGCGCTCTGCGCTACATGATGTCCACCTACGGCTCGCGCCCCAACTTTGCCCGCATCGCCGGGAAGCCGGCGATCTTCTTCTGGAACCCGTCGGCCGTCGGCGGGGCCGACGTCTGGGGCAGCATCCGATCCCAGGTGGACCCCGACCACCAGTGGAACTGGAACGTGGAAACCGATCGACCCGAGCGGTGGTTGGACGTCTTCGACGGTGTCCATCTGTTCAGCGCCGCCAGCTGGACGGGCGACGCGACCGGAGCCTACAAGAACCTGAGGTCGAAGGTCGATGCCATCGCCTCCCAGACGGGCCAGCCGAAGGTGTGGGCGGCCGAGGTAGCTCCAGGTTGGGACAACTCACGCCAGAGCAACCCCGTGCAGGTGACGATCGATCGAGAGAACGGCGGTTACTACTCTCGCCGGTGGGAAGCGGCCATCGCCAGCAATCCGGACGTGGTCACCGTCACCAGCTGGAACGAGTGGGGCGAGGGCACGGCCGTCGAGCCGGGCAGCAGCTACGGAAGCCTGTATCTCGACATAACGCGCCACTACTCCGGGCTGCTCCGGCAGGGGGGAGGGCCAGCGGCTCCAACCGGTTTCACCTTCAAGCTGGGGTTCCAGGCGCTGGCGGCGCAGATTTCCGGCGTCGCCGGCCAGCCCACCGAGAACGAGCACTACGGTCCTAACGGCGACTCGCTTCAGGCGACCACCACAGGCCTGATGGCCTGGAGAAAGGCCGACAACTGGACGGCCTTCACCAACGGCAGCCGGACCTGGGTGAACGGCCCAAGTGGTATCCTGGAGCGCAGCAACAACGACCGCTTCCCGTGGGAGGCTTCGGTGGAGTAATCGCCTTTTCCATCTCCAACTGGAGAGGCGAGGGCCGCGGCCGCTGGTCCAGGATCAGCTGGAGGGCCACAGCATACCAGCGCAGCTTCCATGCTCCGGCGACGTTGGGGTTGCGCATGCCTCCGGTCGGAGCATCGTGTCGAAGCCTTCCTCACGTCGAAGGCACCCGTATTGCCTAGCTTCTCGTGGGGGTGAAGGTAACGATGGAAGTCTCCGATAGCGAACTGAGGGGCCAGTTGCGCCGGTTCGGCCACGAGGCGTTCCGCCCCGGCCAGGAGCGGCTGATCGGCGACCTGCTGAAGGGGCGCGATGCCCTGGCGGTCCTCCCCACAGGCTACGGCAAGTCGCTGGTGTACCAGTTGACGGCGCAACTGCTGCCCGGCGCCACCATCGTGGTCTCTCCGCTCCTAGCCCTCATGAAGGACCAGGTCGAGTCGGTGGAGGGGCTGGGCATGGTGGTGGGAGTGGTGGACAGCACCCAGTCGGAGGCCGAGTCGCGGGAGGAGTTGCGGGAGGTTCAGCGAGCCGAGGCTAAGCTGCTCTACGTGACCCCCGAACGGTTCGACGATGAGGAGTTCATGGCCCAGGTCCGGCAAACGAGGGTGTCTCTCTTCGTGGTGGACGAGGCCCACTGCATCTCCGAGTGGGGCCACGACTTTCGTCCCTCCTACTTGAAGCTGGGGGCAGCGGCCGAAGCCCTGGGAAGGCCGACCCTGCTGGCCCTGACGGCCACGGCGACCCCGTGGGTTCGGCGGGAGATCGTCGACCGCCTCGGCATGCGAGATCCGGACGTCGTCGTCCAGGGGGTGGACCGGCCGAACCTCTTCCTGGAGGTGCGGCGGGTCGAGAGGGAGGCGGAGGACGGTCGGGTGCTCTACGACCTGCTGCTGGGCGGCGGGGATGGCTATCCACCCGAGCTGGCGGACCGGCTGCGGTGGGAGATGGAGGGTTGCGGGATCATCTACACCAGAACCACCAGGGCCGCCGAGGAGACGGCGGCGTGGCTGGGGGAGTGGGGCATCTCCGCCGATTTCTACCACGGACGGCGCAGGAAGGCGGACCGCAGCCGCGTCCAGGAGGCTTTCATGGGCGGGGAGATACGGGTCATCGCCGCTACCAATGCCTTCGGCTTGGGCGTAGACAAGCCCGACGTGCGCTTCGTGATCCATCGGGACGTCCCTGCCGGCCTGGAGGGCTACTATCAGGAGGCCGGTCGCGCCGGGCGAGACGGCCGACCGGCCCGTTGCGTCCTCGTCTACCGTCCGGGCGACATGGGTCGCGCCGCCTTCCTCTCGGGCTCGGGCCGGTTGGTTCGGAGCGAGGTGATGAGGGCAAGGGAGGGGCTGCTGGCCCATCGGGATGCCACCTGGGAGGAGTTGGAGCAGGCGACTAGACTCAAGGCGGGCGACTTGGCCCGGCTGGTGGGGTTCCTCCAGCGGGATGGTATCCTCGAGGAACGGAGGGGGCGGCTGCGGATGCTGGCGCCGGACTTCGACCCGGAGCGGGTGTCACTGCGAGCCGAGGAGAGCCGGCGGCTGTACGAGCGCAGCCGTCTCGAGATGATGCGAGGATACGCCGAGACGGACGGGTGCCGCCGGCGCTACGTTTTGAACTACTTTGGTCAGGAGTACGACTTCGAACGGTGCAACCTGTGCGACAACGACACCCTGCCGCCGGCTGCTGCTGCCGTGGCCGTCAGGGAGGCTGAGACCCCTGTCTCACCCTACCGCGTAGGGGATCCGGTGGTCCACGCCACCCTGGGCGCGGGGGTGGTGCAACGGGTCGCAGGCGACACCGTGACGATACTGTTCGACCGGGCGGGCTACCGAACCCTGGAGATCGGAGCCGTCCTGCGGCAAGGGTTGCTGAAGAAGCAGGTTGCTTGATCTAAGTGGGTAGAACTACTTGCATGGAGACGAAACTATCTGTAGACTTGCGCGCGAAACCGGGCGTCCTTACGTAGAGTGGCGCTCAAGGGGAGAGAGGAGAACTGTGATGCAGGCCTACTGTGTGAAGTGCCGCGACCAGAAGGAGATCAGGGATCCCAAGAACATCACCATGGCCAACGGCCGGCCGGCGATCCAGGGTACCTGCTCTACCTGTGGAACCAAGCTGACCAGGATCGTCAAGAAGGGGTAGGGGGCGCAGACAAGTCGCCGTCGTTGCCCCAACTCGGCGTTGAGGCAACGGGGAGCCCCGATCCCATTCGCGGGATCGGGGCTCCCCGTTGCCTTCAGAGCCCTCGAACGGGGTCCATGGGCGCCTTCAACAGGGGCAGGATCCATAACGCAAAGGTAATGCTGAGACGGTATAACCAGCATTGGACATTCTGGATCCGGTATGCCATAGTAGGGCATGAAGAAAGTGACTGGAGGCCAAAGATGGAATACCGGAACGTTCCGAATCTGAGGAGTGTCCTCATCGCCGCCTCGACGTGGATGGCCGCCCTGGCAGTCCTGGCTGCCTTTGCCGCCCTCGGCTCCCGACCTGTGGGAGAGACCGTGGGATTGGGTTTGCTGAGCGGTGTCTGCCTGCTGGCGGCTCTAGCCTTTGCCAGGTACGCCTTCGTGGACGGCGTCGATGGTGATACTGCCGAGCAGATCAGCGGCAAAGTGCGGGCCGGCTCCTTCGGGGAGAAGACGCAATCGAGCCGAAAGGCCCGGGCCGCTTAGCCTGCCGCGATAACCGCAACAAGCGCGCCGCTCGAACTTCGAGCGGCGCTTCTGTCATCCTCGAAGGCGATGCGAGTGGGGAAATTGGCCTTGATGAGGCCGGTCACTACGTCCACCGAGGGGCGCTGGGTGGCGATAACCAGGTGGATCCCGGTGGCTCGGGCCAGCTGCGCCAGCCGGCAGAGGATAGGCTCGACGTCGTCGCCTGCGGTCATCATCAGGTCCGCCAGCTCGTCGACGATCGCCGCGCTGCATCTCCACCTCCTTTTCTTGGAGGCCGTGCTGGGCGTAGGGGTTGGGGTCACGGCCGGGGCCGCCTCGGGTTCGGCCGGAGTGGCCGCTGCGGGCTCGGCGACCGATGGGGCCGCGGGCGGCAGCTCGATGCCCGGCAGAACCGCGTGGGGAGCGCTGCGGACGGCCCGGGGCCGGCGAGGTCGAGAGCACTTGGGACGGCGGAGGGGAGCTATCAACTTGTACGGTGTCACCCATTATAGCGGCCGGCCGGTGCGAACGCGACCTCCTGCGGGCAGGGAAAGGCCCCTAGTGGCCGGGGAAGACTTCCAGCAGCTGCTGGGGTGACTGCAGCAGGTAGTCTGGGCGTTGGGCCCTGAGCTCCTCCTCGGGGAAGATCCGCCCCCACAGCACGCCGATGGATATCATCCCGGCGGCCTTGGCGGCCACCACGTCGCCGGAGAAGTCCCCCACGTAGGCGCAGCGGGCGGGCTCGATCCCCAGCTTCTCGGCAGCCTTCAGCAGCGGCGCCGGGTGGGGCTTGCGCTCGGCGGTGTCCTCGGCGGCCACCACCGCGTCGAAGAGGCCGCGCAGGTCGAGGTGGTCCATGTCCTTGTGCAGCCTCTCCACCCCTTTGTTGGTGGCCACACCCAACCGGTACCCCCGGGCTCTCAGCTCCTCCAACGTGGAGACCATCCCAGGAAAGACCCGAACACCCGCGTAGGCTTCGGAGTTGTAGAAGCGGTTGTAGGCCTCCGCGACCTCTGCCGCCTTGCTTCCCCCGTAGGCAGCGGCCATCTCGGCGGTGCGCATCTTGACGATATGCCGGAACTCGGCGTCGGTTTTGGGGAACTCGATCCCCAGATGGGTGCGGAAGGCATTGCGATAGGAGAGGAACATCGCCTCGCGGGAATCCACCACCGTGCCATCCCAGTCGAAGACGACACACGACAGCTTTTTGGCAGCGACTATCAAGACCAACCTCCAACAGTGACGCGATCATACCACGAGCCGTAGTGGCAGGCCAACGGCTTGGATCGACGCCCCATCGACCGCAGGGGGCGCGGCATCCCGATCCTCCGCCTAGCCTGCAGGATCCGCAACGATCGACCAGGTGGAAAACGGAGTGCCGCGCCCCTTTGGAGGTTGCCTCTTCAACCACCAGGTGCGGACCCGACGCGCACGAAGGGCAGGCCCCTGCCCTGCGTCGTGAACCGGTCGATCCGACCGGTCAGCTTCGGGTGGTGGTGCCCTCCCAGGTGGTCACCTTCCTGGCCTGCTTGTCCTCCTCGCTGAACCACCGTGTGGTGACGCACTTGGCTTCGGTGTAGAAGGCGATCCCATCCTTGCCCAGGACGTGGAGGTCGCCGAAGAAGGACTGCTTGTGGCCGGCGAAGGGGAAGAAGGCGACGGGCACCGGGATGCCCACGTTCACCCCCACCATGCCGGCGTGGGTTCGTCGCACGAACTCCCTGGCGTAGTAGCCGTTCTCGGTGTAGATGCAGGAGCCGTTGGCGAAGCGGCTGCCGTTGGCCAAGGCGAGTCCCTCCTCGAAATCGTCGATCCTCTTGATGAAGGTGACCGGGCCGAAGACCTCTTCGTCCCCGATGCTCATGCCCGGCTTGACCCGATCGAAGACGGTGGGGCCGACGAAGAAGCCCTCCTCGTAGCCGCGGACGACGGTATTCCGGCCATCCAGGATCAGCTCGGCCCCCTCCGTGACCCCCTTGTCGATCCAGTCGGTGACGAACTTCCTGTGCTCCGCCGAGACCACCGGCCCCAGCTCGGTCCTGGGGTCGTAGGCGCAACCGATCACCCTTTCCCTGGCGAAGCGGACCAGGTAGTCGATGAAGCGGTCTGCGACGGCGTTCTCGACGCAGACGACCGGCAGCGCCATGCAGCGCATGCCCGCGCAGCCGAAGGTGGAGTTGATGATGCCCCTAGCCGCCCTCTCCAGGGAAGCATCCTTCAGGACGATGCCGTGGTTCTTGGCCTCGGTCTGGGCCTGCACCCGCTTGCCATGGGCGGCGGCGACGGAGTAGACGTGCTTGCCGGTGTCGGTGGAGCCGACGAAGGTGACCCCCTTCACCTGAGGGTGGGTGAGGAGGATCTCCGCCTCGTTGCGGCCGCAGGTGACCAGGTTGACGACCCCCCTTGGCAAGCCGGCGTCGTAGAGCAGATCCAGCAGCCTCATGGCCGAGAGTGGGACCATGGAGGCGGCCTTGAGCACGTAGCTGTTGCCGGTGGTGATGGCCAGGGGGATCATCCAGCCGAAGGGGATCATGGCCGGGAAGTTGAAGGGGGCGATGCCGGCGAAGACCCCGAGGGGCTCTCTGTACATGACGGTGTCGTGGCCGGGGGAGACGTTCATGAGGGCGTCTCCCTGCATCAGCATAGGTGTGGCGACGGCCACCTCGCAGGCCTCGACGATCTTGACGAACTCGCCTCGGGACTCGTCGAGGTTCTTGCCCAGCTCCTGAGCCGTAATTCGGGTCAACTCCTCCAGGTGCTGCTCGACAAGGCTCTTGAACCGGAACATGACCTGGGTTCTGACGGCGATGGGCTTAGAGGACCACTCGGGAAAGGCGGCCGCCGCGGCCTGAACGGCCTCGTCGACCTCTTCGGCCGTGCAGGCCGGCGTTTCGGCGATCAGCCGGCCGGTGCTGGAGTCGGTGACCGGCATGTACCTCTGGGTCCTGGACTCCCTCCACTCGCCATCGACGGAGTACTTGAGCCTCTTCACTTCGTTCACGAGTCACTCCTTCCACGCTATCCCCTCGAACCGCCCGACATCAGCCCCAGGCCGGTGCCGCGTCGACGTCGCTCACCACGTCTATCACTGCCGGCCGGTTGGCGGCCATAGCCTGCTCGAGAGCGCTTCGGATCTCTTCCGGTCGCTCCACTCGAATGCCGAGGCATCCCATCTCCTCGGCTATTCTGGCGTAGTTGACGCCCTGCCTGAAGACCCACATTTCGTGGGCCCGGCCCCACTGGGTGCCACCGTAGGCGGTGTCGATCCCCTTCCTCACCTGTTGCAGGGCGCCGTTGTTGTTCACCAGTACCACGGCGTTGATACCGGCTCGGGCGGCCGTCTCCAACTCGGACAGGTGATAGCAGAAGCCGCCGTCGCCGGTGAAGCAGAGCACCGGCCTATCGGGCATGGCGCATTTCGCCCCCAGGGCAGCTGAGAAGGCCCAGCCCAGGGTGCCTGCGCAGCGGATGAATCGCTGGCCACGACGATTCATGTTCACCATGGTGCCCGTCCAGATGGCCGCGTGGCCGGTGTCGGCCACCAGCAGGGCATCCTCGGGCAGGAATTCGGAGATCTCCTTGCAGATCCGCTCGGGCCTGATCGGCACGGCATCGGAGTTGGCCAGAGGGGCTATCTCCGCTCGCCACTCGCTCAGCAACTCCTGCGCGTAACGCACCCAGGCCGTCCTGGGCGGTGCGGGCTTCGCCGCTTCGACCATCCGCCGAAGGGTGAGCTTGGCATCGCCCAACAGCCCGACCTTCGCGGGGTAGTTGCGTCCCAGCTCCGCTCCGTCGATGTCCAGCTGGATGGTGGGTGTGCCAGGGCGCGGGAGCCTCCAGTTGCCGGTGGTGAGCCCGCCGGCCCGGCTTCCGACGAAAAAGACCAGGTCCGCCTCCTCCACCACTCTGTTGGCGGCGCGCCGCCCGTAGCTCCCCACCAATCCGACGGAGAGCGGGTGGTTGTCCGGCACGTTCTCCTTACCGTTCATGGAAACGGCCACGGGGATGGAGAGTGTCTCCGCCAGCTGCACCAGTTCGGGCCCCGCGTCTGAGGCGGACACACCGCCTCCCGCCACGATGACCGGACGCTGGGCCGCGGCCAGGATGCCCAGCGCCCGATCCACGAGGGTGGGGTCGGGCTCGATCCTGTAGGCCGGGGTCCGGGTGAACTGCTCCTCGACGATGACGTCCCAATCACCTTCGCCCTGGACCTGTTCTCCCAGCCGTCCGGGCAATTCCAGGTGTACCGGGCCGGGCGAGCCGGTGGTAGCCACTCGGAAGGCCTGGCGAAGAAGATCCGGCAGCCGGTCGGGTCTCTGCACCATGGCGTTGAACTTGGTGACCGGCTCGAACATGGGAAAGTCTTCGACGATCTGGTAGAAGTAGCGGTAGCGGGCGTCGGGCTGGGGGCCGCCGCTGACGGCGATCACCGGTGAGCAGGCCTGGTAGGCATCTCGCAACCCCGCCGCCAGGTTTCCCGCTCCCACGGCCTGCCCCATGCAGATCCCGGGCTTGCGTCCGGCCCTGGCATATCCGTCCGCCATGTAGGCTGCCGACATCTCGTGGTGAGCGGTGACCCGCTTGATGGGGGTCTCCTCGATGGCGGCCATCGCCTGATGAAAGATCGCCGGGACCATGAAAACGTGAGTGACGCCATATCCCTCGAGGGTCTTGGCGAAGAAGCGTCCAGTGGTCATGACAGGCATGGAAACAACCCCCATGGCGAGTGTGTGTCGCAGCCCCCTGCCGCGATGACGTCGGGCCGCGCCGCCCGTCGGCGTGTCGGCTCTTGCGCCTGGCCAATCACTTGATCGCCAGCGGGTTCACCGGCGAGGCGACGGCACCGGTCAGAGGCATCGGGGGCGCGATGAACTGGAACTCGTAAACCCGATCCTCGGCGCAATCCGCCGCGAGGGCATCCAGATCGAAGATCTCGCCCATCAGCAAACCCATGTTCGGGAGCACCACCTTGTGCCAGGGCTGCACGAGGCACTTGAGCTCGTTGGGCCGGACCTCGACCCCCCAGGTGTCGGAGGCGACCCCCGCCACCTCGTGCCGCTGAAGCCAATCGCACGTGTAGATGGACAGTCCGGGGGCATCACCGGCAGCGTACGTCCCCCAACCACCCTGCGCCCTGCAGTAGGCGATGTGCCCGGTTCGAACGAGAACGATGTCTCCCGTCGTCACGTCCACACCGGCCATGGCCGCCGCGGCGTCCAGATCCTCTTCGGTGATGGCGTAGCCGATCTCCAGGTATTTAACTCCCTTCGCTCTTGCCACGTCCAGTAGGACGCCTCGGGTCACGATCTTCTCGCGGTAGCTCTCGATGCCATTCTTCTGGGCTCCGAAACTGGTCACGAGGCCTGCATCGTAGCCGTTCCACATCTGGCCATCCCAGAATACGTGGGCCAGGGCATCCCAGTGGGTGGGACCGTGCGTCGGCATCATGATCACGTCGTCGGCATTGGCGTAGTTCTGGGGAGAGCCGAAGATCTCGCCCCCGATGGTGTCACGTCCGTCGCGCAGCATGAACACCATCGGGTTGAACCGCCGGAAGGTGCCAGACTGGGGGCCGTTCTGGTCGAAGGGGATTGCCAGGGAGAACACCCTGCCCTTCCTTACCAGCTTGGCCGCCTGGACGACCTTGTCGGGGGTTATGTAGTTGAGGGTGCCGATCTGGTCGTTCGGTCCCCACTTGCCCCAGTTTCGGTACTTCTCGCACAGCTCCTTCAGGATCTGGAAATCCGGATGCTCCTCTAGTCTCATCTATCTCCTCCATGAGAATCGGCGTCGTGCAGACGCGTGATGGCCGGGCCCTTCTGCGCTGGTTGGAAGCAGGAAGGCGACCAGATCCAGAAGGGCGACGTCGTCCTGGAAGTAGAAGCCGGCAAGTAAGGCCACCGTCGAGATCGACATCATACAGGGCGGGGTTCCGAAGAAGATCCTGCTGCCGGAGGGCGAGGTAGTGCCCATTGGCACCCTCATCGCCATCATCCAGGAGCGGATAACGCCCCAGCACGCACGCAGCAGGGTCGGCCTGCTTCGCTCATTCCGACCAAGAGCCCAGGAGCCCTCCTACGCGTGCTCTTACTCCTTCTGTTCACCCGGCACGTATTGCAGCATTCTGATAACCGGTATGAAGCCGACCTGCGGGGTGACGGCAAACATCGCCTCCACGATCTGCTCTCGAGACCAACCCTTCTTCAACGCTGCCCGGCCCCAGGAGCGGACCCCGTTTTCGTGATCGAGAACCATGCAGACCACCACGCGAAGCAGCGTCTTGGTCTTGAAGTCCAGCGTGTACGGCTCGTTGACGCTCTGGAGCAAGGCAAGGAAGCTGTCTCTTACCCTCGGTTGAGCGCTCTCCAAGAAGACCTTCATACTGTCCGAGAACTTCGGTATACCCGAAATGGCCATGAAGGTGTCCTCTACGCTCTGGCCCTCCGTGTCGTTGTCAGAAATCATCAAACGCTCCTTCCGACAGGAGGCAAAGCCTACGTCCGTTCACCCTGGTCGTCTCGAGCGAAGGCTTCGCTCCCTCGATCGCGCTGCAGTGGCAGGCTACCTGGCTACGTACTTGCCGGTGAACTCATCCAGCACGCCCAGCAGTCGGTCGACATCCGCGTCCGTGTGCTCCGTGCACATAAAGAAGGAGCCGGTCGGCGATGGCACGAAGATGCCTTGGAGAGCCGCATACAGGTAAAACTGCTCGCGGAAGACGGCATCGCGCCGTGCGAAGTCACGGTAGTCCACCAGTGACGTCAGCCCGAAGTGCAATTGCACCATAGAATGGGAGCCAGACGCCAGAAGCGGCGCGCCGTGTTTCCTGGCGATGGCCGCGATGCCACGCCGGAACCGCTCGCCCAAACCGTTCAAGTGGTCGTAGACCGATGGTTTGCTGGTCACGAATTGCAGCAGTGCCCTGCCCGCCGCCAGGCTGATGGGATTGCCGAAGAAGGTGCCCGATTGGGAAACGCGGCTGTGTCCGTTGGGCTCGACATTTAGCAACGCCATTACCTCCTTCCGACCGACTATGGCCGAGAGCGGCAGACCGCCGCCAAGGGCCTTGCCGAAGGAGGTCAGGTCTGGACGGACACCGAAGGCAGCCTGCGCGCCCCCGAGGCCATACCTGTAACCGGAGACCACCTCGTCAAACAGCAGCAAGATGTCGCTCTTTCGCGCCAGCTCGGCGACGCCCTGCAGGAAGCCAGGCTCCGGTTGTATGAGGCCGCAGTTGTTGCCGGTCGGGTCCAGAATGATCCCGGCCACCTGGCCCCGGTATCGCCCGATGCATTGCTCCAGAGCATCCAGATCGTTGTACTGTACCGCCAGCACGTCGTGTGTGGTGCCCTGCATCAGCCCTTCCGTGGAAGGGAGCGAGGCGAAGTCCTCACCTTCGAATGGTTGCTTCGTGGGCCTGTTACTGAGCATTAGGTCCTCAGCTGACCCATGGTAGAAGCCGAGGAACTTGACGATCTTGGGCCTGCCAGTATGGGCGCGCGCCATTCGCGTCAAGAACGCATTGGCGTCCGTGCCCGCGAGAGCAAAGCGAACCTTTTCCGCCGTGGGGCAGGTCTGCGTGATCAGCGCCGCGACCTCGTCCTCAAGGGGGCTAGGCACGCCAAAGCCCGTGCCCTTGTGTGCCTGCTCGACAACCGCTTCAACGATCGCCGGATGGGCGTGGCCAAGCAGGTTGGGTCCTAGGTTCATCACGAAATCCAGGTAGCGGTTCCCGTCGATGTCCACTAGCTCCTTGCCGTGGGCCTCTTTGGCGAACAGGGGGTGGGGCCGCCGCACCAACGAGGTTCGCGTCAGACCGCCGGGCAGGTGCGCTGCGGCGCTCATGAAGGCTTTCCGACTTTGAACCGTCTTTGCCTCGTATTCGTCGATGAGCTCTTCCTTGTCAACTGCCATTGTGCCTTCCTCCCACGTTCTCTCTTAGGACGCAAGCCCAGTATTGCGGACATCAACTCGGTGCTCGATCCTTGGCGTCTTGGCCTCCCACACGGCGATCTTCTCGACGATGTAGCGTGTCATACCTGTGACGGACACCAGGTTGGCGACCCCTTCCTCCGTGCAGGTGTCGGCCTCCAAGTGGTACTTCTCCATCTCCCAGCCGGTGGCCATCAGAACTGGCACGCCCTGTTGCCAGAACGGCCAGTGATCGCTGCCCGGCGAAGGCGGGAACATATAGGAGATCTGGCGTCCGCCGTTGTCCAGCCGCGCTGCCAGCCACCCGCGCAGGTCCCACTCGAGCTCTTCTGGACCTGCCCAGAACTGTATCTGCTGGCCGGTCTCGGCTACGCCGTCGAGATTCACAACGGCCTTCAGTGCCGTGAGTTCACCGCGTGCCGCCAGATCGGCTACGTAGGCCTTGGAGCCGTCTAGGTTCCATTCCTCGCCGTTGAAGAAGATGAACCTGAGGCTATAGTCGTCGAGGGGCTGTACCGAGTAGTAGCGCAACAACTCGAGCAACACGGCTGCCCCCCCGGCATTGTCATTGGCGCCGGGGCAGCCATAGATCGAGTCGAGATGGGCGCAGAGCACAATGGCGCAGCCCGGCGACGAACGCCCTGCGACCGTGGCCACGATATTGCGCGCAGTCGCTCCCTCGTGCCAGCGGCAGTCTATCTGGCCGTCTACCCACACCGTGTGCCCTTTTTCTAACATCTTCCAGATCTGAGCTAACTCGTTCCTACCGACCGCGAAGTGGGGTAGAAGCGAGGACCCTTCCGAGAGTGGCTGGGGCTGGGCATTGCCATCCGGGCGGGCCGAAACGTAGCCTCGTATGCCCCCGGTCTCGTCGACGATCGCGAATTTCTCCCACCGATACAAGCCGATGACCTGGTGAGTGCCCACTGGCACTAGGCATCCACGAACGCCAGCTGGCCCGGTTGGAGCGCAGCGGACGAACGCGTAGCATTCCAGTTCTGTCGGCTCAGGTGCTGTTATGGCTAACTTGGGCTTGGTGAGAATCTCCCAGCCCAAGTAAGTGTACGGGTGCAGCTCCGTCTCGCACGCTAGAGACTTAGCCGCTTGAACTACGTAGTCGAAGGCCCCCGCCTCGCCGGGTGTACCCGGAAAGCGAGGTCCCAGTTCGGTCAGGGCCAACCAGTCACGGGCAATGCGGGCCGAAGAGAAGGCGGTCACGGCTGTCCCTCTGCCCACACTGCTTCGGCCTGTGCCACCTCTGCTGGCGTCAGCCCGTAGTAGGTTACTGCCGCCTCGCGGCTGATGTAGCCGGAGTGCAGGTCGTGCAGGACGGCGCTCTTGTCTCTCTCCAGCGGGCCACCGTAGCCGGCGCCACCCCCGGACTCTATGCGCAGCGCCTCGCCCTTCTGCACGTCGAAGGCCTTCTTGGCGCTCTGTGGCTGCCCGTTGGCGTCTATGCCACCTTTGACCTCGACGTCGCCGTTGCGCTTGACATGCGAATAGCGTGTGCGAGCGGCCGGCATGCCGCCGAAGATGCCCCAGGGAGCGGTTTTCGTGCGATCGGCTTGGATGCAGGCACGGGCCGTACCCTCCAGTACCTCGATCTCGCGTAGCGTGCCCAACCCGCCGCGATACTTGCCAGGCCCGCCGGAGTCGGTGCGCAGTTCGCTGCGCCGGTACCGCAGTGGATACTTGAGTTCAGCGACCTCGATGGGAATGTCATCGGTGTTGCCAATCATCTCGATCATGCAGCTGATGCCGTCGCTGTCAAACCGGCCACCCCAGCCACCTGGGATCCAGTCGTTGTAGATCCAGTCCTTGCCGCGGCGGTCCAAGCCCGACATGAACGACGTGTCGATGGTGCCGTAGGGGGCGCCGATGACCTTCTGTGGCATCACTGGAGCGAGCGCACCCAAGATCACGTCCTTGATCCGCAGTCCGGTCTCCACTGGGCCTCCGAATACCGGCCTTCCCCACTCGGGGTTCACAAGGCTGCCTGGTGGCAACACGAAGTCGATCAGCTTGTACCAGCCGGAGTTGTTCGGGCCGAAAGGATCCAATAGGGCCTTGAGGATGATGTAGCAGGTGCTGTAGGTGATGCCCCAGGCGGAGTTGATGGCGCCTCGCACCTGATCGCCCGTGCCAGTGAAGTCCACCAGCAGACGGTCGCCCGCGATGGTGATGGTCATCTTGATCTTGATGTCCTCGGCCGAGACGCCATCGTCGTCCATTTGATCTTCAAAGGAGTAAACCCCGTCGGGCACTTGGCGTATGGCCTCCCGCATCCGCCTAGCCGCCAGATCGAGAGCCTCGGCCATGCAGGCCCGAAAGACCGGGAGCGAGTACTTGTCTATCGGCTCATCGAGCCGGTAGATGCCCGTTTCGATGGCCGCGATCTGAGAGTACATGTCTCCCAAGCGCTCCTCGGGCCCCCGCACGTTGTACATAAGGAGGTCGATGACGTCCTGGTTCATCTTGCCCGCCTCGCGGACGCGGATTGGCGGTACGACAATGCCTTCGTGGAACAGGTGCGTTACCGCGCTACCACCAACGCCACTCGCCTCATAGCCGCCGATGTCGGGCCAGTGCGCGCGATTGGCCACTAGGGCAACCATCTCTCCCTTGTAGAAGTAAGGCGCGACGAACATCACGTCGTTGAGGTGCACGCTGCCCAGATAGGGATCGTTGAGACAATAAATGTCCCCCTCGCGCATATTCTCCAGCCCGAACTTCTTCATCGCAGCCTGGACGGTGTAGGGCATCGTGCCCAGGTGGATCGGGCACCCCCCTTGCTGGGCGATTAGGTTGCCTTCGAGGTCGTGCAGGGCACACGAGAAATCGGCCGCGTCGTGGATAATGGGCGAGTTGGCCGTGCGGCGCAGCGAATTGGCCATGTGGTCGCAGATCGCCGCCAGACCATTGTTAACGACCTCGAAGGTAATGGGGTCTATGTTGGGTGCGGTACTGCCTGTGGAAGTAGCCACCCTTATCGCCTCCTCTGGAGCAGGATACTGCCGCTCGCATCGATGGTAGCGTCAAACGTCTCGGTGACCAGCACCGTCGAATCGAACTGCTCGATAATCGCGGGCCCCACTGCAGACCAACCAATCGCCAGGGCGCTACGGAGGTAGACAGGAACTTTCTGGAAGCAATCCCTTTCCAGTGAGTAGACTTCGCGTGTGCGGTCTTCGTTTGACCCGCCTCGGACGGCTGCGCACGTCTCCGTGGTTGCGGCATTGGCGATTTCGCGCTCCGTGCCCACAACCTGTATGCTCACCAAGAACGGCGTTTCGTTCTCGCGATAGTAGCGGTATAAGTCGAAGTGCCCCTTGTGGAAACGCTCACCCATCTCTGCGATGCTCCCAGGCCCATACTCTCTGCTATCGAGCGGCACGGTTACCTCGAAGCTCTGGCCCTCGTAGCGGAAATCGCCCGCGCGCGTCAGTACCTGGTTCTCCGCAGGCACGCCCTGCGCCGCCAGCGATGCGCGGCACCTCTCTTCCAGCGCGGTGAACAACCCGTTTAGCTCGCCCGCGGTTAGGTTCTCCAGGCTGCGGTTCACCGAGGCAATCGCGTCTGTCTTGCGGTTGGCAGTAGCCAGGCCAACCGCCGACATCACGCCGGGGAATGGCGGGATGATCAGCTGCTGAATAGCCAGCATCTCTGCCATCTCGCAGGCGTGCATCGGCCCGGCGCCGCCGAAGGCCACGAGAGTGAAATCCCGCGGGTCGACGCCGCGGTTGGTGGTCAGTAGACGAATGGCCTCGCCCATCTTGACGTTGGCGATCTTAATGACCCCGACTACCGCGTCCTGCAGAGACAAGCCAAGCGGTTCGCATATCCGCTCCCCGAAGGCGCGCTCTGCCGCCCCCTTGGAGAGCGCCATGCGCCCGCCAAGCAACCCATGCGGCGATAGGCGGCCCAGAATAAGCTGCGCATCGGTGACCGTAGGGTCACTGCCACCGCGCTCATAGCACACTGGCCCCGGCTTGGCGCCTGCGCTCTGAGGGCCAACCTTCATCACGCCCCCCTTGTCGACCCAAGCGATGCTGCCACCGCCGGCGCCGATGGTGTTTATGCGGATCATCGGCACCATAACGGGCATGTTGTATTCGACCTGTGCCTCGTTGGTGAGTTCAGGCGTTTGGTTCTTCAGCACAGCCACGTCGCAACTCGTTCCGCCCATGTCTAGGCTGATCACGTTAGGCGTGCCCGTTTGTAAGGCCAGCGCCTGGGCACCCATCACGCCACCCGCGGGGCCGGAGAGCATCGTGCGCACGGGCTTCTGCGTTGCCTCGTCCACCGAGGTGACCCCGCCGTTGGACTGCATCACCATCAACAGGCAGTTCGGGGCATACTTCTTGAGCTTTCTCTGGAAGCTGCGCAGGTAGGAGGTTATGACCGGCTGGGTGAATGCGTTGATCGTTGTGGTGCTAGTACGCTCCCACTCGCGGATCAGAGGCGCCAGATCTGACGATAACGAGATGTGGCATAGTGGCTCGTGCCTGCGGATGATGTCTGCGGCTACCTGCTCGTTGTGGCCGTTCGCGTAGCTGTTGAGGAAACAGATGGCGATTGCCTCGACCTTGTCGCGCTTGAAAACCTCAAGAGCGGCCAGCACGTCCTCCTCGGCCACCGTTTTGAGCACCGTGCCGTCTGCGGCAGTACGCTCATCGATCTCCAGACGGAGCCAACGCGGGGCAAGCGGGTCGGGCCGCACCTCGTGCAAGTCGTACTGGTGGCGGCGATGCCAGCGCTGGTGTTCCAAGATGTCGCGGAATCCCTTTGTGCAGAGGAGCCCAATCCGTGCGCCACGCCTCTCCAGAACCACGTTGGTGGCGATCGTTGTGCCGAAAGCGATGCGCTGGAGCGCGGATGGCTCAAGGCCCATCTTTGCTAGCCCCTGCAAGACGCAATCGAATATGCCATCTGACCCTGAGGTGGGGACCTTCTCGATCTGGATACGCCCACCTTCGTCCACTAGGGCCAGGTCCACAAAGGTCCCGCCGACGTCTACTCCGAGCGTGTTCACTCGTGAATCCTCCTAAGATCTTACGCTGACAATGACTGAGTAGATAAGCCACAAGGCCAGCAGGATGGCGGTAGTGATGCCAGAAATCGACCACTTGAACCCATCGACGAATGTCCTTGTCGGATACGCGCCGAAACCGCGGCAATCCATTGCTACTGCCACTGAACTTGACTTCCGGGTGGCGCTGACCAGCACGGGCACTAGGTAACGCTTGTACATCTCTAGCTTGCCTGCCATGCCGCTGCCCTCGCGAAAGCCTCGCACCGCCTGAGCGTCTCTGACGACCCCCAGTTCCACCTGGAAGAGGGGGATGAAGCGCAGCGAGAGGAAGAACGCCCACGCGTACCGATAGGGCAACCCCACGCGTACCAGCGCCACTACCAGGCGACGCGGGTTCGTGGTCCAAACGAAAACCAGAGACGACAGGGCGATGATGACCATCGTGAAGAACTTGTAGATGCCCATCGCCAGCCCGCCGTCGTAGATGTCCAGGAATCCCAGGGTATAGATGACGCGGCCGGTGTGGTTGCCGAAGACGTGGAAAAGGAACAAACCGCTGCCAGCTAGGACGAAAATCCAAGCCGTGCCAAGATAGGTCCGCGGAGATACCCCGCCCAACACCATCGCCGCCAGGGACAGCGCCACGTAAAGGCCAAGATACACGGCGCCGTTGTTCAAGAAAAACACCAGAGTGCTGATGATGAAAAGACAGGCGATCTTCGATAGTGGATCCATGCGATGGATGAAAGAGTTGGTCCTGATGTATTGGACGATCATAGTGTCCTCACCCTCCCGACTGCCTTGGCCCCGGCGATCGAGCTCATCCACTTCACGAACTGCACATTCGTGATGATGTTGCCAGGCAGACTGCAGCCTTGATCAGCGAGTCTGTTTGCCAACTCAGCGACGAAGACCGGCCGCAGGGCGCTCGCCGCCAGTACCTCGGGCCGGCGCAAGAAGAGGTCGGCAGGCGTGCCATCGTACATGACCTGGGCGTTCGACATCACCAGCACGCGGTCACAGTACTGGGCAATGATTTCCATGTCGTGGGTTATCACGACTGGCGTCATATTCACGTCTGCTTTAATGTCGGCGAACACCAGGTCCATCAGGCGGGTAGCATTGGCTGGATCCTGTCCAAAGGTTGGCTCGTCCAAGATCAGCATTTCGGGCTTGACGACCAGCATTGTGATGACGCTCAAGCGCCGCTTCTCTCCGCTGCTCAGCGTCAGTGGGTGCCGGTTCTCCAGCCCACTCAGCCCGAACGCGGCGAGCATTTCGGTCGTCCGCTGCTTGACGGTAGCCTCGTCCAGGCCCGCTACGCGCATTCCGTAAGCGACTTCGTCGAAGACGTTCTCCTTGATGAACTGGTGCTCCGGGTACTGGAACACGTAGCCGACCTTGAGTGTGATACTCGCCGTACGGACCTTGGCGACCTCCATGCCGCAGGTGGTGAGGGCGCCACCAGTTGGCACCAGGAGACCCAGCATCAGTTTGGCCAGAGTAGTCTTGCCGGAGCCGTTGTTGCCGGCTATCGCCAGACGCTCCCCGGTGTTGAGGCGGAAAGTCACGCCTCGCACGGCCTTCAGCCCGTTGGGATAGGCGAAACTGACGTTCTTCCCTTCCACCAACGGTCTATCCGTCCGGCTCGCCCCGTCGGACTGCGATTGCACTACCGCGGCCTGCCGCACAATGGAGCCCAGCTTCTCCAAGCCACCGGCGTAGAACTGCTCCGCTGACAGCGGTATCCGCTCCCACGCGACCACGTCCACCAGACGCAGTGCCAGGTCTGTGACCTGAGGGATGCGCACGCCGTGGCTGGCGGACAGGTCCAAGCCGTATTGCTGCAGCGCCCGGTCAGGCGTGTCGTCGATTATCTTTCGGCCACCGTTGAGCACCACCAGGCGGTCAGCATAGGACAGGGCATCGTCCAGGTAGTGCGCGATGAGGATGATCGTGCGACCTTGGTCGTGTAGGTCTTTGATCGCAGTGTAGACCTCGGTGGCGCTCTTGGGGTCCAGGTTGGCTGTGGGGTCATCGAGGACGAGGATGCCGGGCTCCATCGTGAGTACGGCCCCGATGGCGATGCGCTGCTTCTGGCCGCCGGAGGCCTCGTAGACCAGCCGCTGATCGGTTGCGCTGAGGCCGAGGAACCGGAAAGCGGTCTCGACACGCTCCTCGATGACAGACGCGGGATAGCGCAGGTTTTCCAGGCCGAAGGATAGCTCGTCGCGGATATAGAGGTTGCATAGCTGGCTCTCGGGATCCTGGAAGACCATGCCAACGCGCTCGGCCAGGGTGGCTGGCGATTCCGT
>JAJZRD010000105.1 GCA_021845945.1 Chloroflexota bacterium
GAGAGCCTAGAGTAGCGTATCCTCCGGCGCGACGTCGCCGTACATGTAGTAGTGCGAGAGGCCGTTGGCGGTCCGGGCGCACCGCAGGCGGTAGAGGATCAACTCCTCGCCCCGGCGCTCCAGGACGCTATCGGGTTCCTCCCGAGTTACGACGCGGTTCTCAAGCTTCACGTCCGCGTAGACCATTAAGCTTGCCCTCCTTGCGTTGTTCGTGTTGAGTGGGCGCGCTCGCTGACGCGCGCCGAACCTGGCGCTCCGGCGGCCAGCCGATCTCGGCCCGTCACCTCCGCTCAAGGCCTCGCCAAGGTCTGGAAAAAAGAAAGCCCCTCGACCAGCACGGTAGCTAGCCGAGGGGCTTTGGGCGAACCTACAGAAACCTACGCCTGGCCTCGGGCGTGCGGTCGAGAGACTCTAGGCAGGTCTCCTGGCTTGTGGATCGTCACTCCCCCGCGCCTTCCCGCCTTGCGGCAGTGGCATCTTGCGGGGTCGCTCCCCACTTACAGTGGCGGGCCCGCGCCGGACTCGCACCGGCTTCCCTATTCTCCCTCTGCCGAGGGCACCTAGAACTATTCCTGTTTCCAGGCCAGAGTATACAGACGTGCCTCCTGAAAATCAAGCCTTGAGTCGGTCGAACCGGTCGAAAAGGTCGAAAAGACGCGACAAACCGAGAGCGTCTCACGCTGGGGACATCCAAGGCCAGGTCCATCGGGCAAAACGGGGCGTAGCGCTTCGTAAGACGGCTGAAACTGGGCCGCTCACTCGTGCATAATCGACCGGCACGCGCCAGCAATCGGAGAGCAGAAGAGCCGACAGTGCCGTCTTCTGGCCTACAGTGGGGCAAGGACGTGCGCGGGCTCGTCGTCGGCGTTCGCTTGAGGGGGCTCGATCATACAACGCGGGCATGTCCCCAACTCGTGACGCTCCCGACAAACCTGTTCCCACGCGGAGCCGTAATGCTGTATAATGCGGTCGCGCCGGTCGGTTTGGGCCGGTGACGAAGCGAAGGCGTGAGCGAGCGGAGGTAATGATGGGCCAGAGCCGCCGCTGAAGGGAATACCGGATCGTCGGTTGGCGATCCTCGCCATCCCAGTGTACGCTCGGTCGCGACGGCCTATGGCCGTGAATCGGTCAACTGCGCGCTGACCCTCGCCGCCGGCGTACGCCAGCGGCGTTTCTTTTCCCCAACCTCGCCGAACCGTCGCCCGTCTCACGACGAGGACGATGGAACCGGGTTCCCCGCGGTCTGCAAAACCGTGCGTGGTCTTCGCGCTGCGAAGCAAGGTGGGTTCGACTCCCGCCGTCCTCTCCCGAACACTCTCTCGAGGAATGCGTCTCCGTGTATGTCGTCGGAACCGCCGGGCACGTCGATCACGGCAAGTCCAGTCTGGTCAAGGCGCTGACGGGCATGGACCCCGACCGGCTCCAGGAGGAGAAGGTCAGGGGGATGACCATCGACCTTGGCTTTGCCTGGCTGCGCCTGCCCAGCGGCAAGGAGATCAGCCTGGTCGACGTGCCGGGACACCAGCAGTTCATAGAGAACATGCTGGCCGGCGTCGGCGCCGTCGACGCGGTCGTCCTGGTGGTAGCGGCGGACGACGGGGTTATGCCGCAGACCCGGGAACACTTGGCCATCGTCGACCTGCTCGGCATAAACCGCGGCGTGGTGGCGATTACTAAGATCGATATCGTCGAGTCGGAGTTGCTCGAAATCGCCGTGGAGGAGGTGCGCGAGGCTCTGCATCGCACAGGGCTCCGCGACTGTCCCATCGTTCACCTGTCAACGGTGACCGGCCAGGGGCTGCCGGAATTCGCTGCGGAGCTAGACCTCGTTCTATCAGAAACCCCCACCCGCCAGGATCGCGCACGTCCCCGTCTCTGGATCGACCGCAGCTTCACCGTCGCTGGCTTCGGCACAGTGGTCACCGGAACGCTGATCGACGGCACCCTCCACGTAGGCCAGGAAACCGAGCTACAGCCACGGGGTCTGCGCAGCCGCGTACGCGGGCTGCAGACCCACAAACGCCGCATCGAGACCGCCCGCCCTGGAACGCGGGTGGCAGTTAACCTGGCCGGTCTGGACGTGGATGAGGTGAGGCGGGGCGATGTGCTGACCTTGCCGGGCCTGCTTCATCCCACTAAACGGCTGGACGTTCGCCTGCAGTCTCTGGCCGACGCCCCGGATGGCATCTACGACGGAACCCTCGGGCAGTGTTTCGTTGGGTCGGCTTGCCTGGAGGCGAGGGTCAGGCTGCTGGATGCCGACGTGCTTGCCCCGGGCGAAAGCGGACTGGCCCAGCTCTTTCTGGAGGAGCCGACCGTGGCGCTGGCCGGTGACCACTTCGTGTTGCGGCGGCCGGCCGTTATGGCTACTGTGGGGGGTGGGGTCGTCATCGATCCCCATCCGATGCGCCACCGGCGACACCAGCAGGAAATCTGGCAGACACTGAACACCATCGAACGCGGCACCCCCGAGGAGGCATTGCTGCAGATGCTGGAGGGTCGCCCGCCCCTGGACACATGCTGGCTGGTTGAGCGCTCCGGCTTCACCGCGGCCGATTTCGAGCGAGCTGTCGCGTCCCTGTTGGCCAGAGACGAGGCTCTCCTGCTCCGTTCCGACCCGGCGGCGCCTGTGGTCTCCGCCTCCTCGTGGCTGGTTTCACACCGGGGGTGGTGCATGTTGCGAGACCGCATAGTTCAGATCGTGGCCGACTACCACGCGCGCCATCGCCTCCGCCCCTGGATGCCGAAGGAGGAGCTGCGCAGCCGCCTGCGGGTGATTGAGAACCTGTTCCGTTACCTGATAGAGCAGGTGGCGCGAGAGGGCGGCATCACCGACGAGGGCAAAGGGGTTCGCCTGGTTCACCACCAGGTGGAGTTCACCGCTGCTGAGAAGCTTAAGGTGGAGAACCTATTGAACGAGCACCGGCGCCACCCCTTCACGCCGCCCACCGGGACTGAAGCGTCGCGGCAGTTCGGGGTGGACGATGAGATGCTGCGCACGCTTGTGGACCGAGGCGCGTTGGTGGCTGTGGGGCACGACATCTACTTGTTGCCCTCGGCCTATCAGGAGATGGTCACCGGGGTGGTGGACGAGATTCGGGCGCAGGGGAGCGTCACCGTGGCCCGGATGCGGGACAGGTTCAAGACCACCCGTCGCTACGCCTTCACCCTGATGGAGCATCTGGACGGCAAGGTCACCCGTCGGGTGGGCAACGAGAGGGTGCTCCTACCCAAGGCTAGCGGAACCCTCCCGTAGCCGCCAGGTACACCGGTGCCAGTGGGGCACCTACCTCAACCTCGGACGTGTGAAGACGACGTACCGCGGGATCGCCCAATGCCTGCGAGGGCCATGGCGACGGATCCTCCATAGTAGTCGCCGGAGTAACGACCGGATACGGAGCGCGGGAAAGCCGTGAACAACGTGAAGGAGTCAACGATGTCTTCCCTCAGTTCCTTCTTCACCTCCCGCTGGAGACCGGGTTGTCACCACCAGCGTGGAGCACAACGCCGTGATGCGCCCGTTGCGCGCCCTGGAGAGGGAGGGGGTGATCCTGACCGTTGTCCCCTGCGCGCCGGACGCATCGCTCGACCCGGAAGAGATGCGCCGGAGGGTGGAGCCGGGGGTCAGGCTCGTCGTCGCCAACCACGCCAGCAACGTCACGGGAACCCTGCTGCCGGTGGCAGAGACAGCGCGGATCGCCCATTCCTCAGGGGCGCTGCTGTGGTGGATACGGCGCAGACAGCGGGCGTCGTGCCACTCGACATGCAAGCGATGGGCATCGACCTGCTGATCTTCACTGGCCACAAGGGGCTCCTTGGTCCACCCGGCACCGGAGGGCTGGTTCTGGGCGACAGAGTCGATCCCGAGGGACTGGATTCCTTGATGCAGGGCGGGACCGGCAGCTACCCGGAGGGGACAGTGCGACTAGCGCCAGGCGTCTTCACGACTTTGGAGGATGTTCATGCGGCCGTCAGGGCGGTAGAGCAGGTCGTGAGAACATGAAGGGCTACGGCGTCGTGCTGTTCTACGCCACATCCTCCGCACTTCGTGCGGAGAAGACTCTGGCGAAGGCAGGGCTAGCCGCCAAACTGATCCCGACGCCCCGTGAGCTATCAAGCGACTGCGGTGTCGCCCTGCGTTTCGATGGGAATCAGGCCGAACGGGTACGCGGGCTGTTGGAATCAGCGCACGTGGAGGTGGCCGGCATTCACTCGATGCCCTCTTAGCGAGTGCTCACCACCTCCACCCGCTCGGCTGGGTCATCTTCAGTTCCTGCTGGCCGACGATGGCCGGAAAGGGGAGGTCAATCCCTTCCTATATGCTCGTCTCAAGGCTCCCGCCCGGATCTCACGCTGGCGGGTCCTAGGGAACCCGCCAGCCCGTTCCCTGGGCGCCTCCCGCCAACTCGACTAACTGCCGGCCTGATCGGCAAGATATATGGGCCATAGGCGGTGTTGATGACCGAGGCATCGACGCCGTAGACGACACCGATGTTCTCCGCGGTCAGCACAGACTCCGGCGCCCCCGCGGCGAACACCCGTCCTTCCCGTAACATGACGATCTCGTCGCTGAATCTGGCGGCCAGGTTCAGGTCGTGCATCGCCATCACCGCCGAGCGACCGGAATGGCCAGCGAATTCTCTCACAAGCTCCAGTGCCCGAAGCTGGTGCTGGATGTCCAGATTGTTCGTGGGCTCGTCAAGGAGAAGGACCCGCGGCTCCTGGGCCAGGGCGCGGGCGATGAAAACCCGTTGCCTCTGGCCCCCGCTCAGCTCGCCCACGACTCGCTGAGCCATTTCCGCGATGCCCATGAACTGGAGCACTCCGGCAACCACTTCGAGATCGTGTGGGCTGACTCCCCAGGTGATATACGGCTTGCGCCCCATGATCACCGTCTCAAGCACAGTAAAGGGGAGGATCGAGCCGCTGTCTTGGGGGACGTAGCCCACTAGCCGGCCCAGTTCCCGCGACCCGATGCGGGCCAGCTCCCTACCGTCCAGGAAAACCGCCCCGCTCCGGGGGGTAAGCACCCGCGCGAGACACCTCAGCAGAGTGGTCTTTCCGGAACCGTTGGGCCCGACGATGCTTGCCACTTGCCCGGGCCGTATCTCCATGCTCACGCCGCCCAGCACCTCCCGGCTCCCGTATGCGAAGTGTATATCTTGGCCAACCACTTTCATCACACCGCCCGCTGCGCGGCGACAAGCTGTCCTGGCAAACGATCACGACCTGTCGCCGCACCCTCGTCATCTCTCAGGGTACACCCACTTGCCGCGGAACTCCTGGCCGAAGAAGTCCTTCAGCATTGCCCGATGGATCGCCTCCGGGTCCACATCCTGGAAGAGGTTGGGGTGCAACCAGTTGGCCAGGTACCAGACGCCAGCAGCGCTCCTTGGCGTGCGAAGGAAGTTCCCGATCACGTACACGCGGTTCTCTTTCACTGCCCTGGTCCCTGCCAGGCCCGCCCGCGAGCATATCTCGTCGTGCACGGCTTTCATCCCAGCCGTGCTGGTGACGTCGAACCCCGCCAGCTCACTCGACTGAACGATCTTGACTATGACGTCGGGATTCGCCTGCAGGATCCACTCTGAGTTGATCACGGGTGACCCGCTGTCTCCTCCTTGATTAGGTTGACGCCACCCGCGCGATCGATCAGCCAACTCTCCTCCCTATCTCTGCCAAAGGTCTGCCACTGTGTTGAGCCTTCCAGATACACCTTTGGCTTCTGCTCCGTGGTTAAGTCCTTGGTGCGTTGCGCCACCGCGTCGTACTGCTTCTGGATGTATCCGAGGAGCTGATTTGCTCGCTCCTGCCTCTGGAAGATCTCGCCCAGGCTGGTTATCGATGGCAGCAGCTTCTTCCCCCCCATCCCGTATCCAAACACCGCTGGGATGCCGGCTTGCTCCAGTTTGGCCAACATCTCGGGCTTCAGGCTCCAGGCGATGACCAGGTCCGGTTTGAGCGAGACGATCTTCTCCAGGCTCGGGTTGCCCGCGTCGCCCACGGAGGGCACCGATAGCACCCACGATGGCCACCTGACATCGGTCTTCGTCTTCTCATCGACGCCCACCACCCTTCTCTCTACACCGAGAGCGGTGATTATCTCGCCTAGAGCACCGCCGTATTGCAGCACTATCACCTTCCCGGGCGGGGACTTCACCTCCACCTGCCGGTCCATCAGGTCGGTGACCACCTCCTTCTTTTGCCCCGAACTCGGCAGATCGGCGCCCTGCCGCCCACAGCCGATAGCCGTCGCTGCAAGTAGCACCAATGCCAACGAGACCGCGCCAGATCTCTTCATCAGAAACGCTCCTCTCCGCGATCGCCTGCCGGTTGCCGTACTCAACCGGACGTGGCTCCATTTAGACTCGACTCTCTTCCTCGCTAGCGGACTTTCCTCCTTGTGAGGAGGTAGACAAAGAACGGGGCACCGATTAGCGAGGTGATGATCCCCACGGGGATCTCGATCGGCGCCGCGACGGTGCGCGCCAAGGTGTCGGAAACCAGCAGCAACAGCGCCCCCACCAGGCATGAGGAGGGGATCAGGAAGCGGTGGTCGCTGCCGATGAGCATGCGGCAGATGTGAGGGGCGACCAGGCCAACGAAGCCGATGATGCCGGTGAACGCGACCGTGGCCGAGGCTGCCAGCGTGGCTGCCGTCAGGCACACCAGCCGCAGGCGGCCACGTCGACCCCCAGGTTGGTCGCCACCTCATCGCCAGCCGCGAGCGCGTTCATGTCCCAGGAGTAGCGCAACAAGACCGCCACGCAGGCCAGCACCAGCGGAACCAGCAGCCTCACCTGCGCCCAGGTAGCCCCCGACATGCTTCCCATCAGCCATACCACCAGGTCTCGCAGCACTTCCGATGGGGCTATGTACTTCAGGGCGGAAACCCCCGCCGAAAATAGATAGCCAAGGGCTACCCCGCCGAGAACCAGCGTTTCCGGGGCCATCCCTCTCAGGCGAGCGATCGCGCAGGCGAAGGCCATGGTGAGCGCGCCGAAAACGAAGGCGTTGGCGGCTATCGTAAACGAGGATGTCACACCAAAGGTCGGGCCGACAATACTCGTTCCCAGGACGATGGCCAGGGCCGCGCCAAAGGCGGCGCCGCCGGACAGGCCGAGGGTGTAGGGGCTGACCAATGGATTGCGGAGGTTACCCTGCATCACCACCGTCTCCGCGAAAGCGTCGGAAGAGGTGCTCTGCGCCGGGAAGAGCCAGATCCAGATAGCCCCCCACACCTGGTCGATCCCCAAAGAGGCAATTCCTATGGAAACTGAAATGAAGGCCGTCGCGACCAGCAGCAGTGCCAGACCACCCACGAAGGCCGCTTTTCTTGCGACTTGCCGGCCGTATGCGTCTTGGATCTCGAGGAAGCTATCCGCCACGCACTCGCTCTTGGCCTGAAGACCCGATATGGCTGCACTCATGGCGAGCTCGCACCCCTGCTCTCCGCCGTTCGGACCCGCGGCGTCTCGGGGAGGCTGACCCCAATTCCCAGGTCGGAGCCATCGTGGAGGTGTGTCAGCTCGAGGGTAAGAACGGAGGTCAGGCTGCGTTCGTCGTACTGCCCCGACGCGGCCCCCTGCCGGTCTGAGTGGCTCGTCAGGATCATCCAGCTCCCTTTGACAAGCGGGAAGCGCGCTCCACCCCGCGCGTCCGTACAGACCGCGTGGGGAGAGCCATTGCCAGGACAGAAGGCCTGCACCGGCGCCTCTGTCAGGGGTCGTCCCTTGTAAAGCACCGCGACCTCGAACTCCTCACGGCCTGGGGGCCTGGGGACGATCTCCAACTCCACGCCCAATGGATCTGGCCAGGGGCGATCCGTCTCGACGGCTATCAGGCTCTTGGCGAACTGATAGGAGTAGATGGACCTCTCGATGTCTACTCCGGGATGCTCGCTGCGCGGCCCACGAAGGTGCCGGCCATCCCGACCGATACTCCATATCTTGCCATCGTACTCGCACAGGAGGGTATACACGCCTGGCTCGGTGGGCGTGAACAGGAGGGTCGTCTGCCCATCGCCGGTACGTACGGCCAGGGGGGCCTTCGCGCCCGCGGGGTCGACCAGCCAGGCGAGAGTCCGCAGCGGATCGGGTCTCCCTTGGGCAACGAGGCCGTGGCCAAACCGGACGACAGCGCAGGACGGCTCCCCCAGTCTCGGCCGCTGCGAACTCTCGATCCAGATGTGATGTGGAGCCATGTCTACACCTCCGACGGTCTCTGCCCGCTCAGCAGGTAGGTAGTCGCTTCGCTGTCGTGAAGGATGGAAGAGGTCTCAACTCGCAGATCGGTAAACCCGACCTCCTCGAAAAGGCTGGCTACTTCAGCCGGGTCCACATCCCTGTTCAGCGGCAGCCTCTCCTCGACCTCAACGGGGTAGTGATGCCCCGTTGCCTCCCTTCGGCGGCGGGAGAAATCGGCCAGTATCCTTCCCTTCGGCTTCAGCACGCGATGCCACTCGATGAGCGCTTGTCGGGGCTCCACCAACGTCCAGAGCAGATGCCTCGCCACCACCGCGTCAAAACAGCCATCGGGAAAAGGCAGCGATTCTGCATCTCCCCGCCTGAGAGTGATCTCCTGGCCAGCCTCGCGAGCCTTCGCCTCCGCCTGAGCCAGCATGGTGGTCGACCAATCGATCCCCGTTACGTGGTGGCCCATTTCCGCCAGGATCAAAGCCACGAAGCCCGTGCCGGTGCCTACGTCCAACACGTCCAGCGGTCTGTTACCCAGCCGCTGGAGGAAGCCAACCCACCGCGCCTTTTCGCCGGGATCCCTGGTGCCGTGCGCGCCTGCGGTGTCGTACCGGTCACCCTTTGCATCCCATCGCTCTCGCATCGCCACTCGTAACTCGTTCATTCTCTCTCCTCGACAGCTACTATCATGGTTCCCGTTCCGGTTGTCGTTCTTGGGCCAGGTTCGTGGCCGTCCTCTCCAGTACGATCGAACCGTGCAAGAGATCTAGGCTCTTGATACTAGGCTCTTGATACTAGCTCGAAGCAGTGTGCTTTCCCCCATGAGGGTGATCAACTGACGTCCGATGGCGGCACTCAGTCCGCTGCCACCGAGCTGGCGGGCATCCGCGCTGTGGCCAGGTAAAGCGACCGCTCGTCACGGACGCCGATCTGCTCGAAGCCGGCCTCCGCCAACAGCCGGTGCATCTCCAGCTCATCGGGGATCTCGTCATCGGCCACCGCGCCGCCGATCTCTCTGTGCAGTCTGTTGACCTGCTCGCGGCTGCTCGTGTGGCCGATGACAAGCACTCCTCCAGGCTTGAGCACCCGCGCCATCTCGGCCAGGGCGCGAGCCTTGTCGGGGAAGTGCGGAAAGGAGGCGTTGCAGATCTCCAGGTCGAAGCTGCGCTCGGGAAGCGGAATGCTAGCCGCATCTGCCTCAACGAGCTCAACGTTGGTTGGGAAGCCTTTCGCCCGCACCACCTCGAGCATCCGGGGCGAGACGTCCAGGGCCACTATCCGGCCCCTTTGCCCCACATGCTCCAGCAGCAAGGGCACGAGGACGCCCGTTCCCGTGCCGACGTCGAGGACGCTCATCCCGTCCTCTACCCCAACCCGGGCCAGCACCTCCCTGAGCCGGGCCACGGTCTCAGCACTCACCTGCGCGTCCCAGTCCGGGGCCGCACGGTCGAAGAACTCGCGATGGTCCATACGTTCACCTTACCTCTGGGTGCCGTCCTCCATCTCACAACAGCGGAGCGCCTCCCTGTATTTCCTCAGGCGCCAGGACATCCTCTCGCCAGCCCGACGGTCGGCTCGTCCAGGGCCAGTATCTCCGGCTCCTGTGCGAGTGCCCGGGCGATGGCCACTCGCTGCTGCTGGCCTCCCGAAAGGTGGCCAATGGGCCGGTCGGCCAGATGGTCCATCCCCACCAGACGAAGCATGCTCGCCACGACCTGCCGGTCGGTAGGACCCGGACGACGCAGGAGCCCCAGCCGACCGTAGCGCCCGATCATGGCCACCTCGCGCACGCTGATCGGGAGGCGCGGGTCGACGTTGTGGGACTGGGGAACGTAGCCCACCCTTGTTCGGATCCGGCCAGCGCTTCTTCGGTTCAGACGCTCCCCCAGCACCGACACCTCGCCCTGCAGGAGCGTGGCGAGGCCGTTGATCAGAGTGAGGAGGGTCGTCTTGCCTGCCCCGTTCGGCCCGATGATGCCCACGAACTCCCCGCGCCGCACTGCCAGGGAGACGCCACGCAGCGCCACGTCCTCCCGGTAGGAGACCACCGCCTCGCGGATCTCCACCGCCGGGTCAGCGGCGCTTGCCGAGCGCCTCGAGCAGGAGATCGACATTGCGCTCCACCGCTTTCTCCCAGCTCTCGGTCCCCTCGAAGGCCCCCGGGAAGTTGGAGAGGTTGAGCTGGACCGTCCCGATCTCCTGGGCCAGGCCCTTGCCGGCGTCCGGGTCGCTCTGCAAGTTGTTGATGACGAGGGCGGCCCGGCTCCCCCGGCCCTTCTCCACAAGCTCCCGCAGCTTCTGGGGCGTCGTCTCCTCGGGGCGGCTGAAGGTGTCCACCACTTCGAAGCCCGCCCATTTCACGAAATCCACCTGCATCTGAGAGCAGAGCACCTTCACCCCCACCGCCCGGCCGGCAAGCTTGTCCCTGAGCTGCCATCCGACGGCCAGCACCCTCGCCTTGTAGGCCTCCCCTCGCTGGTGGTAGAGCTCCTTGCCAGCCGGATCGGCCCTGGAAAGAGCGGCCACCACCGGGTCGATCGCCTGGGCCTGCATCTCGGGCACCATCCAGTTCCCCTTGACCTGGACCTCGACGATGGAGAGGCCGGGGTTGTTGGCTGACTTGACCAGGTCGTCGGCAAAGCCCTCCCAGCCATGTTTCAGGAAGAGCCGGGCATCGGCGAGGGCCTTCACGTCGCCCGGCTTCGTGTCGAAGTGGCCGGGGCAGGCCGCCGGAGGGATGATGGTGACCACGTCGACCCTTTCGCCACCTACCTCTTTTGCCAGAGTGCCGAGGAGAGAGGTGGTAGTAGCTACCTTCAGTTGCGAGCTGCCGGCCGGCGCGCAACCAGAGACTAAGGCCAGTGCAAGCGCCAAGATGAGGGATACCCCGAGGGGATAGATCCGTGCCATCGCACAACCTCCTGCTCGCGAGCTACAACACCGCCACGCCGGACCAGCAAGACGCCGTCTTGTCTGGCGGCGAAGCTTTCGTTGCACAAGAAACCCCTTACACGGAACGGATGCCAGACAGCGACTCTGGCACCGTGTCGGGCGCGCTGGATGAATAGTTGCAACTAAGTTGCAACGAGTTGGCAAAAAAGAGAGAGCTCCCGACCGTAGCTACTGCGTACGGCAGCGGGCGCAGAGCCCGAAGACGGGGTAGGCTTCCAGTTCGGGCACGAAACCCAGACGGCGGTCAATGCAGCTAATCACCATGGCTGCGATGTCCTCATGCAAGTCCTGCAGATGGCCACAGCGCAGGCAGATCAGGTGGCTGTGCCGGCCCCGGGATGCCAGCTCATACTGCGCCCGGCCATCGCCACACTTCATCTCCGTCACCAGCCCCAGGGAGAGAAAGAGGTCGAGGGCCCGGTACACCGTGGTCTTGTTCAGGCGCAGCGAAGGATACCGCGAGCGCACCGTCGCCTGCAGATGCTCGGCGCAGATGTGGCCGGACACCCGACAGATGACGTCCATGACCGCCGCCCGCTGCGCCGTCAGAGGGTAGCCATGCTCGCGGAGGGTCTTCACGAAGCGCGCCCGTTCCGCCGCCTCCTCCGGCTTGGGCGCGTCAGTATCTGCTCGCGCCGCCGTGGTTGTACACAAGGCCCCAGCCTCCGGATCTTACCGTTGCAACTTAGTGGCAATCATCGTAGCCATTATACAGTGGATGAAGGTGCTGGTCAACGGGCGGCCTTCGGTAAGATTTAGTTGTGACCTAGTCATAAATCCTACGCGGCCTGCAAGTAGGGTTTGATCCCGACTCGCAGATCGTCACCGTTCTCGAAACGACGGAGCAACGCCAGTTGATACACCAACACGGCCCCCAAGACATACCGTCGGGTCGGGAGGAGTCC
>JAJZRD010000106.1 GCA_021845945.1 Chloroflexota bacterium
GGCTCGCCGTGGCCGTCGGTATCGACGTGGCAGCGGCAGTCCCAGTGGCCGTGGGCGAGGGCGTCGCTGTGGGACTGCCGGTGGCGGTCCCGGTCGCGACGGTAGTGGCCGTGGGCGAGGGGGTCGCACTGGGACTGGCGGTGGCGGTCGCGGCGGCAGTCGCCGTGACGATAGCTGCCGTTGCGGTGGCCGTCGGGGTTGGTGTCGAAGAGGTCGGGATCTCCTGGGCGGCCGCACGAGGGGGTGTGACGAGACCGGGGGTAATCCCCCCGTAGCCGAGCAGCAGGCTGGCGATGGTTGCCGTGGCGGTGAATCGATAGAAGACCCGGCCGGTGAGCGCTCGCCTCAGGGATCGTCCCATGGTGTACTCTCCTCCTCTGGCTTTGGTTGCCTCTGTAGGGGTCGCCATGGACAGCGCTACGGGCTTTCGCGCGTGGGTCGTATCGGGCCTGAGGGTCTCGGTGCCAACTACGGCTTCAGACTGGTGGGCGGAAAGCGGAGACGTCCGACGCGTATCGCGCGACGGTACAGGGTAGATGATGGGACTGTAGCTGCGAGGCAGGGGGCGGTCAATGGTACTTTCTGGCTACAGCTGTACGCCGTGGCGGTGACACTACGGGAGGGGATTGAGGGGCGCCCTAGTCCCGCTCTTCCGCCAGCCCATAGTGGTCGCGGGCGTCGGCGACGATGAACAGGGAGCCGGTGACGCAGATCAGGTCGCCGGGGTCCGCCAGGGCGGTGGCCAGTCCGATGGCGGATGGAAAGTCGGGGGCTACCTCCACCTGTGGACACTGTCCCCGCGCTACCGCCGCCAGTCGCTCCGGATCGGCGGCCCGGGGGTGGCGGGAGCGGGTGGCGATCGCCACCGAGGCCTGGGGACCCAGGGCGGCCACGATCCCCTCCACGTCCTTGTCGGCCGAGGTGGCCAGCACCAGGACCAGTCGCCGGTAGGCGAAGCTCTCCCGCAGGGCGGCGGCCAGCTTGCGTGCGGAGTCGCCGTTGTGGGCACCGTCGGCCACCACCAGCGGCTCCCGCCGGAGCATCTCCAGGCGGCCCGGCCACCGGACCTGTCCCAGGCCTCGCTCCACGGTCTCGCGGCCTACGGGGAAGCCCTTCCTCCCCAGCTGCTCCACGACGGCGATGGCCGTGGCGGCGTTCGCCACCTGGTGGGCGCCCAGCAGCGGCAGCTCGACCCGGTAATCATCCCCAGAAGGGCCTCGCAGGACTACCCGCGTCCGCTCCCGGAGGGGCCGCGCCGGGCTATTCTCCTCCAGCGCAGGCACCGGGGGCTCTTCGGGGCCTTCCAGCAGCTCGGGTCGGACGACCAGCAGTCGGGCGGAGCGCTCCGCCGCCACCTGCCGGATCACCTCCAGCCCCTCCTCCGTCTGATCGGCTGCGACCACCAACCCTCGCTCCTTGATGATCCCCGCCTTCTCCCGGGCGATCTGGGCGATGGTGTTGCCCAGGATCTGGACGTGGTCCAGGCTGACCGGGGTGATCACCGAGACCAGGGGGGTCACCACGTTGGTGGCATCCAGCCGGCCGCCCAGCCCCACCTCCAGCACCACCAGGTCGGGCCGGCGGGAGGCGAAGTAGTGCATGGCGGCGGCGGTGGCCACCTCGTAGGTCGTGGGAACGCCCAGCTCCGGCCGGGTCCGCCGCAGCTCCACCACCGCCGGAACCACCGCCTCCACGGCCGAGGCCATCTCCTCGGGGCCGATCAGCCGGCCGTTCACCTGTATCCTCTCCCGGAAGGTGTGGAGGTGGGGCTGGCTGTACAGGCCCACTCGCAGCCCCGCGGCCTCGAGGATGGAGGCCACCATCACGCTGGTGGAGCCTTTCCCCTTGGTGCCGGCCACGAGAATCGACGGGAAGCGGCACTGGGGGTCGCCCAGCAGCGCCAGCAGCTCCCGTGGCCGCCTCAGGTCGAAGCTCTCGGCCGCGCTGTAGCCGGTCTTCTTCTCATAGTCTGTGAAGCTGTACAGGTATCTAAGGGCTTCCGCGTAATCCATCAGCGTGAGTCCTCGGTCCTGGGTGCTGAGTCCTGGGTCCTTTGCGTTGGCTTCTCAGGACTCAGCACTCAGGGCTCCTCGTTAGGTTCGTACGATCGCATCGGTCATCCGGCTGATCCTGACCATCTCCTTGACGTCGTGCACCCGCACGATGTCGGCCCCGTTGCAGATGCTCACCGCCACGGTGGCTCCCGTGCCCTCCACCCGTTCCTCCATGGGCACCCCCAGGGTGATCCCTATCACCGACTTGCGGGAGGTCCCCATCAGGATCGGCCGGCCCAGCGATTTCAGCTCCCTCAGCCGCCGCATCACCACCAGGTTCTGCTGAGGGGTCTTGCCGAAGCCGATGCCGGGGTCGACGATGACGTTCTCCCACCGCACGTTGCTCTGCAGCGCCAGCTCCACGCTTTCCCGCAGCCCCTGGACGATCTCCCCCATCAGATCCCCATACTGGACCTGTTGGAAGTGGCCGCCCAGCTGGGTCTTGGTGGCGTCGGCCCTGCGGTTGTGCATCAGCACGATGGGGACGTCGTACGCGGCTGCGAGAGCGCCCAGCCCCTCGGTGCGCCGCAGCCCCCACACGTCGTTGACCATGTGAGCGCCCGCCTCCAGCGCCTCCTGGACGACCTGCAGGCGGTAGGAGTCCACCGAGACCGGCACCGGCATCTCCTCGACCAGCCGTCGCACCACCGGGACCACCCTGTCCCGCTCCTCCTGGACCGACACCTCTTCGTGGCCCGGGCGGGTCGACTCCCCCCCCACGTCCAGGAGGTCCGCTCCGGCCTGGACGAACCGCTCGGCCTGGGCCAGGGCCGCGTCCAGGTTCTTGCCCAGACCGTCGCCGGAGAAGGAGTCCGGGGTGACGTTGATGATCCCCATGACGTAGCTGCGCCTTCCCCATTCGAAGGTGAGGTTGCCGCACTTGGTGATCCCCAGCCGTCGCCCGTCGTAGAGCCCCAGGGTGGAGCGGAGCGCCTCGGCTGCCGCCCTCTCGGCCTCGCCAGCGCCCTCCAATCTAGAGGCTGCCTCCAGCATGAGCGGCCTCGATCCCGCCAGCAGCAACTGCAAGGACTGAGGGCCGGGGGCGGAGGACTGGGAGGCCGCCTGCCCAGCAGGTCCAGAAGTCGCGACGACCAGGCCGGCCGGGGGAGAGATCACCGCCTGCAGGGCAGAGACCACCTGCGGTGGGACGCCCTCAAGCTTGATTGCCTCCACTCCCAGGGCGCCGGCCATCTCCTGAAGGGTGGAAGGGGGCACCCCCATCCGCTCGGCCTCTTCCGCCACGTCTGCTGCCGTCGGCAGGATCAGTACTCTCGCCGTGGGTTCCTCCATCCCGTCCTCCCTGGGGTCAACTGAAGAAATCGCAAGACTAATAGTATAGCGCACCCGGCGGAAGAACCGGTGCTGTGGGGTGGCCGAGGCGAAATCCTTTCGGGCGAGGGGGATGGAGCCGCCACCCAAGGATGCGGTATGGGAAGTGCACCTAGCCACGCCCAACGGAGCCGCTTCGGCGCATCGCCCGGGGATCCGCGGGTGCCGTCAGGGGAGCTCGACCTTCTCCGAAGACCGGCCTCCGTTGGCAGCTCTCTTCGAGCCACCAGGCTGGTGTCGGGCCGCCGGCAGTTGGAGGGGTGGGTGATGCACGCGAGGATTCGCTCGGTGATGGGGCAGATGGCCCGGGCCGGGGCGATCAGGACCGACGTCCCGGCAAGGATGGACCGGCTCCCCTGGAGTCGCTGGCACCGGCTGGTGGTCGTCGCCCTGGGGATCACCTGGGCCTTCAATGGTCTGGGGGTGGCGGTGGTTGCCGCTATCGGCCCGGTGCTTACCGAGCAGCAGACCCTGAACCTCTCCATTCTGCAGGTGGGGTATGCCGGCACCATCTACCTGTTCGGGACCATTCTCGGCGCTCTGATCCTGGGATACACGTCCGACGGCTTCGGCCGCAAGCGGCTCATCCTGATAGCCATCGGTATCTACGCCGCCGGCACCTTCGCCACGGCCTTCTCCTCGACCTACTGGAGCTTTGCCCTCTTTCGGTTCGTCACCGGCTTCGGCGTTGGCGGACAGTACGCGGCCATCAACTCGCTGATCAACGAGCTGGTGCCGGCCAGGTCTCGGGGACGGGCCAACCTGGCGGTAAACGGCAGCTATTGGGCCGGTGCCATCATCGGCATCGGATCGACCATAGCCTTGCTGAACCCCGGCGTTCTCCCACCATCTCTCGGCTGGCGAGTGTCCTTCGCCGTCGCGGCGGTGCTGGCCTTCGGTGTCGTACTGGTCCAACGGTACGTTCCCGAGAGCCCTCGATGGCTGATGATCCGCCGCGGGCCAGCCCTTGCCAGCGTCGTGGTTGGCAGACTCGAGCAGCGCATCAGGCGCAAGGAAGAGCTCCGTGAACTGCCGCGGCCGGTCGGAGTACTCGCTCTCCGACCTGAGAGCCGTCTCGAGCCCAGCTTCATAGTGGCGATCCTCTTCAGGATGTACCCAAGACGTACGATGCTCGGGTTCGTGCTGATGGCCGGGCAGGCTTTCCTCTACAACTCCATCTTCTTCACCTATGCCCTGGTGCTGAGCAGCTTCTACGGCGTGGCTTTCTACGACGTGGGGATCTATCTCGTCGGCCTGGCGGTCGGCAGTCTGCTGGGTCCCTGGCTGCTGGGGAGGCTATTCGACGGCGTCGGCCGTAGGTCGATGATCGCCGCCACCTACGTCACCTCGGGGGTGCTGCTGGGCATCACCGGCTACCTCTTCTCCATCGGGATACTCAATCCGGTGACCCAGACCATCGCCTGGGCCGCGATCCTCTTCTTCGCCTCCGCCGGTGCCAGCGCTGCCTACCTTTCCCTTGGCGAGCTGTTCCCCCTGGAGTTCCGCGCCACGATCTTGGGCCTGGTCTACGCGGCGGGGACGGCTGTCGGTGGACTGGTGGGACCGGCGCTGTTCGCGGGGCTGATCGAGACGGGAAGCAGCACGCAGCTCTTCTACGGGGGCTATCTCGTCGGGGCCATCCTGATGGTGGTTGCCGGATTGGCGGAGTTCCCTCTCGGTGAAGACGCCGAGCGTCGTCCCTTGGAGAGCGTCGCCCGGCCGATATTGGCCGAGGCCGTCAGGGAGCAGCCGGTGGCTCCCCGTCGAAAGAAGCCCAAGAGGAAGGCGGCGTAACACCCCGGCTTCTCCTACGCCGCTGGTCGCCGCTTCCCACCCCGCATCACCCGCCAACCTTCGGATTCCAGTGAATGCTGGGTCTCGGCAATCTCCTCGGCCAACTGGGAGGGCGACTTCTGAGCCTCTTGCTCTGCCATGCGGGCTCGCACCTCGTGCAGGCCGGCCAGGTTTTCGTCGACCGTTCCGTCCGGGGACGTGAACTCCCGGGCGATTTCGTCTCTGACCTCCACTGCCCACGTCTGACTGTAGTAAGTCATGACTCCTCCCGACGAATCAGAGCTCCAGGGGCGAACGTATATCGATCGGCCGATAGCCGAGATCGAGGTTGACCGAGTTGACCCTCTGGATCGTTCTCACTTTGACCATGTGCTGGAAGTTCCAGTTCACCACCAGGTCCGCTCCTACGACGGTACAGGCTGCTACGTGGAGCGCGTCGGCACCCGCTGTAGGTACAAACACTCCCGACTGTAGGTACCTGCTGGCCAGAGCCCGCATCTCGTCGTCGATCGGCACCACCGTGAACTGCCTCAGAAGGTCCTCGATCGCCTGTCTTCGCACCTGATCTGGAGTATGCCGGACCTCACGAACGACGAGATCCGAAATCAGCACATCATGGTTGCTGAGATTGCCCCAGAACCCCCGAGTGGCCAGCATCCTTGGCGGGTCTCGTTCGTCGAAGTAGGCGCTGGCGACGGAGGTATCCAAGTAGATGACGAGCACAGGCATCGATCTCTTCCTGTTCCCCAATCATCACGCACAGAGCATCTTTATCAGTATAGCATCACGAAGCGCTGACCTGGTTCCCTGATCCAGAGCCGGTAGAGCATCGCCGGCAGCGCGACGGGAGCGGGCGCAGCGTTTCGCGACTCCTACGGCGTCGGGTGCAGGTCCTTGGCCCGGAACAGCATCTCCCCGGCGTGGAGCAGCAGCAGGATCCCCTCCTTCTCGCAGCCGGCCCACGCCTTGGGGTCGATGTTCCGGTAGTCCATGTATCCCAGGTTGATTCGCCGGCATCGCTCCTCCGGGATCCCCGTCGCCAGGGTAACCTGGATGCGCGGCGTCTCGATGCCGGTAGCGGCGTCGTAGCTTCCGGCCCCCTTCACGTGGCTGCTGTGGGCCTTGATGCTGCCTGGGGTGTCCTTGAAGCGATCGGGCTGCTTCACGAAGTACTCCATCACGTGGTAGCCGACCTCGTCGATCAGCTTGCCATGGGTGTAGGAGACCTCGGTGATGTGGGGTGCGTAGATGATCACCTCGCCCCCGTCGGCCACCGCCGGCTCCACCTTGTACATCGCCTTGGCGGCCGTCCAGAGGTCGTCGTACATCTCAGAGGGCATGGAGAGGACTTTCCGGAAGGCGTGGGGCACCACCACCACGTTGAGCTGCGCCGATAGGTCGGCGGCGGCGCTCCAGGCATCCTCCAGGGGGCCGACGTACAGGCCGTGGAGGGCGGCGCCCTGGACCACCAGGGAGAGGCAGAGGATGGGCTGGGGCACGAACCCGGCCGCTCCGTGCATCACCTTCCGCACCGCCGTGTCCTTGATCCCGATGGTCTTCATGTTGCCGACCAGGCCACCCAGCCAGTGGGTGGCGTTGATGATCTCCGGCCCCGCGACCCCGGGGAAGAGGTACTTGGCCCCGCCGGAGAAGCCCGCCACCTCGTGGGGGAAGACCGGCCCGCAGATCATCAGCTGGTCGTAGTCGAAGATCATCCGGTTCAACTGGACCGCGGTCTCCTCTGTCGATATCCCGCCGGTGATCCGGGCCATCTCCTGGCTGGAGATCATCCCCACCGTCTCCAGGGTCTCGGGCAGGTCCCACCGATGGTTGAAGATCTGGACCTTGGGGTACTGCTGGGCCCTCTCGTCGGCCGACACGCCTACCAGCCGCTCGATGGCCTCGTCGGACATGGTGGGATGGGTGCCCAGGGCGATCAGGTAGTCCAGCTTGGCCGCCCGACGGCCGATCAGGTCGTAGAGCAGGTAGAACATCAAGGGGATGGGGGCGGTGCGGGTGCCGTCGGGGATGATGACGAGAACCCGCTTTCCCTCCAGCGGCAGTGGATCGAGGGCCGTGGCCAGCAGCTGGCGGACCTCCTCGGACGTGAGGGCGCTCTCGGTGGATCCGTGCCCTATCACCATGTCGACCTCCCGCGACGTTACTTGCAGCCATTCGGCTCTCGTATCTCCAATCCAACCATAGCACGCCGCAGCGGGGGTGTCCACGCCTTCTGTCAGAGGGCTCACCACGATAAAGTGGGAAACCGCGTAGATCCTCCTATCTAGGAGTTACACATGCCCTGAGGCGGGCACCATCGAGGATGGAAACGGCGTAGGGCGGGGTCACCCCTCGGCGATAGGCAGGGTGAAGGAGAAGCTGCTGCCCCGGCCCACCTCGCTCTGGACCCAGATACGTCCGCCGTGGGCCTCCACTAACATGCGGGTGATGTACAGCCCCAATCCGATCCCCTCGGCCTTCCTGGCTCCCTTCCCCCTGTAGTACCGCTCGAACAGGTGGGGTATGTCCTCTCGGGCGATCCCGGACCCCCGATCCGTGACGGAAACCACGACCTCCCCATCCGCCCTCTCGGCGGTTACATCCACCTCGGTTCCAGAAGTTGAGTACTTCAGCGCGTTGGACAGGAGGTTGAGCAGGATCCTATCCAGCCGGTCCGGGTCCGCCCACACGGGCGGCAGGTCCATGGGGATCTTCACCCGAATCCGTTCCGTCTCGAGGGCTCCGGCCATCCGCTGCTTGAGGTCCGCGACCGCGGCGCCCAGCTCCAGGGAAACGCGGTGCAGCCTCACCTGTCCCGACTCCACCCGCGCCACGTCCACCAGGTCCTGGATCATGGAATTCATCCGGTGGGCGCTGGTGAGGATTGCCGCCGCGCTGCGGCGCATCGCCTCGTTGGGGCGCGGGCGCTCCAGCAGCTTGAGGAGCAGCTGGGCCTGCCCCTGCACGGCCGTCAGGGGACCTCGCAGGTCGTGGGACACCATCCGCACCAGGTCTTCCTGTTGCTGCTGGAGCCGGTGCAGCTCGGTGATGTCGGTGGCGACGGCAGCCAATCCCTGGATCTCGCCCTCCTCAGTTCGGATCGGCGCCCCGCTGAACGCCATCCAGATGGTCCTGCCGTCCGGAGTGTGAACCACAAGCACTTCCCCCCGGACCGTCTCGCCACGCATGATCCTCCCCAGAGGGGAGTTCTCCCGCGTGATGGGTTTGCCCTCGGGCGTCTCCATTCGCAGGAGGGCAATCCGTTTGTCCGGGGGCTGTTTCAGGTCCTCGGCACGGTACCCGAACATCCGCATTGCCGCATCGTTGATGCGGGCGATCATCCCGGACGCATCGTAGAGCATGACCGCATCGGGCATGGCGGAGATGGCAGCCTCCAGCTCCGCCGCTCTACGTCGGCTCTCCTCCGCCCGGCGTTTTACCTCTTCGTGCAGGCGGGACAGCTCGACGGCGACCCCAGCCGATCCCAGGATCTCGGCCAGGAGATCGGCGTACTCCTCGATCTGCTCGGGGTGAACGAAGTTCGCAGCCTCGAAGACACCCACCTGCCGGCCGAGGGCCACTACCGGCAGCGCCAGGTAGGAGCGCAGCTCGGCTCGGCTCGCCAGCTCCACCCGCGGCACCAATCTGCCGACCAGGTGAGGGTAGGGGGTAGGGCCGTGGCCGGCCACCACCTCCCGGGGGAACTCCGCCTCGGGACCCAGACGGTACCGCTGGAGTTCCCCTCCCAACACCCGGTCCCAGCACTGCCAGCCGCCCTCCTCGGTTCTGATCGAGAGGCGGCACCGCTCGCAGGCTGTCAGATCCGGGACCACCTCCACAAGGAACGCCGCGAGCTCCTCCACGTCCAGAAACGATAGCAGTCGGCTTCGGGTGTCGGAGATGGCAGTCTCCTCGGCGAGGCTCTGCTCCAGACGACGAACCTGTTCCTCCAGAGACTGGGCCCGCGCCTCTAGATCTCCGTGGCTTCTGTGCTCCCCTGCCGGGTTATCACCCGCCATGTGCCTTCTCTCGGCCGCCGTGATATCGGCCCCACCGTCTCGCGGCCTCCACAACCCTTGTCAGCAGCTCGTGGCCCGCGGTGGCCGGGACCTCGTTCTGGTGGCTCAAGATGAACCCACCACCCGGGGCCGCCGTCTCGACGGCGCGCCGCGCCGCTGCCTCCGCCTCTGCCGGGGTCCAGGTGAGCATGGCAAGGTCGTTCAGCCCGCCCAGCACGGCGATCCGCCCCGCAACCGCCCGCTTTACCTCCCGCAGGTCGTCGCCCGGGTCGGTCGACACGGCCTGCACCCCCAGCTCCGGCACCAGGTCCGCCACTCCCTGGATGGCGCCTATGCTCCAGAGGATCACCGGCCCCCTGATCGCTCGCACGGCCCTGCGGACCACAGGCAGCACCAGTCTCGCGGCCTGCTCCCGCGTGAGCATGGTGGACGACGCCATCGGCTCTACCATGGCGACGGCGTCGGCTCCCGCCGCCAGCAGCGCGTTGGCCCAGGCCACGCAGAACCGGCTGGTGACCTGGAGCAGCCGCCGCCTGCGGGATGCGCTTCCAAACAGCAGCAGCTCCAGCCAGGCACCCTCCCCCATCAAGAGGATCGGCAGGGAGCAGGGGCCCAGCGCATGCCCGAGCACCAGCCATCGCCCCCTGGCCCTTTGGGACAGCAGCTCGGTGCTCTCCAGCACGGCCCTCAAGGGGGGCGACGTGAGCGGGTCCGGACCCTCGAGGGTGTCGATGGCGGCCGGGGAGTGCAGGACCGGAGGACCCATGTTCGGAGGGCCCTCCTCGCGAAAGACCGCCTCAGCCCCGAAGGCCTCGGCCTCCCGCACCGCATAGTAGTAGGCGGCCACGTTGTCCTGGCCCACCCTCTGGGCGAAGCGGAGCTGGCCCTCGGCAACGTTCTCGGGACGGCTGAAGTACTCGGGCAGCGAAAGCCCCACTTCCCGGGCCCCGTGGGTGGTCGAGACCAGCACCACCGGCACCCGATCGGGCATCCCCAGGCGCAGGACGGCCGAAAGCCGCTGGAAGGAGGTCATCTCCTCTTGCATTGCCATCAGCCCCTCTTCCCCAGCAGCTTCCGGGCCACCTGGACGGCCTCGTAGGCGTTGGGCGCGGTGGCGTCCGCGCCCACCAGCTTCCACAGCTCCGCGTTGTAGCGGAATGGAGCGCCGCCTACCAGCAGCTTGACGTCCGCCGCCCCCTGCCTCTCCATCTCCGAGCGCACTTCCCGAATGCCGAGAGCGGTATCGGCCATCAGGGCGGACACGGCGATGATCCGAGCGCCCTCGGAGAGCGCCCTCTCGACCAGCGCCTCGGGGGCAGCGCTCATCCCCAGGTCCACCACGCTGAACCCCGCCGCCCTCAAGAAAGCCGCAACGATTCGCTTCCCCAATCCGTGATAGTCGCCCCGCGCCGTCCCGATGGTCACCTTCTCGGTCCGCCCCCCGGCCAATTCCGGAGAGGGGGGCGCTATCTGGAGGCTATCCTCCGCTATCAGGCCGACCGCGTACACCTGCGAGAGGCTCAGCTCTTCCTCTCTCCAGCTCCGGCCCACCTCCTCGATGGCCGGGGTCACCACCTCCCGCATCAGCACCGAGCCATCAACCCCCCGGGCGACGGCCTGCCTCAGGAGGCGCCGAGCGCCGCGACGGTCGGAGGCGCGAAGGGCGCCCAGGAATTGCCGGCGCAACGCGACCAACCACTCAGCGGTGCTGTCTGACGCCATGTCGCTTGCATCCAATGCGGTAGAGCCTCCGCCTCGGGCTCCATGCGCCTCGGCGGGGAAGTTGGTGGGACTCAACCCGCCAGCTTCAAGATCCGTTCCACTTTCAGCGTCGTTCCGCAATTCCGTGGCGTAGGGCGGCGTGGCGCTGCGCCCGCTCGTGCCACGTTGTACCCCGCCGCTGCGGTGGGGATGGCTGGGCTTCGGGAACGACGCGCTTAGGGCGACTATGCCGCGAAATGCCTAGACTTGGCGACAGCGAGCTGGACCCTGCTCACCAGATCCGCCGGATTGAAGGGCTTGGGCACGAAGGCATCGATCCCTTCGCAGGCAATGTCTTCCACCTCCTCGAAGGCGTAAGAGCTGGCCACGATCAGCGGTAGGTGCTTCCAACGTGGATTGCGTCGGATCAGCTTGACTAGCCTGAAGCCGGACACGCCGGGGAGGTCCAGGTCCAGGATCACGGCCACCGGATTGCCCTTTTCGAGGGCCTCGTAGGCCTGCATCCCGTCCAACGCCAGCGTGGCACCGTATCCGGCCTTCTCCAGATGGACCTGTATCACATCGAGCACTTCGGGTTCCTCCTGCGCCACCAACACACTCGCTCGCGGCATCGTCGCCTCCTCCAGGTGTTCTACACGCCTCTTGTTATCAATCATTCCCCCAGGTCGGGGAGGCCCTTGCCTCCCAACTTGCGATCCACTTCAGCACTGAACTCCCCGTATTCTGCGCAGAACTCCCCGTACCTCTCTATGGCCGCCAGCAGGAAGGCCAGAGCGCCCATCAGCAGATGCTTCGACCAGGGCACCGGAGACCACTGTCCGATGGTGTTCGCCAAGTCCCGTATCATGGCCTCTTCACCGTCCTTTCCGTGCGAACCTATCAGCCAGTGTGCATGCTGACCCAAGCTCTTTAACGGCTAGTGAAGGGCTGTTTAAGAGATGGTAAAGGGTTTGTTAACATCCTACGAAGCCGGCAGGACCGTTTGAGCGGGATATAGGCGTCGAAGATCCTGTAGGATGTCCATCGCTCGTTATGCCCTCTGGGTCGGGGCTCCCTGGGAGCGCATCATGGGAGGACGGCCTCGGCGCCCGGCACTATCGATAGGACCTTCTTT
>JAJZRD010000107.1 GCA_021845945.1 Chloroflexota bacterium
ACGACGTGGAGCTGCTGGGGATGGTGCAGATACTCTTGGAGGAGGCAGGCTATCGGGTGATCACGGCCATTGATGGCCAAGATGGGCTGGAGAAGGTGGCGCAAGAGATGCCGGCCGTCATCCTCCTGGACATGAAGATGCCTGGCACGGACGGCTGGCAGTTCGCCCGGGAGTTTCGGGCCAGGCACGACCGCCAGGCCCCGATTGTGGTGCTGACCGCTGCCGAGGACGCCAGGAAGAGGACGGAGGAGATAGGGGCGGACGACTATCTGGGCAAGCCCTTCGAGATCGACGATCTCGTCCGGATCGTCGAGAGACATGTGGGTGGCGGGGCGTGAGCAGCCGTTGATCTTCAGAAGGGGAGGCTTCAGCCGGTCATCCCCGGCCCGCCGGCTAAAGCCTGGACTCCTGAGAATCGAGATCCTTGTGGCGCGGTGCTGGCTACGCCACCGAGGTCACCACCTCCCGCCCGACCCTCTCGGCCCTCACCAGCACCTCGGTCTCGGGGGGCGAGTACTTCAGCGCGTTGCTGAGCAGGTTCATCAGGATGCGCTCGGCCTCGACCAGTCCACCCAGCCGCTCCCTCAGCTCGAACACGAAGGGCCGCAGGTCCTCTGACCTCCGGTTCAGCTCCAGGTGGCCGGTCTCCAGCCGCGCCGAGTCGACCAGGTCGCGGATCATCGCGTTCATCCGGCGGGCCCCTTGACGATGGCCTCGATGCGGCGTTGCGAGCGGCTGTCCAAGCCGGTCTTCTCCCACGTTCGCTGCAGCAGTTAGGCGTGGCCCTGGATGGCCGTCAACGGGGCCCGCAGGTCGTGGGCGATGGCGTGGGTATATTCCTCCCGAAACTGCTCGGTTCGCTTTCGCTCGGTGATGTCGCGCGCGATGCCCAGAACAGCTCTGACCTCGCCCGCCTCGTTTCTCAGGGGAACCAAACAGGTGTCCAGCCACGTCTCGCCCCTCGGGAAGGGAGTCTTGTCCTCAGCCTGCCTGGCATGAATAATGATAATGAACGTGTCAACGGTGGCCTCCAGGGGCTCTTTGATGGTGAGAGCCGACAGGGCTGGGTCACTGGATTGAATGGTCGCTGGTCCCGAGGCTGTCATCGCTGTGGTCCAGGAGCTGCTGGCTCGGATTGCCGAGCAGGAAAGGGAGGTCGCGCTCCTGAAGACCCAGATTGCCGCCCAGGAGCAAGTGATTGCCACCCTTGAGCAGGAGGGCCAACCGTGGGCTGGGGAGATGAAGGAACTGCTGGTGGCGATCAAAGCCCGGGTGGCCCAGGAGCAGGCCAGTGGCGGTGAGCGGTTGGACGAGATGACCCGCCAGGAGTTCGAGGCGCGCTACCAACGGATCCTGATGGAGGGGCTGGCGGCCAATCCGCCGCCGCAAGAGCCGAGGCCGCCTGGTAAGCGGGGGCGTAGGAAGCAGAGCAAGGCGAAGAACCTCCTTGACCGCCTGGGTGCTCATCAGCAATCGGTACTGGCCTTCACGGGGGGATTTCCGAGTGCCCTTTGACAACAACCTGGCCGAGCGGGACCTGAGGATGGTGAAGGTGCAGCAGAAGATCTCCGGCTGCTTTCGCAGCTGCGACGGAGCGACGGCCTTCTGTCGTATTCGAGGCTACATCTCCACCGTGCGCAAACAGCGGGGCGACGTGCTTCCAGCTATCGAGCATGTCTTCGCTGGCTCTCCTTTCGTCCCAAGCCAGGCGGCCTGAATAGCTACGCGATGTAAAGGGAGAAGCTGATGGGGGCGCGAAGGGTCGCGTCCCCGCTGTTTACCCCGTGGCGCTTCGAAGACGTTGCTTGCAGCGCTATACCCCGTAGGGGTATAATCGGCGCGATGCAACGAAGGTTCCTCGGCCCGAGAGCGAGCCGAGCAGGCGCCCCCGCCACCGTGGCGGGGAGACAAAGGAGGATTCCATGCCGCTGATCTCAGAGGAGGATCGCACTTTCCTGGTCGATTACTTCTCCAGGGAGATCAAGGACCCCGTCCAGATCGCCTACTTCACCCAGTACCAATCGCCCCTCGCGATCCCGACCCATCAAGAGTGCATGTACTGCAAGGAGACCAAGGATCTGCTGCAGGAGGTGGCCGATCTCTCCGACAAGATCGAACTGAAGGTGTACGATTTCCTGGCCAACAAGGAGGAGGCCGCCCAGTACGGAGTCGACAAGATCCCTGCCACCGTCATCACCGGCAAGGCCAAGGGAAAGGTGCGCTTCTACGGCATCCCCTCCGGATACGAGTTCGGCTCCATCATCGAGGGGATCGTAGACGTCGGAAAGGGCACCACCGATCTCAGCGACAAGACCAAGGGTGAGCTGGCCAAGATCACCCAGCCGGTGCACATCCAGGTCTTCGTCACCCCGACTTGACCCTACTGCCCCAATGCGGCCAGGATGGCCCAAAAGATGGCGATCGAGAACGAGCACATCATCGCCGACACCGTCGAGGCCAGCGAGTTCCCTGAGCTGTCTCAACGGTTCCGGGTGATGAGCGTGCCGAAGATCGTGGTGAACGATAAGACCGAGTTCGTGGGGGCGTTGCCCGAGGAGCGATACCTCCAGGAAGTGCTTAAGGCGGTGGGCAACGGCAAGGCCCAGTAAGGATGATCTAGAAACACGGAGACACGGAGAGCACGGAGCTATCTATAGGTTCCCTCCGTGAACTCCGTGTCTTCGTCGTGAAGCCTCGATCGGCTCGGGGTTGGCGACAGTAAACTCCGCCAGAGCTCTCCGTCAGGGGGTCTGTCGATCCGGTAGGGCGCTCCCGCTGTAGGGGTACAGGGTGATCTCCGGCGGGGTGGTCCTGGCGTTGGCTGGGACGGTCAGCGGACCCAGCTGTACGGGTCTGCAGCCCGGACTAGCGACGGTGAGGGTGTAGATGCCCGGGGGCACGGCCAGCTGATAGCTGCCGTCGGCCGAAGTCGCGACGCTGTGGCCGCCGATGGTCACCGTGGTGCCGGCCGGCGGCCTTCGATCCTTCGCGACGACCTGCCCGGAGACCACTCCAGCGGGCGATAGGTCGGTGACGGTCACCGCTTCCGCCTTCGCCGACAGCTTCCCGGCGGAGGTGGACACCGTCAGCTCCGGTCGATAGCTACCCTCCAGGCGGGGAGCCGATAGCTTGAAGGTGAGGACCAGGGTGGGGGCCTGGCGAGGCAGGTTCCTCATCGTCTCGTAGACCGGATGAGCCTGGTCGGGGCTGCCGTCGCCCCGGGTGCTGCTGGAGGAGAATACCCAGTCCCAGGCGGGCCAGTCGTTGAAGGGGGCGGAGAGCTCGAAGGGCATGACGGCCAGCACCCGGTCGTCCCTGGACCAGTAGTTCTCGAAGGCCTCTCGGGTGTAGGCCGCTCGGTTCGTCTCGTCGATGGCCGGGTAGCGGGGGTCGTCCCGGTTGCCCAGGGCGTAGCCCGCCTCGGTTATCATCACCTTCAGGTTGCGGACGTCCCGGTATTGGGCGAGGCGGGACAGCTCCCACTGATAGCCCCGGATGGAGTAGTAGCTGTCGTTGTAGTTGGGGGGGTGGTTGCCGGCGTAGGGATGGCTGGCCCAGACATCGAAGGCGTTGACCGCGTCGGGAACCGCCCGGAACATGGCGTCCAGGAACTCCAGGTGGGGGTAGTTGCCTCCTGGGGAGAGCCCGCCGTTCATTATCACTATGTCGGGGTCCTTCAAAGACCGGATTGCATCGCTGACCGCCTTCAGGAAGCGGGCGTACTCGACCGGGTTGTTGGCACCGCCCCATTCGAAGTCCAGGTTGGGCTCGTTCCAGATCTCGACGTAGAGGGGGTGGCCCGACCTGCGGGGAAGGCCGGCGACCACTCGCTTGAAGGCCTCCGCGATGGAGCTGTAGCCGCCATTCTTGTCCACGGGCGGCTTCTCCCAACGGGTCTCCTTGGGGTTGTACACGCCCTGGAGCCGCAATACCGGTATCAGATCCCGGGCGTAGGCTGCGGTCACGAAGTCCGTCCAGCTCTGCTGGGGGCACTGGGTCGACGGAGTGATGGGGTAGAGCAGCTCCTTGACGTAACTCCCCGGGCCTCCCAGGGCCCGGGCCCAATCCAGTTGAGCGTTGATGTGGGGAAGGTCCATGATGTCCTGGACCAGGGTGTGGATCCCGTAGCGCCCGGGTTGGTCGCCGGGGGTTGGGAGGCCGCTCCAGCGGAGGGCGGTCCCCGAGACCGCCGGGTCCTGGGCGGGGCGGCTGTTGAGCTGGGTGGAGCCCGCCACGTAGCTGAGCCCCGGGGGCAGGGCCGCCGACAGGGTGAAGGTCGGATCGGAGAGATCGACGTTGGCGGCCAGCCGCACGTCGTAGGTCAGCTCGCCGCCGGGACGGACCAGGGGCGATCGGGCCGGTGCCGTCACCGACAGGGCCGGAGGCGGGACCCTATCCGGGGTGAGGGTCAGGGGACCCGCCAGGGCGGCGATCAGTAGGGAGTAGAATGCAGTTCTCCTCATTCGATCATCACCGTATAGGTCACCTCGGCGGGGCGGTCCTCCGGTGCCACCCGGACGATGGGGCGCGTCCAGCCGAAGAAGAGGAAGTAGTCGCCCGGTTCCACGGTCCACACCAGTAGATCCCTGTCCCCGTCCGAGGCCACGAGCTGGGACTGGAGCAGAGGGGGCTCGGAGAAGGCGACGATCTCCTCGCCGGCCTGGACGGGCCCCCGCACCGATCGGTAGAGGTGGATGGGGATCCCGTCCAGCCTCTGTCCTCCCGCCGAGATAACCTGATCCAGGTGAACGGTGAGGGTTCTCTCCCGGCCACCGGAGGGAAAGTGCAGATTCATGAAGGGGCCGACCTGGACGCCCCCCAGGCTCCCCGATACCTTGACGGTCACCGTGTCTCGAGTGAAGGAACCGATGTGGGTGCCGGCGGGGGAGGAGAGATCCGAGGCGGAGGCTCCCAGGGGTCCGGACAGTTGCAGGAAGGGCGCTGCGCCCACGGCCAGACAGAAGAGGGTCAGGACAGCAGCTATCCGGGCGGAAGCGTGCTCCATAGCTCAATCCAACCAGGTCGACTCCCTGGAGCCTCTAGGCCAGGGTGAGCTTCTAGGCAAGAGTAGGGCCACATCGGCGCCTGCCTGCCCGACCTTTCTGCCCTTCTCCGTCATAACGGGAAGCCCGGTAAGATGCGGTGGCAGTTGATCCCTCGGCCGTTATCCCTTATCCTGAAGCCTCCAAGTTCGACCTCTCACTGACCGGGTGGACAACCCGCGAATGGCGGCAGCTGTTGCCAGTTGCGCGGCTCCCCCCGGCTCGTCGTAGAGCGCCAATCTTCACTATTCTGAGAACCGAGGACAGAAGCTAGTGATAGTAAGCAGGCTAGTGATAGCAAGCAGGATAGCAAGCAGGCTAAAGCTGCGCCTGGGCGCAGCTTTAGGCTTTATGGGCTTATCGATCGCATGGTCCGCTGTGGTGTGGGCAGCCCCCCCAGGAGCCCCGGATTCGGCTCCCGCGTCGGTGGCGCTGGGGGAGGTGGCCCCGACTCCGCCCCCTCTAGTGCTGGCGACCAGCGACACGCGGAGCTACACGGTGAAGCCCGGTGATACTCTGCTTTCCATATCCCGTGCCTTCGGGGTTACCACGTCGGCCATCCTGGACGCCAACGGCCTGCAGGATCCCAACAGGCTGGTGGCGGGGGTGACGCTTACCATACCGAGCAGCCAGTCGCCGGTGGCGACGCCGACCGGCGCTCCCGCGCAGAACCCTGCGCCCCCTCCTCCGCCCGCCGCCACCCCTGGGCCCGCAGCTTCTCCCGCGCCTGCTCCCCCGGCGACCCAGGGACCTGCCCCTGCCCAACCCCAAACCCAAGCTGCTTCCACCAAAGATCCCCTCTACTTCGATCAGACCGGGTTCCGGGTCGCCAACGACCGCTTCTGGGACTACTTCAACAAGCGAGGTGGGCTGCGCACCTTCGGCTACCCGATCTCCAAGGAGTTCCTGCTGTTCGGCTTCCGGGTGCAGGTCTTCCAGCGGGAGATCATGCAGCTCAACCCGGACGGCTCCGTGTCCACCATGAACTTGCTGGACGATGGGCTGATGCCCTACACCCGCATCAACTTCTCCACCTTCCCCGGGGCCGACGGCGGGATGGCGTCGGCGGCGCCCAAGCCCGGCAGCGATGGATACCTGGACAAGATGCTGGACTGGATGAAGGAGAAGGTGCCGGACCAGTGGAACGGAATGCCCGTCAACTTCTGGAAGACCTTCAACGAGACGGTCCGCTACGAGGACGCATACCCGGACAAGAAGATGGACCCGGGGATCATGCCGGCCATCAATCTGGAGCTGTGGGGAGCCCCCACCAGCGCGCCCTCCTACGACCCCAGCAACAAGAACTTCGTCTACCTGCGCTTCCAGCGGGGGATCATGCACTACGACAAGACCAACGGCACCACCCAGGGGCTGCTGCTGGGCGACTACCTGAAGTCCATCATCACCGGCATCAATCTGCCGCCCGACCTGGACGAGCAGGCGCGGGGCTCCCGCTTCTACCGCCAGTACAATCCCATGGCGGCAAACGGGCTGAACAGACCCAACGACCTGTCGGGCAGCGACATGAGGGGTGCCTTCGGTCGCGACGGGCTGGTGGTGCTGGATCCGGGCCACGGCGGCACCCAGATCGGCACGGCCCACGCCTTCCCGGATGGGTTGGTGCTGGTGGAGAAGGATATCAACCTGAAGGTGGCACTGAAGGTGGCCGACCTGCTGCGGCGGGGCGGTAGGCAGGTGTCGCTGACCCGAACCGCGGACACCCAGGTGAACAACCCGCCCAGGGACGTCACGGGGAACGGCAGGATAACGCTGGACGACGACCTGGAGGCCCGGGTGGATATGGCCAACAACTCCGGGGCCGACCTGTTCCTTTCCATCCACTTCAACGGCAACAACAACGGGGCGTTGAACGGCTCCGAGGTGTACTACAATGTCATGAGACCCTTCACCGACAAGAACAAGAAGTTTGCCCAGATGGTGCTGGACAACCTGATGGCCAGCACAAAAGCGGCGGGCTTCACCCTGAACAATCGCGGCATCAAGTTGGATGAGAACGCCGTGGGGAAGGGCAACGCCTTCTACCTGCTGGGTCCCACGGACGACGACCACCCCAGGGCCACCCAGATGGTGGGCGCCCTGGCGGAGGGGGCCTTCCTCACGAACGATCAGGATGCTTCCATGGTGAAGCAGGACAAGTTCCTGGATGCTGTGGCCGCAGGCTACGCCCAGGCGATCCAACAGTGGTTCCAGTCGATGGGCAAGTAGGGGACTCTGGCGTCCGTCGTCTGTTGCCTCGTGCCTTCTGCCTTGCGCTTGGGGTTGAGGTGCTGCAGCCGGATGGGGGAAGGGCGCATCGACATCGGCTATCAGCGGAGCTGTGGCTGCCCGCCGAATCACCTGAACTGCCTCGACGCCAAGGAGTGGATGAAGGCCCAGATAGGCGTCTGGCAGTTCTACTATGGGGGGAGAGATCTGCGGGATAAGGGGGCTCACCCCGCCGCCTTTCCAGTGGCGCTGGCTCGGCGGGTGATCGAGCTGTTCACCCATCGAGGCGAACTGGTGCTGGACCCCTTCGTCGGCAGCGGCACCACCCTGGTGGCTGCCCAGGAGCTGGAGCGCAACGCGGCGGGCTTCGATCTGCGGCCCGACTACGTGGAGCTGGCTGTCAGCCGGCTCCTGCCCGCGGCGGAGTGGAGCAGGGCTCGCCAACTCTGCCTGCGCGAAGACGCCCGCCGCATTCCCGAGTATCTGACGCCGGAAACCGTGAGTCTGGTCTTCACCTCTCCCCCCTACGCCAACCTGCTGAACCGCCGCCGGAGGAACAAGAGCAGACGGGGGGACTTGAGGAAGAACAGCCAGTACCTGAAGGTGGAACAGTACTCCCAGGATCCCCGGGACCTGGGGACCCTGCAGTTGGAGGATTACTCCCTGGAGATAGCGGCTATCTTCGCGGGGATACTGCCCTTGCTGCGGCGCCGCGCTCACTGTGTGGTCAACGTGCCCGACATGTGGTGGGAGGACCGGAGGATCACCATCCACGTGGCGCTGATCGGGGCCCTGCGGGGGGTGGGCTACGAGCTGAGGAACGTCATCATCTGGGATCGGACCAACATCGTGAACAGGGTCGGCATCTTTGGCTGGCCCAACAACTACATCACCATGGGCACCACCTTCGAGTACCTGCTCGATTTCTGGCGGCCACCCGACTGATCTGGAAATGGCGTAGGGCGGGGGTTTATCCCCCGCCGCCTAGCCGGTCGCCCCCGCAGGGTTCGGTGCCGAGTCGTCGGTCCTCACCCCGTGACGCGAGCGGGCGCAGCGTCACGCCTCTCCCAATGGGAGAAGGAATCACCCTGTCCCCCCTTCTCCCCGTGACCCCGTCTCCACCTCGAGGGTCTGGCGGGCGAGGGCGATGGCCGCTTCCCGATCGTCCGGGTCTATCTCGCCGTCCAGGACGGCGTTGAGGAGCCGATCCTTCACCTGGCCGATCCAGGGGCCCGGAGGCTTCTGGAAGATCGCCATCAGCTCGTTGCCGTCCAGCGGGCTCTTGATCTTCTCGGTCTCCTCTTCCTCTCTCAGCCGCTGAACCCGCTCCTCCAGCTCCCGAACCAGCGTCATCCGGGCTGCTACCTTGGCCTCTCGCTGGCTGGTGATGTCGGCTCGGGAGAGGGCGAAGAGGAGGGGCAGCTCCTCTCCGGCCTCCCGTACGAAGCGGCGCACGGCTCCCACCGTCCAGTCGCTCTCGTACAGGTTGATCCGCTGGTGCAGTCGCACCAGCTTGGTCACCCGCTCCACCAGCTCCGTGCTGTAGCGGAAGCGCAGCAGCACCTGCCGGGCGATCTCGGCACCCAGCACCTCGTGGCCGAAGAAGTGAACCTCGCCGTCTTCGACGCTCTTCGTGTTCGGTTTGGCGATGTCGTGGAGGACGGCTGCCCACCGGAGGGATAGGTCGGCGTCGGTGTTCTCCACCACCTGGAGGGTGTGCCGCCACACGTCCTTGTGGTGGTAATCTCCCCGCTGCTGCAGTCCGATCATCGGGAGCAGCTCCGGGATCAACTGGTCCAGGAGGTAGCTGTTGTGGAGCAGCTTCAGCCCCTCAGCCGGGCGGGGGGAGAGGAGGATCTTGGTCATCTCCTCCGCACGCCGCTCCCAGCTGATCTTCCCCAGGGTCTTGGCCCGATGGATTATGGCGGCGTAGCTGTCCCGCTCGATGTCGAAGCCCAGCTGGCAGGCAAAGCGGATCGCCCTCAGCATCCGCAGCGGGTCTTCCTTGAACCGCTCCTCGGCGCTGCCCACGGCCCGGAGGTAGCGGCCTGTGAGATCGGACCGGCCGCCGAAGGGGTCGATTATGGTCCCCTCCGGGGTCATGGCCATGGCGTTGATGGTGAAGTCCCGCCGGGCCAGGTCGTCCTCCAGGGACCGAATGAACTCCACCTCCGGCTTCCGGGTGTCACGGTAGACCTCGCCCCGGTAGGTGGTGATCTCCACCCGCTTGTTGTCGATCACCGCCCCGATGGTTCCAAACTTCTCACCCACCTTGTAGATGCTGACGTGGGTGGTGGGGGGCCAGGGCTCCCGCAGGATGGCCTCCGTCTCGGGTGGTGTCGCGTCGGTGGCAAAGTCCAGGTCCGGACTCGGTCGGCGCAGCAGCCGGTCCCGAACGGAGCCCCCCACCAGGTATAGCTCTTTGCCGGCGCGCGCGAAGCGCTCCGCGAGGATCTGAAACAGTCGATTCATCGGCTACGCTAACGGTCGAAGTCTCGGGTTCGCGGGGTCGAGCCCTCAGCGCCCGGTTCCGGTTCCTCCGAGCTGAAGGCGGTCCCCGGCGCGCCGAAGCCGGAACGCTCCAGGGCCAGGGCCAGCTCCCGCTGCCGGAGAGCGGTCGTCAAGTCGCCTCGGGTCTTCTCCATTATGCCTCGAACGGAATCGGTGGTGCGCCTCAGGCCGCCGGTTAGAGCATCCGGGAAGTCTATGGTAACCAGGATGCTGTAGATGTCGTCCATGATCCGCAGGATCTCCTCGGAGCGACTCATCTCCCCCAGCCGCAGCCGGTCCAGGATGTATCGTCGCAGCTCGCCCACCGACTCTCCCATGCCGTTCAGATAGGCGGCGGGCTCCACTCCAAGCTGCTGCCGGTCGGGTATCGGATCGTGGTTGATGAGGGCGTAGGTTATGGCGGCCTCGGCCAGCTCCTTCTGGGAGTCCTGGACGTATCCGGCGAAGCGCAGGTCGGGGTGATCCTGGAGGTTAGCCGAGATCTGATCGCTGATAGCCTTGGCCCTGTCCCGCAGATCCCGGGCCTTGTCGTTCTCTCCCCGGTGCACCGCTCGGATGCTGAGGGAGCAGGATCGGGTCAGCTCTCGCGAGGCGGCCAGCGCCTTCTCCCTGGCTGCGTTCTTTGCCTCCAGTTCCCGGATCAACTCGCCGCCCATCTCTTCCACCTGTGCCATCGGCTTCCTCCACCGTCTCCAGTCCCAAGATCTCCCCTGCCTACGGGGAGGCTGCGTGATCACGAATTGTACCATACGGTCTCCGGTCGAAGGGCGGCGGCTGTAGCGGTCCGCAACTTGCCCCAATAGCCGCAACCTAGGGTGTCGTGGAGTCTCCGGTATGGCTGAACAGATCGATGGCTTCGAATTCCCAGCTTTCATCGAGGATCTTCCCGAGGCGGACATCCCCTACGCCGGGCTCCGGGGGCGGGCGCTGCGAGGCGATCGCGGACTTGTGGTGTTCAACGAGGCCGACGTGGAGGTGGACGTGCTGGAGCACTCCCACGGCGACCAGTGGGGCATCGTGTTGGAGGGTCGGGTCGACTACGTAATAGCCGGCCAGACTCAGCACTATTACGTCGGGGATAGTTACTTCATCCCCGCGGGGGTTCCCCACGGCGTGAAGTTCCACCCGGGGGCGCGGTCGGTGGACTTCTTCTCCGACAGAGAGCGCTACCCCGTCAAATCGCGTCGGGGGTAGGGCAGCGGTAGGTTCGAGTGGGCGGGTTGGGGGGCATCCCCAGTGCCGTCGAGCGGTGAGTGTGCTACACTCTCGGCGCCACTCCACCGGCCGTTGCGGTTCCCACCGTTCGGCATCCAGTTCTGCGCTTCGTTCCAGAGCCTTTGGCTAAGACCCTGTCTTGCGCCTGCTCCACTCCGGCAGCGGCTTGCCGGAAGTCTGGTTTTCGATCCAGTCTTTGATCTGCTCGGCATTGTGAGCCCTGAAGCTGAAGCGGTAAGCCCCGGTGCGCTCTTGCGCTCGGATGTCCACGTAGGGATCGGCAAACCGCTGTTCCGCCCAGTTCTTCAGGGTGCCGGCGCTTTGCAGGGTCGTGCTCCTGATCGAGAGAATGGCGAGAGGGGCGCCCGTCGGGATGGCCCACGCTTCGTCGGATGCCATTTCCTCCGGCGCAGGCATGGTGCCCTCGCGGCGGACTTCTGCCTCGTCCCGCAGCACGTTCTCGATCTCGTCCGCGTGCCGCGCTGGTACCACGATGCGGTACTCGTACATCGATCGACTCTCCTATCGGCCCAAGTTTGCGGACCATGCGCAGCCGTCTGGTGCTGCGACTCATGGGGGAGGGCAATCGACATGCCACCGCGGGGAGCGACGGCCATCAGACTTCCGGGTCAGCCCCCACCTCGTGGTGGGCAGCGGCATGGCTCTTGCCCGGGCTTCGCCCATTCCCAGAGGCGGTCTCCACGGCGTGGGAGCATCGGTGCTGGGGGCGGCAGTCGAAGAGGTCCGGCGGCGACAGCGGCTGCGGGCCCGCCGAGATCCCTGGAAGGGGTGGACTGCCGGAACAGAAGCGAAGGCATCAGAATCGGGCGGGGGTGAAACCGATGAGCAAGATTATACGCTGGGGCGGCCCTCCCGAGAGGCTGTCGGAGGATAGCCGCTGTCCCTTCCCTCACTGGGACTACTACAAGCGTCGCCAGATCCCTGGGCCAACCGGTGCCTGCCGGCTGCATCGTTGGGCGAACCGGAGGCGGT
>JAJZRD010000108.1 GCA_021845945.1 Chloroflexota bacterium
GTTGTTTTCCGTTTCAACCTCTTCGCCGGAGACCCAGTCCGCGACGGTCACGGTATCTCCTTGATCCAAGACCGACGCGACGGGGGCGGTGGAGCTGGGGGCGCTGCGGATGTTGGCGTGGTCCCCCTTGACGAACCCCTGCCACAGCGCCGAAGCCTCGGCGCTGTTGGGTGATACCATCACGGTGGTGGCAAGGACCAGTGCCGATGCCAGCAATCCCGCCGCCATGCCGCGAAGTAGTCCAACGCGCATAGCTATCTGCCTCCCCTTCTCCCGTCGCCCGACTTCCTTGCGGCCGGCGGGAAGAGTGGTGTTCGACGGTGGGAGGGGCACTGAACCCGTTGGGCCTCTCCCCCCGAAAAGGGGCAGGCAGGGGCGCAAGATGGGTGCCAGTGGCCGATAGCCGGCTGCCGACAGCCGATTCGCCCGGGCGCCGCGGTCGTGTTTGCCGGCCTCGTCGACCCCATGATATACTTAACAATACGCGTCGGTGCATGGGCCTGTGGCTCAGCGGGAGAGCGTCCGGTTCGCATCCGGAAGGTCGGCGGTTCGAATCCGCCCAGGTCCACTAGTTCATTTATTCCGTACCTCGTTGAGTCCAGCAACAGCTGGTGCCCGCCCCACTATTGCAGCGGTTCGAGGGTAGCGTCGGAGTCCGTTTCGCAGAATGGACACTAAGAGCCTCAAGGCCCCGGGAATCGCGTCTTCTCAACCCACTACCCCTGGCGTCGGTGTTGAATCCCTCTCAAGGAAGCAGCGCATAGAGACCACCTTCGACGTTCCTTTTGTGGCCGACCTGGCGCTTCACGAGAAGCAGATTCAACAGAACTACCGGCCCATTATCGCCGTGCACAAGTGGTTTGCCCGCAGGCCAGGCACCCTGTTTCGGGCCTTAATTCTGTCGGAGTTCGTGCCCGGCCCCCTGCGGCAAACCTATTACAGCCCCCACGACTTGGACGGGACTCACGTCGCAGATCCCTTCATGGGGGGCGGTACGCCTCTCTTGGAGGCTAATCGGCTGGGGTGTAGCGTAACGGGTTATGACATAAACCCTATGGCCTTCTGGGTCGTGCGCCAGGAGGTGGGAGGTATCGAGCTAGGGAAGTACCGGGAGGCAGCATCCCGGGTAGCCAGTCAGGTCGCGGGGCGGGTCGGCCGCTTGTACGAGACCAGATGTCTCCAGTGCGGCGAAGATGCACCCGTGAAGTACTTCATATGGGTGAAGACCGCCAAATGCCGGGCCTGCGGCTCAACCTTCGATCTTTTCCCGGGCTACGTTCTCGCTGAGGACGAGAGACATCCCAGGAATGTCATCATATGCTCCACGTGTGGTGACCTCAATGAGGTAAGGGACCGGAAGGCGCCTGGCGTGTGCCAGTCGTGCGGCTCGGCATTGATGTTGGCGGGGCCTGCCAGTCGAAGCCGCTGTAGGTGCCCGCACTGCGGTACCGCCAACAGTTACCCAGATCCATCTTTCGGTGCTCCCCACCATCGGATGGTGGCCATCGAGTACCACTGCCACCGGTGTCGACCCCGTCACAGTGGTCGGTTCTTCAAGCGGCCCGATCATGAGGACCTGGCCAGGATTGCTGATGTGGAGGCCATGTGGGCCAACACCACGCCGGCTTTCGTGCCGGATGAGGAGATACCGGCGGGAGACGAGACAGATCGTCTTCATCGTTGGGGGTACCGCTACTACAGAGAGATGTTCAATGCCAGGCAGTTGCTTGGGCTGGAGTTGCTGTGTGGGGCTCTGGTGGCTGAGTCGGATGAGAGGTTGAGAGACGCCCTGGCCACAAACCTGTCCGACTTACTGCGCTATCAGAACATGCTCTGCCGGTACGACACCCGCGCGCTGAAGTCACTGGACGTTTTCTCGGTACATGGTTTTCCAGTGGGTCTGGTCCAATGCGAGTCGAACCTGCTTGGCATTACCAACGAGAGTACGGGTGCCAACGTCGGCAGCGGCGGCTGGTCCAACATCGTCGAGAAATACGTGAGGGCAAAGCAATACTGCGAGGCACCCTTCGAGATCCGACACGACAGCGGACGCAAGGTCCAGGTTGCCATGCGGGGAGAGTGGATAGGCGAGTCGCAAACGGACGGCCAAGGTTGCTCCGGCCGGCAGGTTTCTCTCACCTGCGGTAACGCAGCGGAGGCGGAACTGGCTCCCTCATCCATTGATGCGGTGCTCACCGACCCTCCCTACTTTGCCAACGTGCAATACGCGGAGTTGATGGACTTCTGCTTCGTTTGGCTGAGGCGTCTGGTGGTCAACGGCCATGGCTATTTCGATAGGCACTCCACCAGAAGCCGCGAGGAGCTCACTGGCAATGTGACGATGGAACGAGGGCTACTTCACTTCTTGCAGGGGTTGTCGGATGTCTTCGTGCGAATGGCCCAGGCGCTCAAGCCTGGGCGGCCCTTCGTGTTTACCTACCACCACAACGCCATCGAGGCGTACTACCCTTTGGCTGCGGCTGTCCTCGATGCCGGATTGACTTGCTCGGCTTCTATCCCCTGTCCGGCCGAGATGGGGGCGTCTATCCACATCAACGGCACCGGTTCGTCGGTAGTGGATTCGGTCTTTGTGTGCCGATCCACCGGCTCAGTAGCTCGACGCACCATTGTGTCCTCTCCTGCAGGCGTTGCCGACCTCGTCAGGCGCGATCTGGAGGAATTGTCTCGTGGTGGGGTGACAGCTAGCCAGGGGGACGCGCGATGCCTCGCGTTCGGGCACTTGATTCGGTTGGCCATCTGGAACTTGCGGTCCGGCTGGGACCCCACAGCTCCTACAGAGGCAAAGCTGGAGAAAGTAGCTACTACCTTGGCCGAACTCGGCGGGGTGAGGGCGGTGGAGGCGCGCCTCTCCTTGCCTGCGGTTGACACCCATGTTTCGGCGCTGTTGACCTTCAGAGAACCGGAGGCCGCCTACCAGAGTGGAACGGATGAAATACCCTTTTGATGCGTCCCAGATAGAGATCGAAGCTAGCCCCGATGCGTTCATCTCAGTCGTATTCTCCTCACTGGAGTCCGAGTTCCTGGTTCTTCCCAAGGGCGACGGTTTCATCGACTACCCGGCATTCGAGCAGGCTTACGAGGTGCTGAAGCGGACTACCGAGGGATTCCGTAGCCTGGATCCGGAGGCAGTTCTGTCGGTTGCTCTTCATACGCCCCTTGTGTTGATTGTCCTGCGTACAATCTTAGGTTTTACTCCTCCCGAGTGGGCGTACGTCGCGACAACCCATGCTAAGGTTACCGTTCCTCAAGGATTTGCCCGCACCTTGGATCGACAGGTGAGGATGTCTCCGCCGGATTTCGTCATTCCCGACAAGTTTAACCCGCAGGTAGTGATCGAGGCCAAGATCACAGAAGACGACGGGACGGCCCGCGATAAGGTTACGCGGGTTCAGCACCTAGCGTCGCTGAGCCGAGAGACAGAAACGGTTCGAGGCCGGGGGTTCGAGGTGGTGGCATGCATCGGCGGTAGGGGGTTTGCCGTTCGGAGGGAGGACATGAAGAAACTGCTGCTTGCCACCCGAGGAAAAGTCTTCACTCTGCGGGCCCTTGACCGGCTGGTGGAGCACACTCGCCTTCGGGAGTTTCGAACCATCGCAGAATCACTGTGACGTGGCCGTGCGACCTTCTCGATTAAGAGGGCGTCTAGCACAGCGACAGGGCCGGCTCGACAAAGCCGGCCCTTCCGTTGCTTGAGAGTGTCTCGTGGAGGGGTATCTACCGTCCCTCCGGCCCCTGGGCGGGCTGCTCCCAGCCGCAGATCAGGCAGCTCCACCAGTAGCCCTCGCCGTACGCCAGCTCGAGGAACAGGTAGTTGTTGCAGTGGCAACAGTATGGTAACGGGACAAGTCCGTGTATAGGGCCGGTAGTCCCCCGGGGAGGATCGATGGTCCTGCGGCGGGGAGGCGAAGGTCAAGGAGCGGGCGACCGTTGGCCGGCCGGTCTAGGCGAGCCTGCCGTTCCCCGGCCCGCAGATTGGGGCCGCCCGCGCGGCCCCAATCTGCCAGGTCCCAAAGGTGCGGGCGGGTGCCGAAGCCTACTGCTTCTTGGAGATCCAGGTCTGGAAGTAGGAACGGCCGCCGGGCGCGCCCAGGAAGTCCATGCCGTTGAAGTAGACGGCCTTCACCCACGGCTTCACCAGCCGGTAGGCCACCTGGTGGTACATGAAGGCCATGGGCGCGTCGTCCACGACCACCTTCTGGACGTCATTCCACATCCGCAAACGCCTGTCGGCGTCGGTCTCCGCACCGGCGAACTTCATCAGCTGCTCCAGGGCCGGGTTGCTGTATGCGGTCTTGTTGTTGCCGGCGCCCGTCCCGAACAGCTCGGGGAGCCAGTTGTCCGGATCCGGGTAGTCGGCGCCCCAGCCCAGCAGGCCTACCTGGTGCTGCAGCTTGTTCATGAACTGGTTGTATGCCTTGGGCTCCATGGGCTCCAGGGTTACGTCCACCCCCAGGTTCTGCTTCCACTGCTCCTGGAGGAAGGGGGCCACCTGCGGGCCGTAGCCCCGCATGCCGTAGCTGAGGGTGATCGGCGGGAGCCCCTGCCCGTTGGGATAGCCAGCCGCCGCCAGCACCTGTTTCGCCCAGGTGGGGTTGAAGCCGTACTCCTTGCCCAGGTCGGGCTGGTGGCCGGGCATTCCGGGCGGGATCCAGCTGTAGGCGGGCACCCCTGCCCCCTTCAGGACTGCGCTGCTCTCTTGCTCCCGACCTACTCGGGTAAACCGCCGCAGGGTGGCATAACCGTTCGGACAGAACGCCATGGGGTAGTGATCGGAAAGGAGAGGGGCCAACGCCCGAGACTCGCCGGCCTTTCGTCTCGCCGGGGTTGCCTTTGGTGCTGAACTTAGGCCCCGAGCGGCAGAGAGGGAAGCCGGCAAGCTATCGTATTAACCACATAGTTGTAGTATCACGCTCGGGGTGTAGCTTGTCAATGGGCACGTCGGTGACCAGGTCGTTGCAGCAGCGACGGCTAGGTGCGCGGCGCAACGGTCTGTTGCTATAATGTGATAGAAATCTGGTTTATGCTAGATGTCCTGGGGATCCCAGGGGCATCGCGGTCCCGGGCCGGTTGCGCATCGAGGCGGCTCCCGGCTATAGTGCGAGAAGGGTCTTTGAACCTGACGATGGCGTCGCGCGGGACCTGAGAGGGAGGATAGGTAGGAAATGGCGGCCTCAACGAATCCCTTTGGCGCACGCGCTACCCTATCTGGCGCTTTCGGCACGGTCGGCTACTATCGTCTCGGTGCACTGGCATCCGAGGGCGCATCCGACGTGGATCGGCTGCCCTTCACCGTGCGCATCCTGCTGGAGAACCTGCTGAGGCAGGCCGCCGGCGGGAGGGTGGGGGAGCAGGATGTGCTGGCTATGGCCCTGTGGCGGCCCAACCAGCCGGTGGAGCAGGAGTTCCCCTTCATGCCCGCCAGGGTGCTGACCCAGGACCTCACCGGCGTTCCGGCGGTGGTGGACCTCGCTGCCATGCGCTCCGCCGTGGCCCGCCTGGGCGGCGACCCCCACCAGATCAACCCCCTGGTGCCGGTGGATCTGGTGATCGACCACTCGGTGCAGATCGACCGCTTCGGTAGCAGTCTCGCCTTCCAGTTCAACGTCGGCCAGGAGCAGCAGCGGAACCGCGAGCGCTACCTGCTGCTGCGCTGGGCCCAGCAGGCCTTCCAGAACTTCCAGCTGGTGCCCCCTGGCACCGGCATCTGCCACCAGGTCAACCTGGAGTTCCTCTCCAAGGTGGTCCAGACCCGCGGGGAAGCCGGCGAGAGGGTCGCCTTCCCGGACACCGTGGTGGGCATGGACTCCCACACCACCATGGTGAACGGCCTGGGCGTCCTGGGATGGGGTGCCGGTGGGGTCGAGGCCGAGGCGGTCATGCTGGGCCAGCCGATCTACCTGTTGACCCCTGATGTGGTTGGGGTGCGGCTCTCCGGCGAGATGCCCCAGGGCGCCACCGCCACCGACTTCGCCCTGACCCTCACCCAGCTGCTCCGCAAGAAGGGGGTGGTGGGCAAGTTCGTGGAGTTCACCGGCCCCGGCGTCGGCAAGCTGGCGCTGCCCGACCGGGCCACCCTGTCCAATATGACGCCGGAGTATGGCGCCACCTCCACCCTCTTCCCGGTGGACGAGGAGACCCTCCGCTACCTGCGGGGCACCGCCCGCAGCCCGGAGCTGATCGACCTGGTGGAGCGGTACACCAAGGCTCAGGGGCTGTTCCGCACCGACGACGGTCCGGAGCCCTACTTCAGCGATCTGCTGGAGCTGGACCTGGGCACCATTGAGCCCAGCCTGGCCGGCCCTCGGCGTCCCCAGGATCGGGTTCCCCTCGGCCGGACGAGGCAGAGTCTGCAGGAGGCCTACCCGCGGCAGTTCGCCGCGGCCCAACCGAAGGGCTCGGGCGGTGTGGCGGTGGAGGCTCCCACCAAGGTCACCCACGGCTCGGTGGTCATCGCCGCCATCACCAGCTGCACCAACACCTCCAACCCCTCGGTGCTGATAGGGGCGGGGCTGCTGGCCAAGAAGGCGGTGGAGAGGGGCCTCTCGGTAAGCCCCCACGTCAAGCCCAGCCTGGCCCCCGGCTCACGGGCCGTCACCGGCTACCTGAAGGAGGCGGGGCTGATGCCCTACCTGGAGGCGCTGCACTTCCACCTGGCCGGCTACGGCTGCACCACCTGCATCGGCAACAGCGGCCCGCTGCCGGAGGAGGTCACCCGGCAGGTCAAGGAGGAGGAGCTGGTGGTGGCGGCGGTGCTCAGCGGCAACCGCAACTTCGAGGGGCGCATCCACCCGCTGGTTCGGGCCTCCTATCTGGCCTCGCCGCCCCTGGTGGTCGCCTTCGCCCTGGCCGGCAGGGTGGACATCGACCTGAACAGCGAGCCGATCGGCGAGGATCCCAACGGCCAGCCGGTCTACCTGCGGGAGATCTGGCCCAGCCAGGAGGAGATCCAGCAGGTGGTCGGTCGGGCCCTCAAGCCGGAGCTGTTCGCCGAAACCTACGCCCACGTCTTCGAGGGCGACGAGCATTGGACCTCGCTGCCGGTGCCGCCGGGCGAGCTGTACGCCTGGGATCCCAACTCCACCTACGTCCAGGAGCCGCCCTTCTTCCAGCAGTTCGGTCTGGAGCCGACGGAGCCCGGCGACATCGTCGGAGCGCGGACCCTGGCCGTGTTGGGCGACTCCGTGACCACGGACCACATCTCGCCGGCCGGCTCCATTCCGGCCGACGGCCCCGCGGGTAGCTTCCTGATCGACCACGGGGTGACCCCCAGGGAGTTCAACAGCTTCGGCGCGCGCCGGGGCAACCACCTGGTGATGATGCGGGGCACCTTCGGCAACATCCGGCTGAGGAACCAGCTGGTGCCGGGCAAGGAGGGTCCCTGGACCGTCCATCTGCCCGACGGCGAGACGATGACCATCTTCGACGCCTCGGAGCGGTACCGGGCCGAGGGGACGCCGCTGGTGGTGTTCGCCGGCAAGGAGTACGGGAGCGGCAGCTCCCGCGACTGGGCGGCCAAGGGGCCGATGCTGCTGGGGGTCAGGGCGGTGCTGGCGGAGAGCTACGAGCGGATCCACCGGAGCAATCTGGTGGGGATGGGGATCATGCCGCTGCAGTTCCGGCCGGGGGACACCATGGCCAGCCTGGGGCTGACGGGCCGGGAGAGCTACGACGTGATCGGGATCGCCGGCGGCGTCCGGCCCCGCCAGGAGGTTACCGTGCGGGTGCATCGGGAGGACGGCAGCCAGTTCAGCTTCCAGGCCATCGCCCGCATCGACGGCCCCATCGACGTGGAGTACTACCGCAACGGCGGCATCCTGCAGACGGTGCTGCGGCAGCTGCTGAAGCAGTAGGAGCCAGCTCCTGCCGGCGATGGTCCGCCTCTCTGGAACTACTCCGTCACAGTGAAGCTGATACGAACTGTCATGCTGAGCGAAGCGAAGCATCTCTTCGGCGCCACAGGAGATTCTTCGCTGACGCTCAGAATGACACCTCCGAATGACACCTGTCATAATCTGTGTGACAGAGCAATACGACCACGGTAGGAGCACTGATGGAATCGCGTCTCGAGGGGCGGGGCGGTCTGCGGGTCGGCGCGAGAGGCTACTCCCTGCTGGTGCAGCCCGAGGGTCCGTGGCTGGAGATCCGGTGGACGGGCGGGCAGGTGACGCTGGGTGGCGGCGCGGGCGAGGCCGGCGGGCGGTGGTCGTTGGGCGGTCTTCCCGACGGAGAGTGTAGGGTAACCCTCTCCTCCGAGGACGGCCGGCGGCTGACCCTGGAGTGCCACGAGGAGTACCTGTACGCCTGGGCGGAGCTGCCGGAGCCGGGCGAGACTCCCGGCCTGCTGGTGGGCTCCGGCCGTCCCCGCTTCGGGCGGCTGTTCAGCCCCGAGCCCACCGCCCTGCGGCGCCACCTCTTTGCCCCCGAGGAGCGCGCCGTTGCGGCGGTCGGCTCCGACGCCGGTTTCTACGAGGGGCACTGGTTCTTCTCCCCTCCGCCCTTCTGCTTCGGCCTGGAGTCGGACGCCGGCACCCTGGCGGTGGGGGTGGCCTGTTCTTCAGAGGAGCTGGACTTCTCCGCCTTCGAGTACGACGGCGCCTTCCTCTTCCGGTACGACCGGGCCCCCAGCGGCCCTTACCGAAGCCCGCGGCTGCTACTGCTCCCCACTACCGGGGACGGCTACCAGGCGGTGGATGCCTATTCCGAGCATCTCCGCCAGGAGGGGCTGTCCCCTCGGGGCACCGGCCGGTCCAGGGCGACCTGGTGGGCGGAGCCCAACTTCTGCGGCTGGGGGGAGCAGAGCTACCGCGGCTGCACGCTGCCGGGCTTCGCCCCCGGCCGGCTGCCCGATGGCTCGCCGGAGCGCTCCACTCAGCGACTGTATGAGGAGTCGCTGGCGCGACTGGAAGCCGAGGGGATCGATCCCGGCGTGGTGACCATCGACGACAAGTGGCAGCGGGCGTACGGGCTGGCCCGGCCGGACGAGGGCCGGTGGCCCGACCTGTCCGGATTCGTAGCCCGGCAGCACGCCAGTGGGCGCCGGGTGCTGCTGTGGTGGAGGCTGTGGGATGGGGAAGGGCTGCCCGCGGAGGAGTTGCTGCCGGGTGGGGACCGTCCGGTGGTGGACCCCACGTCGCCGGCCTACCGGGCCCGCCTGGCGCGGGAGATCCGGCACGCCCTGCTGGAGCTGGGCGCCGACGGCTTCAAGATCGATTTCCTGCACCGGGGTCCCACGCCGGAGCATGGACCCTCGCGGGGCGGGCTCTCGGGGGTCAGGCTGCTGCGGTCGATGCTGGAGGCTCTTCGGGGTCCGGCCCTGGAGGCTAGGGAGGACGCCCTCCTGGTGGCCCACGCGGCCAACCCCTACCTGGCGGATCTGGTCGACGTGGTGCGGCTGAACGACATCTCCTGCCCGCCCGGGGTGGTGGAACTCGCCTCCGAGATGCGCCACCGGGCCCGACTGGCCCGAGCCGCCTGCCCCGAGGCGCTGATCGACGCGGACAACTGGCCCTGTCCCGACCGGCGGCTGTGGGGGGAGTATGTGGCCGCCCAGCCGGAGATCGGGATCCCCAGTCTCTACTACGCAACCGGCATCGACCTGAGCGGCGAGCCCTTCCAGCCTGAGGACTATGCCCTGGTGCGCCAGGCTTGGGGTCGCTGGAGGCAGCGGACCCGGTCGGGGCTGCGCGACGGCGGCTTCGAGTAGCCGCCGAGTGTAGGGGCAGGTCATGACCCGCCCCTACGAGGTTTACCGCTTCAGGACGACCTCTCTGTTCACCAATCCCAGCGGCTTCTCCCCTCTGAGAATGGCGATCACGTTGTCGGCGGCTATCGTCCCCATCGCCTGAATCGCCCCGTCGGTCTGGCCCGCGACGTGGGGGGCAAGGTACACGTTGTCCAGCCCGCGTAGGGGGCTGCCGGCCGGCAGCGGCTCCTGGTCGAAGACGTCCAGGGCGGCCCCCGCGATCTTCTTCTCCTTGAGGGCCTGGTAGAGGGCCTCCTCATCCACGATGGGGCCCCGGGCCGTGTTGATCAGGTAGGCGGTGGGCTTCATCAGGGCCAGCCGCTCGGCGTCGATCAGGTGGCGTGTGCTATCGTCCAGGAAGCAGTGCAGGGTCACGAAGTCGCTCTCCCGCAGCAGCTGATCCAGGGGAACGTAGGTTACCTGGTGCTGGGTGGCGAAGGCCTCGTCCTTGAAGACGTCGTAGGCCAGAACCCGCATGTCGAAGCCGCGTGCCCGCTTGGCCACCTCTTTGCCGATGGAGCCGAGCCCCACGATGCCGATGGTCGAGCCGGGCAGATCCTTCCCCTGATACCGCTTCCAGCCACCCTGGGGAACCACGGTGAGGTTCTCCAGCAGCCGGCGAGCGGAGGCAAGCAGGAGGGTGAAGGCGAAGTCGGCGACGGCCCGATTGTTGGCGCCGGGGGTGATGCAGACGGCGACGCCCTTCTCCGTGGCGGCGGGCACGTTGACGGCGTCGTAGCCGACGCCGGTTCGGGCGACCACCTTCAGCTGGGGGGCCGCGGCCAGCACCTTGGGGGTAAAGGGGTCGATGCTGACGATGGCGCCGTCGATCCCCTTCAGGATCTCGATCATCTCCTCTTCGGTTCGATCCCCGTGCCATCGGTTGTAGACCGTCTCACAGCCTGCCTCCTGAAGGCGACGATCTACCTCGTCTCCCGGTTGCAGCCAGAAGGATGTCAGCAGTACGCGAGGTTTAGCCATAGTATTCAGCTCCTTCACCTGGTATTGGTGGTTGCACAAGAGGTAGGGCGGGGGCCTGTCCCCCCGCCGCCTCCAGTCGCCGAACGGACTCTGCGCCGGGCCTCAGGCGGAGGGAAGCGATCGGGACCGGTGGTCTCGCCACGGAGATTCTTCCTCCCGTCGATGGACCATCTCGGATTGGACGCTTAGGGGAACGGGGCACCGGGGATCTCGTTGCGACAGGATACTACGGGACGGCGCCAATATCCAGAGATGCCAAAGACGGGGTGGAGACCCAGGGGGGCAGATCGGGAACGAGAGCCGGGCCGGCAAGGGGAGTGCCTTCAGCTTCCTTGGAGGGAGTTGTTGACGAAGACCGGGGTAATGATACGGCCGGTGGCCAGCCCGATCTCCGGTATGGCTGGTAGGACCTCGGCTCGTCGCCCTGTTCTGATGCGCGCGAGGCTGTCGCGGACGAATGGATGTTCCGCGAAGCGGATCAATCCCGCATCCCTGGGATCGGGCTGGGCGTTCGCGCGCGAGCCCTCGGGGCGAGAAATGCACAGGGCTTTCAGATTGCGATCCTCGACCACCATGGTGGCCTGGGCCGAATCCGAAAGGGCACCAGCCACAGCCTCAAGCCCGTCCCGAACCAGGACGGTCTGAACCAACCATTCGTGTATCTGCAGAGACTGGCTCAGTATCTTGCTCTGCTCGGAAAGCTGCCCGCAGAGTGCCTCGACCTCGCGAGTCGCCCGCACCTGCGACTGGTAGAGCGCGGCGTTGTCTATCGCCAGGGCCGCGAGATTGGCGAGGGTGCGAATGGCGCCCATGTTGCCTTCTGTCGGGACGAACGGCCTCGGATAGTAAACGGCGAAAACACCCAGGAGCCTGTTCCTGGCCATCAGAGGCGCGGCGATGATGGCCTTGTACTCCTCGCGGTGGATGTCGCGGAGGTAGGGCACGTACGACGGATCGGAATCGACGTCGGTGACGATGATTGCGTCCCCGCTTTGAAAAGCCCTGCTCACTGCTATGGAGCTGTCGGCGGGCACGTGAATGAAATCCACGTAGGCATCGCTGAGGCCGGAACTGTAGCGGATTCGCAGACGTGTGGACTCGCCATCGTACACGAAGACGGCGCAGGCTTTGGCTCCATCCAGTTGCCTGGCTTTCTCGACCAGGGTCTGGAGGGCGACGACCGAGAT
>JAJZRD010000109.1 GCA_021845945.1 Chloroflexota bacterium
CACGCCCGCACCGATGGAAGTGGTTTTCTGGTGCTGATGGATTTCATGCTGCCCGGCTGGACTGCTACGGTGGACGGTCGGGAGGAGCCAATCCTTGCCGCCGACTTCGCCGGTCGGGCCGTTCCCCTCCGGGGCGCGGGCGACCACCAGGTGGTGTTCCGCTACGAGGCACCCCTGCTGCGGCAGGGGCTGGCGGTAAGCCTGGCAAGCCTGGTCCTGCTGCTGGCCGTTCCCGCGGTGGGTGGAGTTCGCCTCCGTCGCCGTCGCTCGGCGGGACACTATCCCAAACCGGGCGATTCGATCATCCCCTGAGGAACGCCAGAACTGCTCTGGCCCTAGCTTCCCAGGATCGATCCTGAGCCTCTTGCCACGCTCCCGCAGCAATCCTCTGGCCGAGATCGGGGCTGTCCAGCAGCTTCGCGATGCCGTCGGCCAGGGCATTCGGGTTGTCCGGCTCCACCAGCAGGCTGTTCTCGCCGTCCCGCAGGACCTCCTGCAGCGACGGCAGCCGCGAGGCCACGATCGGTCGCCGCGCGGCCATGTACTCGAACAGCTTCATAGGGGAAGTGTAGCGGCTCGACCTGACGTCGGTGCCGGAGTTGGGCAACACCAGGACGTCCGCCGCGGCCAGATAGTCCGTCACCCGATTTGGGGGGACGTGGCCTGCCAGCCTCACCCTTTCCAGTCCTCTCTCCTCGACGAAGCTCTGGAGAGCGTGGCGATCCTCCTCGGTACCGCCGACAAGGTACACCATGTAGTTGGCCGGCATCAACTCCGAAGCCTGGGCCAGGGTGTAGACACCCTTCCAGGGGTAGAGGTGGCCTGTGTAGCACACCACCGTCGCCTCCTGCGGGATGCCCAAGTCGCGTCGGGCCTCGGCCTTGTCGGGCAGTTCTCGAAACCGGTCCAGGTCGACGGCGTCCGGCGCTACCAGGATCCTGCCCTCGGCCACGCCGCGGGATCGGTACTCCTCGGCCAATCCCTGGGTAATGCACACCAACCGGCCGATCCGCTTCGCGGCCCACAGGTGGAGATCTCTCCGTCGGCCTGGGCCGGGGAAGGTGTGGGCCTCGTAGATCGACCTGCGACGGATGGACTCGGGGGAAAGGGCGAGGAGCAGCGTGGAGAGGGGATCCCTGGAGTAGTAAAGGTCGGCTCGATGTGTCGAGAGATACCCGGCCACCGCCAGGGCGAAGCTGCTGGACTGAAGGGCGAAGGCAGGGTTTTGCAGCGGGGCAGGGGCTACCTCCAAGGCGTCCGCGCAGGGCAGCCGGACGATGGGGAAACGGGCCTTGAGTCCGTAGTAGGCGAAGGGGTCGGCGATGGAGCGCATGACCCTCGGCTGCGTCCGAAGAGGGACGACCAAGGCGACCTCGGCCCCTTGAAGCCGAAAGGCCTGGCACATCTGCATGATCTGCAGGCTGTTGGCCTTCTCGCTGGGGACGCGGTTGTTGGCCAGGTAGAGCAGCTTCATGCGTACTCGACGTCCATGGCGAAGCCAGGAGGCAGCAGCCCGAACTCCAGCAGGTAATCCATGCCCTCGCGCTTGATCGTCAGAGGAACCTGTCCCCGCACTCGAAGGAAGGCCTGGGGATCGGGCATGCTGACCCGCAGCACCAAGGCTGCGATCTCCCGCGGGGTTTCCATCCTCCATCCGGTTCGTCCTCCGGCCAGGGGCGACAGCCTCACAGCCGCTCTAGCCCTCCACCAGCCGTCGATCTCCTGGGCCGTGGCCACGTGGGCGTCTCTCGCGGCCAACCAGTCCAGCGCTCTCTCGTACAAGCGCTCCGCACCCGGGTATTCCGGGTCGTAGCAGGTGTGGTTGTGCCACAGCAGCGTGGCGAGGCCGTTGACGGACCTCGTCTGCTCCAGTACGGACACCACAGACTCGTGAGCCTTCTCCTCCCGAAGCCGTCGGTATTTCAGCAGGCCAACGTCCATGATCGCCAGGGGGATCTCCATCAGGTCGAGGGGCCGACCGGCCTCCAGGTCGTAGGGATGGAAGGGGAAGGCATGGCCTCCTCGAAAGCCCTCCCGATCGTTGTACCCCAGGGTGGCATCGTAGGAGAAGCCGGCAGCCTCTTGGGCACGCCAGGAGTCGGGCACCCGGAACCTGAGTAAGTGGTTGCGGTGGCCGGTCACGGCGCGACCCATTCGCTGCTCCAGGTCGGCCTTCTGAGTCTGGAGAAGAACCGAGTCGGTGTAGGAGGCGTAGCTTCCGTGCAGTCCGATCTCGCAGCCCGATTCCGCCAGGGCTCGCAGCAACGGCGCCAGGGGAGGCTTATCCAGGTCGTAGCTGCCGTCCTCCGGATGGTGGTGGCCTGCCATGAAGTAGTAGGTGGATCGGTAGTCGTGCCGGGCCTCCAGGGCGGATATGCGATCGAAGGACCAGTAAGGATCCTGGTCGCTAGCAGCAGTGCGGGCAATGGTGGCCACCCGGGTCGCGGCGGCCCGCCACCGGCCGCGGGCAACGCTGGACAGCGCGCCCCCGATGTCCCTAATCGCGATTCCCCTCGGTAGCTTGCCCCGACGCACAACATCTACGTCGTGGGTGAGGCACCCCGCCATGGGGCGGCCCGAGGGCCAGAACTCCTTTCGGGCCATCGGCAGCCGGGCATGGACGCACGCCTCCTTGAGACAGGCAAGGAGCAGTTGAGCGTATTCGCTGACCAGTGGGCGGGCCGCCAACTCTGGAGGCTCCAGCCGGCTGTTGGCCCACTGGAAGCGATCGTGCTGGTCGCGATCGGCCGGGGCGTACTCTTCCGTGCGGGCGAGCAGGGCGAAGGCTCCGCCGATCAGGTCCGCCGCGATCCGGACCAGGTATCCGCCGGCAGTCGGCTCCTCCAGCACCCGGAACTGCCTGGTATCCAGTGCTGAGTTCTGAGCCCTCTGGGCCGAGGGCTGAATCTCCCTATCCCCTTGCGAGAGGGTGGGGGTGAGGGCCAAGCGACGACTTTCCCGTTCTCTGCGGGTTCTCCCCGTCTCCCCGCCGCCCCATCGCCCCGCCCCTGCATCACCCTGGGCCTCGTGCCCTGGGGCTCGAGTCAGATCGGGGCTGGGCAGAACCACCACCGCCGTCTCTCCGGCGAGGCGGTCGATCTGCCGGGTATCCCCCTGGCCGACCACCAGGTAGGCACGGCGATCGGACCTCCAGACGGCCGCCTCGTCCAAGCTGTCGACGAACTCGTAGGGCACCCCAGCCGTAGAGAGGAGGGTCTCGAGGGCGTAGCGGGCCCGGCCGTTACGGGCGTCGTCTTCGTTGAGGACTACTCGAACGTAGATGGCTGACCTCCCCCTCTTATCGCGCGGAATACTTCGACGATGCGGGACATCTGACGGCGGACGTCGTGCTCCTGGGCCACCCAACCGCGCAGCGTTTCCCCGGCCCGCCTGCGCTCTGCCTCGGGCATGGCTAGCGCCGCTCGCATCCTCTCGGCGAGACTGTTGGGGTCCCGGGGAGCGAAGAGAAAGGCCGCGCCGTAGTCGGGGAACTGCTCGTAGTAGGTAGGGGTGGAAACGAAGGCTGCCCTGCCGCAGCTCATAGCCTCCAGCACCGCCTTGCCGAGCCCGCCCTCGACGTGCATGTTCACGAAGAAGTCGCAGCCCTGAAGCTGACGGACCGTTTCCGAGTGGGGGACGCCGCCGATGAAGCTGAAGAAGCTCCCAAGTTCCAGTTCCTGAACCCTGGCTTTCAACCGGGCCAGGTAGGTGTGGTCCTCGGCGGCGAGCGGCGCTCCGGCCACCACGAACTCGACGTTTCGGTGTCCCCATTTTTTCACCAGCAGGTCGGCAGCCGAGATCAGGGTGTCCAGCTCCTTGCGGGGCGAGATGCGGCCAAGGCTGAGGAAGCGGACTCTCCCATCCCGAGAACGGCTGGGACCCTCGTCCGGTGGCCTGAAGAGGTCCGTGTCTATGCCATGGCCCACCACATCACACTTGCCCGGTCCCAGGGGGAAGCTATCTCTGGACACGGTGACGAAGCGATCCACGAACAGACTGGCCAGCTTCAGCTTCAGATCCGCCGTGTTGTGGGCGTACCACATCACCGTCGGGATCCTGAACGCCAGCCGGTAGGGTGCCAACAGCAAAGCGTAGCGGGGCACCATGTGGGGGAAGAAGAGGTCCACCTGGCGTCGCAGTGCGAGGCCACCCGCTACCGACTGGAAGATCTGAAGCTGACGCAGCTTCCCGTTCCCTCGGTCTTTGCCCAGGGAATGGACGAAAACGTTGGGCGGAAGGTCTACGACCCCAGTCCGGAGGGCCAGGACGTGGACGGACTCCGCCTCCCCAGCGAGGGCCGCGATCCAGCCGTGGACCGCCCCAAGGTTATCATCGGCACGATCGACGATCTGCGTGACGAACAGAACTCGCACCGGACGCGAACTCCATCAAAACCACGTGCGCGGCGGGGGGAGAGACTCTTCAACCCCACCAAGAGATGCCGGCGTCGTCTCCCTACGAGACCAGGGCCGCGCGCAGCTGCTCCACCACATACTCCCTCTGCTCGGCGGTCATCTCCGGGTAGAGGGGAAGGGAGAGCACTGAGTCCGCGGCCTTTTCCGTCTCCGGGAAGTCCCCTGTCCGGCAGTTGAGCGAAGCATAGGCAGGCTGCAGGTGCAGCGGGATGGGGTAGTGGATGCCGACACCCACCCCCGCCTCTCGCAGCTGCTTGAACAGCTGGTCCCGATTGGCGACCCGGATGACGTACTGGTGGTACACCGCCTTCGCCCAGATGGGCTCGTATGGGGTTTCCACCAGGCCCGACAGCATGCGATTGTAAGAAGCGGAGCCCTCCCGTCGGGCCCTGGTCCATTCCTCCAGGTGGCGCAGCTTCACCCGCAGGACTGCGGCTTGGAGCGTGTCCATCCGCTTTCCGTAGCCGACGAAACTGTGGGAGTACTTCTCGGTCCGGCCATGATCGGCCATCATGGCGCACCACTCGGCCAGCTTCTGGTCGTTGGTCACGATCATCCCCGCGTCGCCGTACGCGCCCAGGTTCTTGCCAGGATAGAAGCTGTAGCAGGCTGCTATCCCCAGCGTGCCCACCCGCTTGCCCTTGTACTCCGCCCCATGGGCCTGGCAAGCATCCTCCAGCACCTGCACGCCGTGGCGAGATGCCACTTCCAGGATCGGATCCATGTCGGCTGGCTGTCCATACAGATGCACCGGCATGATCACCTTGGTGCGAGGGGTGATCTTCTCCTCGATCCTGGCCGGATCGATGTTGTAGGTACGAGGATCGATGTCCGCGAATACCGGTTTGGCGCCGCAGTGGCATATCGCCTCGGCGGTGGCGGTGAAGGTGTGGGAGGTGGTGATCACCTCGTCCCCGGTCCCCACCCCCAGGGCCATCAGTGTCAGGTGCAGGGCGTCCGTTCCAGAGGCGGTGGCCACGCCGAACCGGGCGCCGGAGAAGGCGGCGAACTCCTGCTCCAGAAGCCGCACCTCCTTGCCCTGGATGAAGTTGGTGTTGGTGAGGACGCTCTTGATGGCGTCGTCGATCTCGGGTTGGATGGTGGCGTACTGGGCTTTCAGGTCGCAGAGCTCGATCTTCATCGCTCACCTCCGTAAGGCCTGTCCATCAACTCTACCGGACAGGTCAACTGGTCGACGGTCTTGATTACCCTCGCGGGGTTGCCGGCTACCACGGCTCGATCCGGCACGTTCTCCACCACCACCGACCCCGCCCCCACCAGTGCGTTCTCACCCACGGTGAGGAAAGGAAGGATGGTGGAGTTTGCCCCGATCTTGGCCTCTCGCTTGATGGTGGCTCCCTTGAGGCATTCCTTGGCTTTCGGGCACAGGGGATGGGGCACGTTGGTCAGTACCACGTTGGGGCCGATCCACGCCCCCTCTTCCAGTGTGGAGTACTCCGGAACGAAGGCCTGGCTGTGGATGCGCACCCGGTCGGCGATCTCCACGTGATGCTCCACCACCGAGCTGGTCCCGATGCTGACGGCGTCCCCGATCCGGTTCTCCTCCCGGATCATGGTGTGGTGCCCCGTCTGGAATCCCTTGCCGATAACGTTGCCGGCATAGATGACGCTGTGGGAGCGGATAACGGCGCCGTCGCCGATCACCGTGGGCAACTCCCCTTCGGCCTTCCCCCGTGGAGGCATGCCCAGGATCACGAAGTCGCCGATCTCGGCGTTCTCTCCTAACTGGACGTTGGGGTAGATGCGGGCGGTGGGGCTGATCACTCCAGCTCCTCCATCCGGACCTCTCTCCCCTCTCGCGCCGACTGATACAGGGCCAGCACCAGGGCCAGCGACTTGCGGCCCTCCACACCGTTCGTGGCCGGTTGCCGGTCCTCTCGTATGGCCTTCGCCATGTCGTCCAACACCAGGCTGTGGGAGAGGAAGCGGCTGGGCGGCGGATCCAGCTCCTGTCGGCGCAGGATCTCCTGCTCGTGTTCCACCTCTCCCTCCACCTTCCAAAAGGCGACGCGGTCCAGGGAGTTGCCGCCGATCTTGATGGAGCCTTTCTGCCCGAAGACGGCCAGGGATCCCTCGATGTTGGCGGGGTAGGTGATGGTCGAGCCCTCGATAGAGCCGAGAGAGCCGCCCTCGAAACGGACCACTCCCACCCCGGTGTCCTCCGCCTCCATCTCGTGGGCCAGGGTCGCGGTGTAGGCGAACGCGCTCTCCACCTCTCCCATCATCCATTGGAGGGCATCGAGGTGGTGTATGGCCTGGTTCATCAGGGCTCCGCCGTCCATGGCCCAGGTGCCGTGCCAGTTGTCGCCGGTGTAGTACTCCTGAGGTCGATACCATCGCACCGTCACGGTGGCCAGCAACAGTCTGCCCAGCTTGCCGGCATCCACTGCCTCACGGAGCCGCCTCATAGCCGCATTGTAGCGGTTCTGGAGTACCACCGTCAGCTTGACGCCCGCCTCTCGACATGCCTGCTCCAAAGCATCGGCATCCTTGAGGGTTAGGGACATCGGCTTTTCCACGACGACGTGCTTGCCGGCCTTCGCTGCCTGGATGGCATTGGCCGCGTGGAGACCGCTGGGGGTGCACACGCACACCACGTCCAGGTCCGATCTGGAGAGCATCTTCTCGTAGTCGGTATAGGCTTCGCAGCCGTACTGAGAGGCCATTCGGGCCGTTCGCTGCTCGCTAACGTCACAAACGCCGATTAGTCGCGTGTCGCCCCTGGCCCAAATGGCGTCGGCGTGGCGGGAGGCGATCCTCCCGCATCCCACTATGGCGAAGTTCAGTGCCCCGTCCTTGCGGCCGTCGTTCGGCATGTAGTTCACCTCTTGCCCTGCGCCGTGGCCTCCCACATGCGCGCCATCTGCTGGAGGTTGTTCTTGCGGTCGTACCTGTCGCTGTTGAGCTGTTGTCCTCGGCGACCCATCTCCGTGGCCTTGGCGGGATCGGCCAGGATCCGAAGGGCCCGGTCGGCCAGCGCAGCCGGATCTCGCACTGGAGCCAGGTAGCCGGTCTCCCCCTCCACCACCACCTCGTCGGCACCGCTCACCGCCGTGGTGACGATCGGTTTTCCGGCGCAGGCGGCCTCCACCAGGGCCCGCGCCTTTCCTTCGTACAACGAGGACATGATGAAGAGGTCACAGGCCGCGAAGTAGTCGGGGGCTTCCTCCGGTCCCACCCCCTTCAGTATCGACACGTTGGACGCCAGTCCCAGCCCCGTCAGCAGAGCCTCCAGGGTGGACCTCTCCTCGCCGTCTCCCACCAGCAGGAACAGGGTATCGGGTCGCTGTCGCGCCACCAGGGACGCGGCCTGCAGCAGAGTCGGCAGGTCTTTCTGCTTCACCAGCCGCCCCATGAACAGGACCAGGTGGCGGTGCCGGTCTCCCAGGAGTTGGGCTCGCAGCGCCGCGCCGTCGGCCGACTGGAACTGGTGAGCGTCGATGCCGGCGCCGGTCATGATGTTCCAGGCCCGGCCGGGGTCCATTCCGCGGTCGGTAAGCCTGGATCGAATGGTCTGACTGACCACCTGCACGGTGTCCGCCCGCCGGACCAGCCAGGCGCCCAGGGGCTCCATCATCCGGTTCGCCCGGGACTCCCGGATCCACCAACGGCATCCGATCATGTCGTTGTGGACCTGGATGCAGAGGGGAACCCCAAACCGCTTCTTCAGCCAATAGCCGGCCAGGCCGGTGGAGAAGGGGTCCTGGGTTACCACCAGATCTGCTCCCCGCTCGCGGACGATGCGAGCCGCCAGCCGGAACGCGTCCCACGGGAATCGCCTGGCGTTGGGCGACTGGGTTGGCAGAGCGGCGTGGCCGTCGCCCCACCTGTGGGTTTGGTAGCGGGGATCGCGCGGGGTCTTCACTATGGCGGTGTAGCTGGCCGCCAGATCGGCGTACTCCTCCTGCCGCCGTCGCGAGTCGCCTCGGCTGCCCGAGGAGGGATTCGCCAGGGCGATGGTGGGATCCAGACCGATCGATATTACCTTCAGTGTGCTGGCTGTTGCCATAGCTTGGGTCCCATCAAACCGAAGAGTTCACAGAGAGGGGAAGTTTGAGGTCACCCTGAGCGAAGCGAAGGGTCTCTGCCGTACGAGATGCTTGGCCTCGCCCAGCACGACAGCTCGTCGTTTCCGCGCCCTCTGCGATGAGTCCCATCAGTTGCCGCTAGCCCCTTCGGGCCACCTGGTCCAGGGTGACCACCACCGTGTCGACCAGCCGGTCCCAGGATGAGTCTTTCACCTTCTCCTTCGATCGCTCGACGAAGCCGTCCCGGACCTCCTTGTCGTGCAGCAGCTTCCGAACGGCGGAGACGATCTGCGTGCGGTCGTCCACGGGTACCAGGAAGCCGTTGACCCCATCCTCGATCAATTCCACGTTCCCGCCGACGGCCGTGGCCACCACCGGCAGCCCGACGTCCATGCACTCCAGGATGGTGTGAGACAACCCCTCGTAGCGGGTGTTCAGGACGAAGACGTCGGCGGCCCGCAGGTAGAGGGCCACCTGAGACTGCGGCACTCTTCCCACGAAGACGACGCGATCGACGACGCCCAGCTCGGCGGCCAATCCCCTGAGGAAGGCCTCCTCCGGCCCGTCGCCCACGATCACCAGCTTGCTCTCGGACGGGAGGTCGGGCACCAGCCTGATCAGCACGTCGATGTTCTTCCACTTGTACAGCCTGGCCACGGTCAGCACCAGCGTCCCCTCCAGCCCGACGGCCCGGCGTGCCTCCTCCTGGGTCGTCTTCCCGTCGAACCGGCTCGTCAGGGCATTGTAGACCACGCTGATCCGCTGCGGCGGCACGCCCCACCCGGAGACGATGCTCTTGAGGTAGAGGCTGGGGGTGATGACGCGCCCCACGTGCTGGGCGTACCAGTGCTCCACCCGACGCACCAGCTCGACCTTCCAGCCGTAGCGGGCGGACTGAAAGTGGTCGATTCCGTCGTCGGTCCAGCCGTGGCGCACGGCGTACTCCCAGGCGAAGTCCCCGACGACCTTCAGGGCAGCGGGTTTTCGCATCAACCGCGAGCCCAACACTCCGGGCAGCTCCAGACCGTTCACGTAGACGACGTCGGCCCGGCGAGCGTGCCAGATCACCCAGAGCAGCACGATCAGCATACGCAGCGGCATGAAGGTCTGTCGCGAGACGCGGCGCACTGGGAAGGGATACTTCCCACCAGCCGCGGGATCCTCGGCGCAAACCACCAGTTGCACCGAATGGCCCCGCCGATGCAGATCGTGGGAGAGCCTGGAAACGTAGGTGGCGGGGCCCCCGATGTCCGGAGGAAAGAGATTGGAAACCAGCAGCACTCTCAAGGGGATTGCCTGCCTCGGTAGGTGAGTCCAGCCAGCTTGGATGCAGCGTGGAACAGTCTCCAGCGAGGGCCATCGGGTTGCCACGGGGCATCGCAACTACGGCACAGCTCCAGCTGTCCCAGCTTCCCGTCCCGCTGAAGCGTCCGGATCCTCACCATGTGGGGGCCATTCCAGACGTCCATCAGGCTCTGGGCATTCAGGTCCCCGAACAGCTCGTTGGGCCCGAAATCGCCGCAGCAGGTGGCTACCTTGCCATCCCAGCCGATGGCGAGGGATTTCCACAGCCAGTTGCAGGGGAAGTAGTTGTGGCCGTAGGGGGCCGCCGAAAACTCCTTGCTGTCTTTCATCGTCCCTGCCCACCCGTGGGCCCAGATGGGGTCGAACTCGTCCACGGGCAGACCGTCGAAGAGCCGAAGGAAGTCCTCGGGAACCGTGGGAGCGGCAGCGGCCGGATCGAAGAAGCGGATGACCTGAATGGTGGTGTACGGCTTGGAAGACCCCCTCGCCGACTTCGCCTTGAGGAAGGAGAGGGTGTTATCCAGGGTCTTCTCGTACTTGGCGCCGCGGCGCATCTGCTCGTATTGCTCCTTCTCCCCGGCGTCGAAGCTGATGGTCAGCTTGTCCAGGCCGGCGTCGAGAAGACCATCGATCAGTTTGCCCTTGAGCAGGGTGGCGTTGGTGTTGATGTGGGTGCCTATGCCGGCCTCCCGGGCGATGCGCACCATGTCCGCGATGTGGGGGTGGAGCAGCGGCTCGCCTCGGAAGAAGAGGTTTATCTCCAGGACGAAGCGCTTGGCGTCGTCGATGATCTTCTGATATAGCGCCATGTCCATGTGGCCGTTTCCCCTGGTGGCCCCCATGCTCTGCGGGCACATGACGCAACGCAGGTTGCAGTGGCTGGTGGGCTCCAGGTGGAGCTTCAGCGGGGGGTAAGGGACGGTTGGGCTTCGGCGCAACCAGTGAAAAAGGAAGCTGACGGTGCGCGGATGCAGCACCGCCCTGTGGCGCCGGAACTTCAGCAGCAAGTTCTGCGCGCCGCCAATGCTGTTCATGGTTATCTATCTCCTTCCCTCTTCCAGAGGGAGAGGGTCAGGGTGAGAGTTGTAACAGTTTGGGGACGCCCCAAACCCCGTCCAAGGGGCTCACGTCCCTCAGGATTCCCCACCGGTGCGCGGATCGATGGCCTCGTCGATCAGCATGATGGGTATGCCGTCTCGAATGGGGTATCGCCTGCCGCAGCTGTCGGTCGCAGAGCAGACTATCCAATCGCCATCCTGCGTCACGGGAGCCTTGCAGGCCGGGCAGGCCAGGATCTCAAGCAGCTCCTTGTCTATCATCGTGGGGCTTCTCCTTCCGATGCTGCCGGATCTTGAAACGGTACACGGCGGTCGCCATGAGGAGCGCCAGGGTTGGTAGGGAGAGGGCAAGACCCAGCTTCAAAGAGTCGGGTTCGAAGCGGAACTCAACCTCGTGCTCTCCAGGAGGGACTTCGATGACCCTGAACAAGTAATTGGCCCGCCATACCCGGGTTCGCTGACCATCCAGGTAGGCGTTCCAGCCGGGGTATGATAGCTCATTCAACAGTAGGAATCCATACGAAGCGGCCCTCACCTGCAGTCGGAGGTTGTTGTTGCTGCGCGACAGCTCTACCACGTCTCCTGCGTCGCGACCCGAGCCCATATCCCTGGGAAGGCCTGGACCCTCAAGGATTACCTTCCGCCGAGGGTCGAATTCCTCGCTCTGGAGCTGTTCCAGAGCCTCGGCGGGGTCTTGAACCGCTACAGCCCTGGGCACGAGGAGAGCCCTCGGCAGCGCCAGGTTGTTGCGGAACAGCTTGGTCCCCTGGGATTCCTCGACTAGCTGGTACCGCTGGAGGGGCTGCGCCGGCACCACGGCCAGCTCTGGGACCACGATGAAGATGTCGGGCTCCACCCGCTGGAGGGTCACCTGCTGGATCGCGATCGGCTGGGGGAAGGTGAAGTCCGCCACGTAGGTGTGGACCGGCGACGGGAGGTTCCAGGTCATGGAGACCCTGGCCTTCTGATGCTTCACCCGGCCGCGGACGTCGGGCCGGTCGTAAGCCCATTCGGCGGTCTCGATCCCTGCCCTCAGGTCGAAGCTCCAGCTGCGTC
>JAJZRD010000110.1 GCA_021845945.1 Chloroflexota bacterium
ATCCCACCGTGCTGCTCACCACCGCCGGCATGCAGCAGATGATCCCCTTCATGGTGGGCAGACAGGCGCCTCCTCACCCCCGCCTCACCTCCTGCCAGAAGTGCTTCCGGACCACGGACATCGACAGAGTGGGGAATCCTCGGAACCTCACCTTCTTCGAGATGTTGGGAAACTTCTCCATCGGGGATTACTTCAAGAAGGAGGCGATAGCCTTCGCCTGGGAGTTCTCACTGGAGTGGCTGAAGCTTCCCAAAGAGAAGATCTGGATCACGGTGCACCCGACCGACGACGAGGCCAAGGGCTACTGGATGGAGGTCGGGGCGCCCGCGGAGAGGATCTCCTACCTGGAGGACAACTTCTGGGGCCCGCCCGGCGATAGCGGTCCCTGCGGTCCGGACTCCGAGTTGTTCATCGACATGGGGCCGGAGATGGGCTGCGGCCGGCCGGAGTGCGCGCCCGGTTGCGACTGCAACCGCTACCTGGAGTACTGGAACCTGGTGTTCATGCAGTACTTCCAGGACGTGGAGGGCACCCGGACGCCGCTGCCGCGCAAGAACATCGATACCGGGCTCGGGTTGGAGCGGATGGCGGCCATCAAGCAGGGCTGCAAGACGGTCTACGAGACGGACCTGTTCAGACCTATCGTCGAGGCGGCGGAGCATTTGTCCCGGCGCCAGTACGGTCGGGACGACAAGACCGACTTCTCCCTGAGGGTGATCGCCGATCACGGGCGGGCCATGACCTTCCTGACAGCCGACGGCGTGCTGCCCTCCAACGAGGGCCGCGGCTACGTCCTGCGGAGGGTGATCCGGCGAGCCGTGCGCCACGGGCGGCTACTGGGGGTGGAGGGCCCCTTCCTCTCCGGGATCGTGGACGTGGTGGTGGATCACATGTCCAAGGCCTACCCCGATCTGGCGGAGCGGCACCAGTTCGTGCGGAGGGTGGTGGTCCAGGAGGAGGAGAGGTTCAGCCGAACCCTGCAGACCGGGCTGGTGCTGCTGGATCGCTGGGTATCGGAGACCAAGGAGCAGGGCCTCGCCGCGCTGCCGGGCGATCTGATGTTCCGGCTCTACGACACCTACGGCTTCCCTCGGGAGCTGAGCGCCGAGATCGCGAAGGAGTCCGGCCTCGACGTAGACCAGGAGGGGTTCAAGGCTGCCATGCAGCGGCAGCGGGAGATCAGTCGGGCTGCCGCCAAGTTCGGCCGGGTGCTGGAGGTCCGGGACGCCGGAGCCGCGGTCCAGGAGGTGGAGGAGACCCGGTTCCTGGGCTACGAGATGACGGAGTGCGAGGGGCAGATCGTCGCCATGCTGGAGGCCGGGCAGTGGCAGCCCCGTGTGGACCAGGGGACCGACGCCATCGTGATCCTGGACCGCACCCCCTTCTACGCGGAATCCGGCGGCCAGGTGGGTGATGCGGGCGCTATCACGACGGCGGACGGCCGGTTCGAGGTGCGAGACACCCAGCGGGACGATGCCGGCCGCTTCCTGCACGTCGGGACCGTGGTGGAGGGCTTCCTGGAGGTGTCTTCGACCGCCACGGCGAACGTCGACCTGGAGCGTCGGATCGACACGGCGCGCCATCACACCCTGACCCACCTGCTGCACAAGGCGCTGCGAGATCGATTGGGCACCCACGTGACCCAGGCCGGGTCGCTGGTGTCGCCGGAGGTGGCTCGCTTCGACTTCACTCACGACGCCGCTCTGAGCGTCGAGGATCTGCGGGCGGTGGAGGACGAGGTCAACTCTCGGATCCTGGCCAACATGCCGGTGCTGGTGACGACCAGGACCCTGGAGGAAGCCAGGGCCGCGGGGGCAATGGCGCTATTCACCGAGAAGTACGGCAACGTGGTTCGGACCGTGGGCATCGCGGACTACAGCCTGGAGCTGTGCGGTGGAACCCACGTGTCCAATACCGGCGTCATCGGGGTGGCCCACATCCTCAGCGAAAGCGGCGTGGGGGCGGGGGTGCGCCGCATCGAGATAGTGGCCGGGCGTCCGGCGCTGAGAGCCATTCGCTCCCGGATGGACGAGCTGGAGGGGGTGGCCGCGGAGCTGGGCACGGTTCCGGACCTCGCCCTGGAGCGAACTCGGGCCACGATGGAGGAGCTGGCCTCTGGCCGCAAGGAGGTGTCCCGGCTTCGGTCGCGACTGGCCCGAATGGAGGCTGAAGTCCTCTTGGCGAAGGCAGTGCCGGTGGACGGAGCCAAGGTTCTCTCCTCCACGGTGGAGGTGGAGAGCATGGACGCCATGAGGGAGATGGTGGATTGGCTGCGGCCGAAGATGGATCCGGGGATCATCGTCCTGGGCGCCGTCTTCAACGAGAGGCCCAACTTCGTCGCCAGCGTCAGCAAGGATCTGATCTCCGGGAAGCTCGACGCCGTGAAGTTGGTACGGCAGGTGGCCGCTCAGACCGGCGGTGGAGGCGGCGGCCGGCCGGAGATGGCCCAGGCCGGGGGGAAGGACCCGCGGCAAATGCGGGGCGCCCTGGAGAGCGTGCGCCGCTTGGTCGAGGAGGCCCTGCGGGGATAGGTTTCCCACCATCACCCCGTGGAGCTGCCCTGTGGCGGGTCCACGCCTCTCCCAGAGGGAGAGGAAAAGGAAGGTTCGATGCCGCGTTGGGGCGATGAAGTGGTGACCCTCGATGGCTCCGATTCCGTCCGGAGCGCCCTGGCCAAGCTGGAAAGCTCTGCCGGCGGGCTGCCAGTGGTGGTCTTCTCCCCGGATTGCCGCATAGCGGACAGCGACCTCACCTACCGTCTGCTCGCCCGGGTCTCGGAGCGGTATGCCGCCCCTTTGGCGGTGGTCTCCGGCAACCCGGCGTGGCGGCAACTGGCTCGGGAGCAAGGCCTCCGGTCCTTTCCCTCCCTGAGCTCTCTGCGGCGTGCGCGCCGGCGGTCGCCGCTCTCCTTGCCGGAAGAGTGGGCCGACGTGCTGCTGTCCAGCCTTCATCCCTCCTCGTTGATGCAGGTATGGCCGGTGCTGGCCGTCGTGGTGGCGGTGCTCGGGGTCGTCGGCTACTTCTTCCTACCGGTGATGCGGGTGACGCTGCGGGCGCCGGTCGAGATGGTCAGCCGCGACGTGGCCGTCAAGGTGGACGTGACTACGGCCAAGGCGGACAGCTCCTCGATGACCATTCCCGGCCGGACCATCGAGCATCGGTTCACCGTCAGCGACTTCATCCCCACGACCGGGGACAAGCAGGTGGGGAAAGAGCGGGCTAAGGGAGAGGTCACCGTCTTGAACAGCTCCGCCGTCCCGGTGACCATCCCCTCCGGCACTGCCCTGTCTTCCGCCTCGGGTGTGAAGTTCACCACCGCGGCGGCGGTTACGGTGGGACCTTTTCTGCGGTCCGGGCCGGCATCAACCCCCAGCGGCCCTGTGCCGGGGGCAGGGGGCGTGGCAGTAAAGGTGCCGGTGGTGGCCGTGGATCCCGGCGAGAAGGGAAACGTGCCGCCGCTGGCCATCAGCAGGATCGACGGGGATGCCTTCAGAGGGCTGACTGTGGTGAACGAGCAGCCGCTGAGCGGCGGGACCGAGGCCAAGGCTCGGACCGCCTCGGCCGAGGACCGCGCCAAGCTGAAGGAGACCCTGTTCCAGAAGGCACAGAGTCAGTCGCTCGCGGAGTTGACGGTGCGGGTGCGTCAGTCGGAATCGCTGATCCCCCACTCCATGCAGGTTCAGATCGACGGTGAGGAGTACGACAGGGCGCAGGACGAGGAGGGCGACCAGCTCAAGGGCACCGTCTACGTGGTGGCGAGCGGCATGGCCTTTGCCAACCAGGACTTGAACGGCGTAGTCGAGAGCGACTGGAGGAAGTCGACCCCCAAGGGCTACCGTGCGTTGCCGGGCAACCTGACTGTGGCCCCGCCCGAGGTGAAGGAGGCCGGAGCCCGTTCGGCGACTCTGACGGTCAAGGTGTCGGGACGAGCGGAGCCGGTAGTGGAGTCGGACAAGTTGACCGACGTCCTGCGGGGAGCCTCTCTCTCCGACGCGCGGCTGAAGCTGGGCAACCTGGGGGGCGGCTTCAAGCTGCAGGGAGTGGAGATCTGGCCCCAGTGGGCGCCGAGGGCCTACAGGATAGAAGTGATGACTGTCCAGTGAGAGTCCTGGCCCTGGACGTAGGAGACCGGCGAATAGGGGTTGCCCTGAGCGATCCGACCGGCCTCATCGCGTCTCCCCTGACGATCATCTACCGAGTGGCCGAGAGGAAGGAGCTGGAGGCTATCTCCGACCTCATCGCGCAGCACTCCGTGGAGCGGGTAGTGATCGGATTGCCTAGGACCCTTCGGGGGGAGGTGGGACCCCAGGCCCAGCGAGTGATGCGCTTTGGCCAGCATCTGGCTGATGCCGTTGAGGTTCCCGTGGTGTACTGGGACGAGAGACACTCCACCGTCGATGCCGAGCGGATCGTGAGATCGAGGGAGCGGTCGAGGGCCCGGGGCCGCCGAGAGGCGGTGGACGACGTCGCGGCGGCCGTCATTCTCCAGAGCTACCTGGACAGCGCAGGCTCCGCCTCGACGTAGTGGCCGGCAGCTCTCATTGGCGGCGGGGGACAAGCCCGCGTCCTACAGAAAGACGAAGACTTGAAAGGGCTATATGGCTAGCGTTCGAGGGATCGTGGGGCTGGTAGTGGTGGTGGTGGCAGTGGCGGTCTTCGCCTTTCTCGCGGTTGGTGGCTGGAATGCCGTCCAAGACCCCAAGGGGCTTGCCCTGGACGCGGTGAACCGTTTCGCGGACCGGCCCGCCAATCCCTCGGACAACACGACGCGAACCTTCACCGTGCAGCAGGGAGAGACGGCTGCGCACATAGCCGACCGGCTGAAGGCCGAGGGTTTGATCGAGGACGCCCGGACCTTCCGGTGGATGGCGGACCTGGAGGGGGTGGCCGCCGAGCTGGCAGCCGGCGACTACGAGCTGTCTGCCAGCATGAGGCCCAGCGAAATCCTATTCACCCTGGCCAAGGGCAAGATCAAGGCGAACCCCATGGTCACCATTCCGGAGGGTTGGCGGGCAGAGGAGGTCGCGGAGCGGTTGGCGGCCAGGGGGATCGGCGGCACGGACCAGTTCATGGCAACGGTTCGGAAGGGAAACTCCAACAGCGCCGCGTTGGCCGGCAGGCCGGCGGGCGCCGGACTGGAGGGCTATCTGTTTCCGGAGTCCTACGCCGTGGACAGCAAGACCACGACTGAGAGCATGGCCGAGCGGATGGTGGCCCAGTTCGAGAAGAGTTTCACGCCGGAGATGATGCAGAAGGCGGCCGGCCTCGGCATGTCGATACATCAGGTGGTGATCCTGGCCTCGGTCATCGAGCGCGAGGCGGTAATACCCTCGGAGCGCCCCGTCATGGCGGGAGTATTCTACAACCGTTTGAAGGCAGGGATGCCGCTCCAGTCGGATCCCACGGTGCAGTACGCGGTGGCAACTGCGGATCCCCAGGCCCACCTCCAGTTCGGTTGGTGGAAGCGAAAGCTGACTCAGCAGGATCTGGAGATCGACTCCCCCTACAACAGCTACAGGTTTCCCGGCCTCCCAGCGGGCCCCATCTGCAACCCCGGGCTGGCTTCGCTGAACGCCGCGGTGGAGCCCGCGGAGACCGATTCCTACTACTTCGTCGCGAAGCCGAACGGCTCTCACGCCTTTGCCTCCACCCTCGAGGAGCACAACGCCAACGTGCTGGAGTACGGCAGGTAGACGGACAATCACCCCCGCCTCTACCCTCTCCCGCGGGGGGGAAGGCGCCGGGAAAGCCGGGGCCGTGTGCTATAATTCCGCTTTGAGTAAGGAATTCAGCTCTTGGCTGGAAGGTGACAATATTGATGGACGGTAGGATTCACGGCACCACCGTTCTGGCGGTCAGGCGAGATGGCATAGTGGCCATGGCCGCCGACGGGCAGATCACGGTGGGTGACGTGGTGATGAAGCACACCGCCCGAAAGCTCAGGCGACTCTATAAGGGGAAGGTCCTCGGCGGCTTCGCCGGCGCCGCCGCCGACGCCATAACGCTGTTCGAGCGGTTTGAATCCCAACTGGAGCAACATGGCGGGAATCTCCGCAAGGCGGCGGTGGAGCTGGCCAAGGAGTGGCGGACCGACAAGTTCCTCAGGAGGCTCGAGGCCTCCCTCATCGTGGCCGATGCTCAGGACATGTTGTTCCTTTCAGGTGAGGGTGAGGTCATCGAGCCGGACGGTGGGATCGCGGCCATCGGCTCGGGGGGCAGTTACGCACAGGCGGCGGCGGTGGCCCTGCTGGAGCACAGCCAGCTCACGGCTCCCGAGATCGCCAGAGCCGCCCTGGAGATCGCCGCTAACCTCTGCATCTTCACCAACACTTCGATCGCTGTGGACGTGCTTGAACCATGAGCGAGAACAATCGGGCGCGACCGACACACCCTTCTCCTGGTGAGGCTGGGGAAATGGAAGAGCTAACCCCTTTGCAAATAGTTGATGAGCTCGACAGGTACATCGTGGGCCAGGGTGCTGCCAAGAAGGCGATGGCAGTTGCTTTGCGGAACCGCTATCGGCGGCGTTTGCTTCCGGCTGATGTGAGGGAGGACGTCGCGCCAAAGAACATCCTCATGATCGGTGCCACCGGCGTCGGCAAGACCGAGATAGCCCGGCGGGTGGCGGGGCTCTCGGGAGCCCCTTTCGTCAAGGTCGAGGCGACGCGCTTCACCGAGGTGGGGTACGTAGGCAAGGACGTCGAGAGCATATTGCAGGAGTTGGTGGAGGCCTCGGTCAACAGACTGTCGGAGGAGAAGCTGAAGGAGGTGCAGTCTCAGGCCGAGAAGCTGGCCAACGAGCGGATCGTCGAGTACCTGTGCCAGCAGGCGCCCTCAGGTTTGAAGAAGAGGGGGCTGCGCAGGAACCAGGTGAGCTCGGCGCTGTCCGGAGGGAAGCAGCAGATCTCCAACCAGGAGCCGGCGAAAGAGGAGGGGCCCCAGGCCGAAGCTTGCGGCTCCGAGCAGAGTGTGATACGGCCACAGCGCACCCGTGTCGAGAAGCTGCTGCGAAGCCAACGGCTGGAAGACACCATCATCGAGATCGAGACCTCGGCCGACAACGACAACTACGAGTCGGTCTGGGAGTTCTCCACCGGGATGAGTCAGGAGGAGATCAACGAGGGGCTGAGGGAGTTCATCGAGAGCTACTCCAACTCCCGCAAGAAGTCCAAGAGGGTTTCTGTGCGAGACGCCCGGCGGATCCTAGCCAGGGAAGAGGCCAACAAGCTGGTGGACTACGACTCCGTTGTGGAGCAGTCGGTCCAGCAGGCCGAGCAGAACGGCATAGTCTTCATCGACGAGATCGACAAGATCGCGGGCTCGGGGATCGAGATCGGCTCCGACATCTCGGGCGAGGGGGTCCAGCGAGACCTGCTGCCCATCATCGAGGGCTGCACGGTGATGACCCGATACGGTCCCGTGAAGAGCGACCACGTGCTGTTCATCGCCGCAGGGAGCTTTACCAAGGCGAAGCCGTCAGACCTGATCCCGGAGCTCCAGGGGCGTTTTCCCCTGAGGGTGGAGCTTCAGAGTCTCGGGGTCGACGAACTGGTTCGGATCCTGACTCACCCGAAGAACGCGCTGGTGAAGCAGTACACCGCCTTGCTGGATACAGAGGGGGTGAAGCTGCAGTTCACCGAGGACGGGGTAGCCGAGATAGCGGAGATGGCGAGCCGCATGAACCGCCAGCGGGAGGAAATCGGGGCGAGGCGGTTGCAGACGATAATGGAGTACGTGCTGGAGGAGATCTCCTTCCGGGCCTCGGAGATGAAGGGCCAGACGGTGGTCGTCGACGCTGGCTACGTCCGCGATCGGATAACCAAATTGGTGGCCGACGAGGATCTGAGCCGATATATCCTGTAGTCGACACGTGGACGCGGAGAGCGAGGGGTTCTGGGTAACGCCTCTTCGCGTCTCCAGTTTGTCCCCGTCTCCGTGTCGCTCAGTTCGGGTTGCTGCTAGAACGGCGGGCGTGCTAGAATGCCTTTTGGGCGAGCGCGCCCACATTATTTGTCACGCTGCCGGACCGGCGGAGCCGTGTCGCGGGGAGTGCCCGTGGACTCTTCGCCGGAGTGATGGCAGCGGAAGAAAGAACGGAGGGAACCGGTCAAGTTATGGCAGCCCCAGTATCTATGAAGACGCTCCTCGAAGCAGGCGTGCATTTCGGACACCAGACCCGACGCTGGGATCCGAAGATGAAGCAGTTCATCTTCACGGAGCGCAACGGCATCCACATCATCGACCTGCAGCAGACGGTTGGCCGGCTGAGCGATGCGATGAACTTTGTTCGCGACCTCTCGGCCAACGGCGGGGTGCTCCTGTTCGTCGGGACCAAGAAGCAGGCCCAGGAGACCATCGAGCAAGAATCCGCCCGTTGCGGCATGCCCTACGTGAATCAGCGCTGGATGGGCGGCATGCTGACCAACTTCCAGACGATCCAAAGCCGGATTCGGAGGCTGGCAGATCTGGAAGGGGCGCGGGACCGCGGCGAGTTCGAGCGGCGTCCCAAGAAGGAGGCCAGCGAACTGGAGGAGGAGATCACCCGGCTGAACCGGCTGCTGGGCGGCATGAAGAAGCTCTCCAAGCTTCCGGACGCGGTCTTTGTGGTGGACCCCAACCGAGAGGGGATCGCCGTCTCCGAGTCGCGCCGTCTGGAACTGCCCCTGCTGGCGATGGTCGACACCAACTGCAACCCGGACGTTATTGATTACCCGATCCCCGCCAATGACGATGCCATTCGCGCCATTCGGTTGCTGACCGGCAAGATTGCCGATGCGGTTCTCGAGGGGGTCCAGCGACGCGAGGCTGAGCTGTCCAAGGCGGAGGCCGAGGCCGAGATGGCTGCCGCCGAGGGCGAGGAAGAGGAAGAGAAGCCGCACGTCGAGATGCCCGAGATGGAGCTCGTGGCGGCCGAGCAGACTGAGACTGCCGCACCGGTAGCCGAGGAAGAGGCGCAGCCCGAGGCCGTAGAGGGTCCCGAGGCGGCTTCCGAGGGCATCTCGGAAGACGGCGAGGAAGAGAAGTAGGATCCACCGGCGACTGGGGACGCACAGGCAGGAAAGGGTAACACGGGAGGGGAGCAGTTGGCGGAGATTACCACAGCGATGGTTAAGGCGCTCCGGGACCAGACCGGGGCTGGGATTATGGATGCGAAGCGGGCCCTGGAGTCGACCGGTGGCAACATGGCGAAGGCGGCGGAGATCCTGAGAGAGCAGGGGCTCGCCCGAGCCGCGAAGAAGGCCGAGAGAGTGGCCGGCCAGGGACTGGTCGAGGCCTACATCCATGCAGGCGGCCGGATCGGCGCAATGGTGGAGGTCAACTGCGAGACCGATTTCGTGGCGCGGACCGACGACTTCAAGCGGCTCGCCCACGACGTCGCCATGCAGGTGGCAGCCACCAATCCCAAGATCGTGGGCAACGAGGGGACCCGGGACGAGCAGATTCCGGACGAGGAGATCCTGCTGAAGCAACCCTTCATCAAGGATCCCTCCGTCAGCATCGAGGATCTGGTCAAGAACTCCATCGCCAAGCTGGGCGAGAACATCGTCATCCGGAGATTCGCCAGGTTCGAGTTGGGAGCCTAAGGTGGCGGTTCCGCGCTTCAAGCGCATAATGCTGAAGCTGAGCGGCGAGGCCCTGATGGGTGACCAGCAGTACGGGATCGACCCGGGGATGGTCACCTACATCGCCGGCCAGATCGCTGGGTTGCGCAACCTGGGCGTCGAGGTCGCCATCGTGATCGGTGGGGGCAACATCTGGCGCGGCGTTTCTGCGGCCCATCGAGGCATGGATCGAGCGACCGCCGACTACATGGGGATGCTGGCCACCTGCATCAACGGCCTGGCGCTGCAGGACGCGCTGGAATCGCTGGAGATATGGACCAGGGTTCAATCGGCGATCACCATGTCGGAGATCGCCGAGCCCTACATCCGGCGCCGCGCCATCCGCCACCTGGAGAAGGGGCGGGTGGTCATTTTTGCGGCAGGTACCGGCAACCCCTACTTCACCACGGACACCGCGGCGGCCCTGCGGGCCATCGAGATCGGCGCCGAGGTGCTGCTGATGGCGAAGAACCGGGTGGATGGGGTGTACACCGACGACCCGCTGAAGAACCCTCAGGCCACCAAGTTCGATCGGCTCACCTACATGCAGGCCATCGAGCTCGGGCTGCGGGTGATGGATACCACGGCTCTATCGCTGTGCATGGAGAACGAGCTGCCCATCATCGTGTTCGATCTTCGTAACCCCGAGGCGATGGAGCGGATCTTGTCGGGCGAGACAGTGGGCACCTCGATATCGCCCGACGATTCGCCCGACGGCAAGGGGAGTCGGCGCGGGTAGTTCCAGTTCGGATCGGGAGAGGCTACCTACGATGACTGAGAGAGTAAACGAGGTTCTGACCAGCCACGAAGCCAGGATGCAGAAGGCTATCGACAATCTGAAGCACGAGCTTGCGACGGTGAGGACGGGCAGGGCGTCGCCGAGCCTGCTGGACAGGGTTACCGTCGACTACTACGGCGTGCCCACTCAGATCAACGCGCTGGCCAACATCAGCGCTCCGGAGCCGCGACTGCTGGTGATCGCACCCTTCGACAAGAGCACCATGGGGGCGATCGAGAAAGCCATCCTGAAGTCGGATCTAGGGCTCACTCCCACCAACGACGGCAAGGTCATCCGGCTCGGCATCCCGCAGCTTACCGAGGAGCGGCGGCGCGAGATGACCAAGATAGTGAAGAAGAGAACCGAAGAGGGCAGGGTCGCGCTTCGCAACCTCCGGCGGGACGCCCTGGATGAGATGAAGAAGGCGGAGAAGAACAAGCAGATCTCCGAGGACGAAATGAAGCGCGGCCAGGAGAGGCTCCAGAAGCTGACCGACAGCTACATCGCCAAAGCCGATGAGGTGGGCCAGCACAAGGAGCAGGAGATCATGGAGTTCTAGAGAGGACGGCCAATGATCACTGCCCCAATGGGATCGGGGGCAAAGGAAAAGAGCCCTGTCGGGAAAGTGCCTACCCACGTGGCCATCATCATGGATGGCAACGGGCGATGGGCGCGGCAGCGGGGCTTGCCCCGACTGGCCGGCCACAAGGCTGGCACCGACAACATCAAGAGGATTATCGAGGCCGCCCACGACCACCAGGTGAAGATGCTGACCCTGTATGCCTTCTCCACGGAGAACTGGAAGAGGCCGATGGAGGAGGTGCGGGGACTGATGTCCCTCCTGCTGAACGTGATCGACCGGGAGGCTGAGAACCTCCGGAAGAACGGGGTTCAGCTGCGGCACATCGGCAGCGGGGAGGGCTTGGATCGGCAGCTTCTGGATCGCATCCGCTACGCGGTGGATCTGACCCGGGAAAACGACCGCATCGTGGTGAACGTTGCCTTCAACTACGGAGGCAGGGCGGAGATCGTTGAGGCCGCCCGACAGATCGTTCGGGACGGGATCCCTCCGGATGAGATCACCGAGGAGCTTTTCGCTTCCCGGCTGTATACGGCCGGTGCGCCGGACCCAGACCTCGTCATCCGTACCGCGGGAGAGATGAGGCTCAGCAACTTCTTGATCTGGCAGGCGGCCTACGCCGAGTACTGGTCGACCCCGGTTTTCTGGCCCGACTTCGGCAAGGAGCAGTTCCACGAAGCGATCCTCGAATATGGACGAAGGCGGCGAAAGTTCGGGGCGCTGGGATAAGCGACTTGGCGCTGGCGGGTAGGGGCGGGTCTGAGACCATTCCTTACAAGTTAAGGTCTGCACAGAGTTGTCAATAGGCGGGCGGATGAGCAATCCTTATGTATGAGCAAACGCAGACATACCGACTCACACCGTCCGGCCGTGTTGGAGCGGGATCGGGC
>JAJZRD010000111.1 GCA_021845945.1 Chloroflexota bacterium
CACCTCCATGTTCATGGTGACGATGATCCCCAGGTGGATGGGGTTTATCCCCAGGGGCACGGTCACGGCGTAGAAGAGCGGGCCCAGGATCAGGATGATCGAGGTGGGCTCCAGGAAGCAGCCGGCCACCAGCAGGATGGCATTGATGACCACCAGCACCATCCACGGTGCGCCGATGGTGCTCAGAACCGCTTCGCTCAGCCTCTGGGGGACCATCTCGGTCGTCAGGATGTAGCCGAACAGCATCGCCATGGAGATGATCAGCATCAGCATGGAGGTGGACTTGGCCGAGTCGGCCAGGATCTTGGGCAGGTTTCGCCAGGTCATCTCGTGGTGCACGAAGAGGCCGATCACCAGCCCCGCCACGCAGGCCACCACCGCGGCCTCGGTGGGGGTGAAGATGCCGCCGTAGATCCCGCCGATGATGATGATGGGGAGAGTCAGGCTGGGCAGCGCCTCCACCGTCGCCTTGGCCCGCTCGCCGCAGGTGGCGGGCGCCTGCCGTTCGTAGCCACGGCGCCGGGCGATGACGTAGCTGGTCACCACCAGCATCGCCGTCAGCATAAGGCCGGGCACGATGCCCGCCATGAACAGCTTCCCCACCGACTGGTTGGTGACGAAACCGTAGACGATCATCGGGATGCTGGGGGGGATCAGGATGCCCAGGGTGCCGGCGTTGGCCATGATCCCCACGGCGTACTCCTTGTCGTAGCCGGCCTTGACCATGGCCGGGATCAGGATGCCGCCGATGGCGATAACCGTGGCCGGGCTGGAGCCGGAGATGGCCGCGAACATGGCGCAGCCCAGCACGCCCGCGATGGCCAGCCCCCCATGGACGTGCCTTACCCAGACGTTGGTCAGGTTGATCAGCCGCTGGGCGACTCCTCCTGTGTTGAAGATGTTGCCCGCCAGGACGAAGAAGGGCACCGCCATCAGGGGGAAGGACTCCAGGGAGGTGAAGAGCTTCTGGGAGATGGTCATCATCGGGATGTCGGTGAAGATGAAGAGGATGATGCTGCTCGCGACGCCGAGGGAGATGGCGATGGGGACCCCCACGGCCAACAGCAGGGCCAGCAGAACGAATACGGTGAGAGCCATCTACGCCATCACCCCCCCATCGATATCCTCGCCGTACACCTCCACCGGGAGGTGCTCCCTCTTCCGATAGAGGAGGAAGTAGAACTCCTGGCAGAACCGCACGGTCATCAGGCCCGTCGACAGTGGTATCACACTGTAGAAGGGCCATGCGGGCAGCCGCATCTCGGGGGTTGTCTGTCCTGTCTGCAAGACAAAGTAGACAAACTGGACGCCGAAGACGCACAGGAAGGCGCTGAAGGCGGTGCAGACGATCAGGCTGACCAGGGTAACCCTCCTGGCCAACCCCTTCGGCAGGCGGTCCACCAGGATCTCCACGTGGATGTGGACCCCGTGGCGGATGCCGGAGCTGGCCCCGATCAGGGAGGCCCAGATCAGGGAGAAGATGACCAGCTCCATGGAGCCCAGGGAGCCGTTGAAGAGGTAGCGCAGCACCACCTCGGCGAAGGCCAGCACCACGGCCAGGGCGAACAGAAAGGCCGTCGTCGCCTCCTCGAACCAGTTCAATGCCCTGTTGATTCTGGATAGCACGGGATCCCCCTAATGATGTCACATCGAGTAGGGCGGGGCCTTGTGCCCCGCCGCCCGGCGCCGGATGTGCGGCCGGCGGCGGGGGATAAACCCCCGCCCTACCGAAATCGCCCCGGTGGGGCGGGGCCTTGTGCCCCGCCGGCCGGCTCTGTGACAGACTCTACTTGGCGTTCCGCACCTTGTCGATCAGATCCTTGCCGATCTGCTTCTCGTAGTCGGGGTAGACCACCTCCGCCGCCTTCTTCCAGGCCGCCACCTCGGAGTCGCTCAACTGGTAGATCTCCAGCTTGCCCGAGTCCTTGATCTTCTTGAGGCCGTCCTCGTTCTCCTTCTGAGCGATGTCTCGCTCGTAGGCCGTCGCCTCCTTCATGGCGTCGTCCAGGATCTTCCGCTGGCCGTCCGGCAGCTTGGAGTACCACTCGGCGTTGGTCACCACCACGTAGCCCAGGTAGGACATGGAGCCGCTCAGGGTCATGTACTTCTGGACCTCGTGGAACTTCATGCTGTAGATGTTGGAGAAGGTGTTGAGCTGCCCGTCCACGACCCCCTGCTGGAGGGCGCTGAACACCTCGGCGAAGGCCATCACCTGCGCCGTCCCACCCAGGGCCTTGACCAGGGTCTCGGCCGGCTTGCCGTCGGCCCGGAACTTCAGGCCGTTGAAGTCCGCGGGCTGCTTCATCGGGCGCTTGTTATCGGTGAAGTACCGGAAGCCGTTGTCCCACAGCGCCACGCCCAGCATCTTCTGGGAGCTCAGTTTCTTGTACAGCTCCGCGCCGATGGGCCCGTCCGCCACCTTGATGACTGCCTCGGTGGTGGGGAAGATGTAGGGCAGGTCGAAGACCTGCCACTCGGGCACGCTCACCGAGAACTTGGCGGTCCCCGGCGCCAGGTACTGGACGGCGTTGCTCTGGAGCGCCGTGAACTCCTCAGCGTCCTTGTACAGCTGGGAGTTGGGGAACACCTGGACCTCGATGCTGCCGTTGGACTTCTTCTCGGCCAGCTCCTTGAACTTCAGCGCTGCCTTGTGCTTCGGGGTATCCTCGGCCACCACGTGGGAGAACTTCACCACCAGTTTCTGAGCCGGGGCGGCCTGCTGCGCCCCACTGGAGGACGTGGCCGCTGGCTGCGCCCCGCCGGAGGCCGGGGCGCTTTGCCCGGCCGCGGGCTTCGCCGGGGCGGCCGGTTCCGGGGCGCCGCCGAACCTCTGGCACCCGCCGATCAGGGCCGCCATTGCCACTGCCGCGGCAACGAGACACGAGGCCACCACCATCCGCTCGCCATGCCGGATATCCGATGACATGCCTTCTCCTCCTTCGACGATCGATTATCGCCAACGGCGAATCCTTGCGGAATCCGCCCCCGAGCGCATAGGAGTAGGGCAAGTCGCCACGAGTTGGGGCGATGACGAAGGGGGATGGTGCCCTCAACTCCTGCCGACCCTGGAAGGGGGGATCCCCCCGGTAAGGGCAACGGGTCCAGTGAGCCATCTTTGGCAGGAGTGGACCCCGGCTACGGGGTCTCTCGGCTAGCGGGCGCCGCTAGAGGGTACCAATGTGGCTGTGTCACCAAGCACTGCGACCGATGGGGATGCCTTGAAACGCCGGGGTAACCGTCTTCGCGAGCAGCCATTACTCGCGAAACCAACAGCAAGTTCGCGCTTCAGGACGGCGCTGTCTTGGGGCCGGTATACCTGTACACAGGTTGAAACTAGGCTAAGTGTAGAAAGGTGGGAAGCTCTTGTCAATGCCCTCCGCCCGGTTGTATTCTCTTCAGCAGCCTCGAGCGGCGAGTCCATACCGATGGTTCATGGTTACCCAGGGATCCAGCCGGTTTTCGGTGCCGCCCAGCCGTCCGGCGAAATCTCCTCTGCTGTCAAGCAACCCTGGAGGTATCGCAGGGCCTTTTAGTTGTCACCCTGAGCGTCAGCGAAGGGTCTCCACGGACGCGCGGGGAGATTCTTCGCTCCGCTCCGCTACGCTCAGAATGACAGGGTGGTGGCCGCTACGCCGCTCTTGGTGGGTTCGGTGCAGCAGGACTAAAAGCCCCTGGGAGGTATCGCTATGCACATGGACCAGGAACGCATCCGCTGCGCCTTCCTCCGAGGAGGGACCAGCAGGGGGGCCTACCTGCTGGAGAAGGACCTTCCACGGGATCCCCAACTGCGCGACCAGGTGATCCTGGCCATCTACGGCAGCCCCGATCCCCGCCAGATCGATGGCCTCGGGGGCGCCGACAGCCTCACCAGCAAGGTGGCCATCATCGCCCCCTCCGATCGGCCCGACGCCGACGTGGACTATACCTTCGGCCAGGTGAGCATCACCGCCCGCCTGGTGGACTACAAGGGCAACTGCGGCAACATCTCCTCCGGGGTTGGCCCCTTCGCCATAGACGAGGGGCTGGTGAAGCCCGTGGAGCCCATCACGCAGGTTCGGATCTACAACACCAACACCCACAAGACCATCGTGGCCGAGGTGCCTGTGAAGGACGGCAAGGCCCTGGTGGAGGGCGACTGCGCCATCGATGGCGTCCCCGGCACGGGCGCCCGCATCATGCTGGACTTCGTGGACTCTGGAGGCGCGGTGACGGGCAAGCTGCTGCCCACCGGCCGGGTCAAGGACACAATCGAGGTGGAGGGCCGCCGCTACACCGTCTCCCTGGTGGACGCCGCCAACCCCGGCATCTTCGTCAAGGCCGAGGAGCTGGGGCTGCGGGGCACCGAGCTGGCCGGGGAGATCGACGCCAACCCCTGGCTGCTCCAGGAGCTGGAGAGTATCCGCAGCATCGGCGCCGAGATGATCGGGCTGGTGCAGGACCGGCGCGACGGCACCCGTCTCAGCCCGGCCGTGCCTAAGGTGGCCTTCGTGTCGCCTCCCCAGGAGTATCGCAGCTCCAAGGGGGAGGTGGTGCATCCCGAGGCCATCGATCTGACCGCCCGGATCATGTCCATGCAGAAGGCTCACAAAGCCTACGCCGTGACGGGTGGCATCGCGACCGCCACGGCCGCCAGGATCCCCGGCACCCTGGTCAACGAGCTCTTCCAGCCCCGTGAGGGAACGGATTTCGTCCGCATCGGCCACTCCTCAGGCGTGCTGGCCCTGGAGATCGTGGTGGAGCCCAGGGGGGAGGGGTTGTTCCTGAAGCGGGCGGCCCTGGAGCGAACCGCCCGTCGCATCATGGATGGCTACGTCTACCTGCCTAAGAGCAAGATGACCCTGTAGGGGCGGTTCGCGAACCGCCCCTACGATAGGTGAGGTGGGTTATGCCCTATCCCGAGATGATGCGCCCGTCCTTGAGGTTGCTGGAGGTCACCCGCGCCCAACGGATGAGGGAGTCTTTCCCACGGATGACGCCTGAGGAGAAGACCGCCCTCCTCCAGGCCCACCACCCCGACTTTCGGCCGGAGGGGATGAGGGAGCTTCGGGTGGGACCCAACCGTGGAGACCGCACCCCTCACGAGTTCGCCGACCAGCTGGAGGCCAGGAGCCGGATCGACCCGGATCGTATCGACCTGGAGAGGATCGACTACGACGTGGACGTCCTGGTCATCGGCGGTGGGGGAGGGGGCAGCACGTCGGCCCTGATCGCCCAGGAGAACGGCGCCCGGGTGCTGCTGGCTACCAAGCTGCGCCACGGCGACTCCAACACCACCATGGCCGAGGGAGGGATCGCCGCGGCCGGCCACCGCCACGACAACCCCTACCTTCACTACCTGGACACCCTCGGGGGCGGCCGCTACATGAACAAGCCGGAGCTGGTGAAGGCGCTGGTGCTGGACGCCCCGCTGGTGCTGGACTGGCTGCTGCGGCTGGGGGTGATGTTCGACCGTGAGAAGGACGGCACCCTCATCTGCTCCCTGGCCGGCGGCCAGTCCCGCAAGAGGATCCACTCCGCGAAGGATTACAGCGGCCTGGAGATGATGCGGGTGGTGAGGGACGAGTGCCGGAACCGCGGGATCCCGGTGCTGGAGTTCTCTCCGGCCGTGGAGTTGATCGAGGACGAGCGGGGGAGCTGCGCCGGGGCGATCCTATACAGCTACGACACCGGCCGCTACCTGGTGGTGCGGGCCCGCACGGTGGTGATGGCCACCGGCGGCATCGGTCGCCTGCACATCCAGGGCTTCCCCACCACCAACCACTACGGGGCCACGGCCGACGGGCTGGTGATCTCCTATCGGGCGGGCGGGCGGCTGCTCTACATGGATGCCATCCAGTACCACCCCAGCGGCGCCGCCTGGCCGGAGCAGATGCTGGGCTGGCTGTGCACCGAGGCGCTGCGGGGGACTGGCGCCCACCTGGTGAACGTGGAGGGCGGGCGCTTCATCAACGAGCTGGAGACTCGGGACGCCACCTCCTCGGGTATCCTTCGGGAGGTCGACCACCGAGGGAAAGGGATCGAGACCCCGGCGGGCAACGGGGGGGTGTGGCTGGATACCCCCATGATCGACATGCTGGGTGGAGCCGGCAAGATCCACCGGCTGTTCGCCGGTCTGGAGCGCCGCTTCAACAGCTACGGCATCGACATGACCCGGGAGCCGCTGCTGGTCTACCCCACCCAGCACTACCAGAACGGAGGGGTGGAGATGATGGACGCCGAGGGGCGCACGACGGTGCCCAACCTCTTCGTGGCCGGCGAGGTGGGGGGCGGGGTCCAGGGTCGCAACCGGCTGGGGGGCAACTCCCTGGTGGACATCTTCGTCTTCGGCCGTCGGGCGGGACGGGCCGCGGCCCTCCAGGCCCGAGAGGCGAAGCCCGGCAGGTTGTCGCTGGATCACGTCCGGGAGTACCACCATCAGCTGGAGGAGGAGGGGATACTGAACGGCAGACTCTCTCCCCTCCTCCTGCCCGATTACACCACCATCGATGCGGAAACCCAGCAGGGCCAGACGGTTTCGTGACCGCCTCTCCCTCTGGGAGAGGCCGCCCGAAGGGCGGGTGAGGGCTGAGATGTTGCCAACCAAACGGCCCTCACCCTGACCCTCTCCCAGAGGGAGAGGGAAGCCAAAGGGCGGGTGAGGGCTGCCGCGGCACCTCCGAACAGTCAGCTTGCAGTTGCCCAAGGAGATGAATCATGGAACAGGATGCGCAGTTGAACACGATCCCGGTGTACATAATGGGCAAGCTCCATTATGTGCCCGAGGGCCTCACCATCATGCGGGCCCTGGAGCACGCCGGCTACCGGCTGGTGCGAGGGGTTGGCTGTCGGGGGGGCTTCTGCGGCGCCTGCGCCACCACCTACCGTGTGGAGGGCGACCATCACCTCCACATGGCGCTGGCCTGCCAGGCCCTGGCGGTTCCGAACATGCAGCTCACCCAGCTGCCCTACTTCCCGGCCCGCAAGGCGGCCTACGATCTGGAGGAGATCGCCGATCCCGCTCTGGAGGCGGTGAGGCTGTATCCGGAGCTGGCCAGCTGCCTCGGCTGCAATAGCTGCAACAAGTCCTGTCCCCAGGACCTGAAGGTGATGGAGTACGTGGCGGCGATGCTGCGGGGCGACCTGGAGGCGGCGGCGGAGCTCTCCTTCGACTGCGTCATGTGCGGGCTGTGCACCGCCCGCTGCCCCGCGGAGATCACCCAGTACCAGGCGGCCATGTACGCCCGCAGGGCCTACGGTCGCTTCTCCAGCCCCCATCCGAGCCATCTGGACGAGCGGGTGAAGGAGTTGGCCGAGGGGAAGTGGGTGAAGGAGGTCGAGAAGCTCACCCTACTGGACGCCGAGGCCCTGAAGAAGCTGTACGTTGCCCGTGACATGGAGACCCCCACCGGCGGCTTCGCCGCCGCAGTAGGATAGCAGGACTGAGGGCTGAGAGCCCAGGGTAGAAGGCTGTAGTAACGACATCAGTCGTTCGTCGCCTCGTGCAAGAAGCAGGACGAACGACTAAAGTCGTTACTACAAGGTTCCTCGACTGCCCGACTGTTTCGATAGCCACCATGAACCTACCGCGTAGCGGAAGACTCACGCTTGGCCAATGAGGAAGCTGACAATGACTGGAGAGAGTTACGATCCCACCTGGATCGTCGAACTGGCAAAGGCGCACTACCCCGAGGATCTGCGGCTCCACCAGGCCCTGGCGGCCTGCACCCGGGTCCTGCACCTCTGCGATTGCGGCTGTGGCACCGCCTACTTCGTCGAGCTCTCCTCGGATGTAGCGGGGGAGGAGTCGGACTTCGGGCTGCGGGTCGCCCTCCAGCGGGAGGACGGTCCCGCCGTGGTGGTGGACCTGCTGCCCGACGGTCGGGTGGCCAGCATCGAGACTGGCCGTTAGGATGGATCGGGACGCCCGCCCGTCGACATAAGGGGAATTGTGGATGACCGACTATCTTCCGCCTCGCACCGACATCCTGGATCAGATCCTGGACCGGGTTCACCCGCCGGTGGCGAGGCTCCGGATCATCTCCAACGGCCTGGCCCAGAACCATACCCTCAAGACGTCCGACGATCTCTCGGGGACCCGGGCCTGCCTCTCCTGCGGCAACTGCGTGGATGCCTGTCCCGTGGTCGCCGGCAAGCCGGAGGGGGTGATGTTCGTCCGCACCTCCATGCTGCTGGAGAACGTGGTTGCCGAGGAGTGCCGCCGCTGCTACCGCTGTGTGGCTGCATGTCCCCAGGTGAACCGCCCGCTGAAGGACTACGTCCGCGGCTTCCGCCGCATCGAGCGGGCCTCCCACTGGGATCTGTTGGTCTCCTACCTGCTGCTGATGGCCAGCGGGATCCTGATCAACCACTGGGGGGGCGACCTGCCCGCTGATCTGCGCTTCGCCCTGGGGGTGCTCCACCGGATCTTCACCGTCGGGCTTGTGGCCGCACCTCTCTTCCTCTTGCTGTTCGATACCCATCACTTCCTGATGGCCGCCCGAAGGGCTCTCTCCTGGTCGGGCGTGCAGGCGGCCTGGTTCCGCAACTTCTGGAGGTGGGTCGGTAGCTGGGGAAGGGAAGGGGCTCTCCACCGGGGAGCCTACAACCCCGGCCAGCGGCTCTGGTACCTCTACGTGCCCGGTGCGATCCTGGTCTTTACCGCCACCGGTGCCCTCAAGTGGCTGGGGCCCGGCGTGGTGGGGGAGGGGACGGTTGCCGGCGCCACGGCGGTCCACGTGGCGTTGGCCCTACTGACCGACATCTTGCTGTTGCTCCACGTCTACCTGAAGCTGATCTGGCCGGTCTTGAGGGACACGGCCCGGGGCACCCGCCAGTACCTGGCGCTGCAGCGCCGCCGGCACCAAGGGATGACCAGGACAACGGCGTAGGGGCGGATGGCCCTCGTAACTGCATCTCCCCCTGGGAGAGGCTGCCCGACACCGGGTGCTGCCTCTCCCCCTGGGAGAGGCCGACCGAGCCAAGCGAGGGCGGGTGAGGGCTCAGTCGCAAGCGTCGAATCAGCCCTCACCCCGACCCTCTCCCAAGGGGAGAGGGGACTCAGTAGAAGGGGGATGCAATGAAAGCATCGGTCTTTATGGCGAGATACCTTCGGTCCCAGGGGCTGGAGTGGGCCTTCGGCCTGCCGGGTGGGGAGGCCATACCCCTCATGGAGGGTTTGCGCCAGGTGGGCGTCCCCTTCGTCCTCACCCACCACGAGTCGCCGGCGGGCTACATGGCCGGCACCACCGGGCTGCTCACCGGCGTGCCCGGGCTCTGCATCGTCACCCGAGGTCCGGGGGCGGTGAACGTGGTCAGCGCCGTAGCCATGGCCCACCTGGACCGATTGCCCCTGATCGCGGTCTCCGGCGACCTGGAGCCCTCCCAGGTGGGTCGCTTCACCCACCAGTGGCTCGACCTGGTGAGCATCTTCCAGCCGGTTGCCAAGGCCAGCGGGCGGCTGCTGGCCGCCGACATCGAGACGACCCTGCCCCGGGCCGTGGAGCTGGCCCGCTCAGGCAGACCCGGACCCGTCTACTTCGCCTTTCCGGCCTCCGAGGCCAACAAGGATCTACCCCAGCTGCCCGAGGAGATGTCGGTGGAGGAGATCGGGCGTCGCTTCGCCCCCGCGCCGAAGACCGAGCCTCTCCCGGATCTCACCGCCCCGATCGACGCTCTCAAGGCGGCCAGGGCCCCGGTCATCATGGCCGGCCTCGGAGTGGCCTACTCCAGGAGCGCCGCCGGCCTGCTGGCCGCCGCGGAGCATCTGAGGGTGCCCGTCACCGTCACGGCCCAGTCCAAGGGTCACTTCCCCGAGGACCACCCCCTCTTCGCCGGTACCTTCGGCGTCTACACCGATGCCCCCATCTATCAGCTGATAGAGGAAGCCGATCTGATCCTGGCCGTCGGGCTGGATGGCGTGGAGTTCTTCAAGCCGTGGAAGGTATCCACCCCGGTGGTCAGCGTTGCTCCCTCCGATGCGGAGGATCCCTCCTACGCACCCAGGATCGCTCTTGACGGCGACCTGTCCGCGATCCTGGCGACCCTGCGGCGAGAGGTGGAGCCGAGGACGGGCTGGACCCTGGCCCGAATCGACCGGTGCCGGCAGGAGGTGGCGGCCCTGATGACCCCCAAGGTGGTCGAGACCAACGGCCGGGTGGCCCCCCAGGCGGCCATCGGGGCGCTGCGCGAGGTCCTCCCCCGGGACGGCATTCTGACCGTGGACGTGGGTGCCCACAAGCTGGTGACCATGGCCCAGTGGCCCGCCTACCAGCCCGATACCTTCCTGACCACCAACGGCCTCTCCTCCATGGGCTACGCTATCCCCGGCGCCATCGCGGCGAAGCTAGCTCGACCCGACAAACCGGTGGCCGCGTTGATAGGGGACGGCGGCTTTCTGATGTACGCCGGCGAGGTGGAGACCCTGGCGCGGCTGAAGCTGCCCGTCACCATCGTGGTGATGAACGATGCGTCGCTCAGCTCCATCAAGGTGAAGCAGGCGAAGCGGAACATGCCCTCGGTGGGGGTGGAGTTCGGGGAGCCCGACTACGTGGGGCTGGCCCGGAGCTTCGGCCTCCTCGGCTTCCGCGCCCGCACTCGGGACGAGTGCCGGAAGGCCTTCGCCCAGGCGCTTGAGTCGGGCCAGGGCGCCGTGGTGGAGGTCATGACCTACTACGACGAGTACCTGCGCTACCAGTAGGATCCGGCTCGATCGCTTCCAGTAGGGCGGGTCGCTCCTGACCCGCCCGTTCGGATTCCTGCCTTCTTCCCGCATCTTCAGCCGGAGATCACCTGATGGGTGGGTCTCGGCGAGGCAACCGGACGGGTGCTCCCGGTCGTCCATCACGACCGCAGGTACACGGCCACGTCTTCCCAATCCGCGTCGCCCCTCTGCCCGAACAGCGACAGCAGGGCGTGCAGCAGGCCGCCGACGTCGTTGGCGCGGAAGGTGCGCGAAGATACGAGGACGACTCCCCCGTGGTGTTGTCCCGTCTCGGCAATCTCCTTGAGAAGAGGCGGGATCGTCTGGCAGTCGAAAGTAACCAGGACGCGCCTGTCGGCGTGGGCCAGTGACAGCAGCTTCTCGTCATCCGCGTTTCGGTAGTTGCCGCCATTCCACTCGGGTAGGGCCACCGCATCGATGCCGTGGCCGCGCAACTGCTCCGCGAGCGCCCTGGCAACGTGGGAATCAAGCAGGAGTCGCATCTATGCCGACCACCGTCAGATTCGGGATCAGCCGTTCCAGGTCCGTCTCGGAACACTCATTGTCCCTGATTGCCGCCTCTATCTCGTCTGGGAACGCCTTTGCATAGTTCAACGCCGCCGCGACCTGCATCGCCGGGAGGGCGAGATGCGCCGCCGTCTGGGCCACATCCCCATCGTAGTCTCTCGCGATGGACGCGATCTGCCACACTTTGAGCCGTGTCCCCTGAAGGTATGCCTGACGGCCCGCCGGCGAATCCCGGAACTCTATGAAGGCGAATTCGGACTGGCGCAGTATCTCGTCCAGCAGGGTGGCCGCAGCCTCTGTGGGAGTGCGTCCCATCCGCCGCGCAACCCGCTGGAGGGATTCCATCGGACGATCCTTCAGCCTGAGACTGATCACCTTGCTCATTCCTCACGCCTCCTTCACCGCGGAGCAGCAGTGCTTACGATGTAAGCATTGTAAGCGAACGCCGCTCGGAGCGCAAGGAGTGCGCCACAGATCCTACCTCTGTCTAGTGCACCAGCCCCGCTACCGCCAGGCGGGCGAAGCTGACGAAGGGGTCGGAGAAGATCCCGAGGGCGAGGACGGCCACCACCGCCACCGCCAGGGAGGCGAAG
>JAJZRD010000112.1 GCA_021845945.1 Chloroflexota bacterium
CTCCGGGCTCTTCCGGCCCTTCCGAACCAACTCCACCTGCCTCTGCACGAACTGGGGGGAGACTTGATGGTGGCCGCACATGGTGGTCACCGCCAGCACCTCCTCCGAGGGCAGCAGCTCCTTCTTCCCCCACACCCCCAGGGAGTAGTTGATGGTGTGGGGGGTCACGCCCGCCTCCTTGCAGGCCGGCAGCACCTCGTCCAAGAGACCGGCGATCACTATGGAGAGGCCGGTGTCCTTCTCCTTCATTATCTTCAGGAAGTCCACCACCTGCCGGCGGGTCGTGAAGACGCCCCGCAGCCGGGACTTGTCGGTGACCCTCGCCTTGATCTCCTCCACCGGGATCTCGAGGACCGAGCCGGACTTCACGTCCCCCCAGTTCTCGGAGCCCACCGCCTCGGCCGCAGCGATGAACTCCATCGCCTTGGGCGCGATGTCCTTGTCGTTGACACCCTTGGCCTGGTACATGAACCAAACGTAGTCCCCTCGCAGGGACTCGGGCGTTCCAGATCGGTGCAGAGAGTGCGTCATCGTCCTACCTCTTTGGGTTCTGAGTGCTGAACTGCGATTCGATGTGTAGGGCGGGGCGCTCTGCCCTGCCGCCGGGCTACCATCGCCCGCCGGGCGGCTACGCCGTTCAAGCCATCGCCCGGGCGGCGGGCACAGGCGTGGCGACGTGCTCGCTCGCGCCACGTGCCCTACATCTCGCAACTAGTCGTGTCGGAGGGGCTTTCCCAGCCCCACGTTCACCTTGCCCCTGATGGGCCTCTTCAGACCCAGCCTCTCTATCTCCGCCATCACCGGCGAGCTCCCCTCGGCATCGACCCGGGTGATCACGCCCAGGGAGAACACCGTGTCTATCTTCCCCTCAACCTCTTGAAGCGCCTCGATGATCCTGGAGAACTCCTCCACCCGGCAGTTGCCCTCCACGATGATCGACAGCAGGTGAACCTCGAGGTACTCGGCCCTCAGCTTCCCCGTCCTCTTGTCGGCCATGACCTCGGTCAGCGGGGAGCACTCCTCGAACTCCAGCCCGGCCGCCGCCACCGCCATGGCGACCTTCTCGGCATCCACCAGCTTCAGGCCGACCCCCGGCCTGCCCATGTCTATGGCGATGCCAACCTGGCCGATCTTGGTCCGGCCGGTCACGTCGTTGGTCTTGGACTCCTCGGTCCCCCGCCCGGGCACCCCAGTCGTCGCCTTCGTCTCGGTGGGATCGCTCAGGAAGTGGCTGAAGTTCCGCAGGCTGCCGTCCAGCTCCACCTTCTCGATGGCCCCAAAGGGACAGACCTCTTTCCGCAGGCAGACGTAGCACTCCGTGCACCTGTCCTGGTCGATGGCCACCCGCTTCCGGCTCACCACCGTGAAGGCATCCATCGGGCAGTAGGGGATGCAGAGCCGGCATCCCTTGCACTTGTCCTCGATAACGACAGGCATGATTCTCCCCTCCGAGAAACGTACGGCGGAGCACAGGGCCCCGCACCACATGTGCTGGGTTGGCGGATCGAGCCGCCCTGCCGAAATGCCTGTGCCGGAGCACTACTCCCTGGTTGACGGTTTGCCCAGCATGGCGGTCGCCCTGTCCAGGTTGAAGAGTCCACAGGCGCAGGGCATCCCCACCATGACGGCGGCGTCGCGAGGACTCATCCTGCCGCACCGCACCTCCTCGATCCCCCTCTGTGCCAGGGAGGAGGCCACCAGGGCGTGGCCGCACATGGTGGTGAACTCCCCGATCTGCTCGTCCGGGAGGATATCGGTGTTCCCGTGAACCCCCAGGGACAGGTTGATCGAGTGAGGCTCCAGCCCGATCTCGTCACACATGGCAAACACTTCGTCGACGATGCCGCTAACGGTGACCGAGATCCCCAGATCCTCCTCCTTGAAGCGCCGCAACACCCGTCTCAGCTTCTCCCTGCTGGAGAAGGAGCAGCGTATGCCGGAGGAATCGCTCATCTGTGCGATCACGGCCTCGACGTCCAGCCCCCTGGACAGCAGATCGCCGGTCTCGAGGACCCCGATGTTCGCGGGGCCGGCCTCGAAGATGATCTCCAGCATCCGGCCGATCTTGCGACCGGCCCCCTTCTCGTTGAACCCGAGTGCCGGACGGGCGATCAACACGAAATCGTCCTTCAGGGACTCCGCCGTTCCGACGCGATGCAAGGAGTGAGTCATCTCTTCCTCCCAGCTCCTGAGTGCTGAGCCCTGAGTCCTCGACCCACACCCCCAGGACGCGGGACTCAGGACTTCTTTCACCGGCTTGCAGCTAGTCGCTGGCCAGGGGCCGGCCCAGCCCCACGTTGATCTTCGCGTTGATGCGAGGGTTCAGCCCCAGGTCCCGCAACTGCTCCACGATGGGTATGCTCCTATTGGGACCGAGGCGGGTGATGGCGCACCAGGAGAAGATGCCCTCGATCCCTTTGGCAACCTCACGGACCACCGGCACGATCTCCGGCAGCTTCGAGGGCTCCGTCTCGAACTCGACGATGGCGGATAGAACCCTCTCGCCCTTCACGTCGTCCCTGATCTTCCCGGTTCTGGTGTCCACCATCAGGAAGGTCAGTGGGTTGTTGGGCTCGAAATTGACGCCGAAGCTGGCCAGGGCCACGGTCATCTTCTCGACCTCGTGGAAATCCGTGCCCACCCCCGGCCGGCCGAACTCCAGCGCCATCCCCACCCGGCCCTTCTTGACTCGCCCGGTGACGTCGTTGGTCTTCACCTCTTCGGTGCCCCGGCCCCTCACGCCGGTCTCCTTGTGGGGGACCAGAGGGTCGCTGAAGGCCGTCCGCACCGAGCGCGGCCACTGGAAAGCCTCCGGAGGCCGGTAGATGGCCTCGACCGGGCAGGGGGCTACCCTCATGCAGGTGCCGCACTCCACGCACCCTTCCTGGTCGATGGCCGCAACGCCGTCCTGGGGAAAGATGGCACCAACGGGGCAGTAAGGGATGCACTGCTCGCAACCGGTGCAGGAAACCTCGTCTATCCGCATTCCTTCCTCCACTACCATATCTTGGAAGCAGCGAAAGTAGTCGTGGACGCACTGGTTGGGTGAGGATCGATAGGACGGGCCTCAGAGAGGCTCAGAGGCCGCCGCCCCGGTAGCCCAACTGGCGGGAAATGGCCAGGGTCGCCTCGCGAAGCTGCGGCAAGTACTCCAGCGCCTTGGCCTCGGTGAGCCGCACGGAGGGCCCCGAGATATTGATGGCAGCGATGACCTGCCCCTCCTGGTTCACTATGGGACAGGAGATCGACGCTATGCCGGGAGAGTGCTCGCCCATGGAGATGGCGTAGCCCCGCTGCCGGATTTCCGCCAACTCCCGCAGCAACTGCTGCCGATCGGTTATGGTCACCGGCGTGAAGCGCCTCAACCCGCTCTCCGCTATCTCCATCTCGATCTCTTCCGGCGGCAGGTAGGCCATCAGGAGCTTACCGGGGGAGCCCGCGTGGAGCGGCAGCATCTTGCCGATGTCGCGATAGGTCCGCCGCAGGTCGTGGGTGCTCTCCACCTGCTCAACGACCACGCGTCGATGACCCTCCAACAGATGCAGGGCGATGGTCTCGTTGTAGCGGTCCCGCAGTGCCCTCAGGTAGGGGAGGGCGATGGACGACAGGGAGAGCCGGGACTGGAGAACGTGGGCAAGGTTCAGCACTTTGGGGCCGAGGGTGTACTTCTGAGTAGCGTCGACCTGGCGGAGGAGCCCCCCCATCTCCAGGGTAACCAGGGCTCGATGCACGGTGCTGCGCTTCAGCCCGAGCATCCTGGCCACTTCTGCGACGCCCAACTCCGGACGATCGACGCTGAAGGCGTCGAGGATCCGGACGGCCCTCTCTATGGCTTCGACCGAGGCTGTAGGTCTGTCCCTCACTGCGGGATACCATCCCTTACGAAGGATCGGCCCAGTATAGGGCCGTCTACCTGCGAGGTCAAGCTCCCAAAACAGCCCTCTCGGTAACATTTTCATTTGAGTTGACACGCCCCTGCTGGGAGCGCGGGCCTCCCGATAAGGATGGCAAGCTCCTTGGACACAAAGGAGGCCGCCTGAGGCGGCCTCCTTTGCTGTGTCGGGAGCTACGGGATAGCAACAGGGGCTTCTATTCCCTGCCCTGAGCCCTGATCTGGTCGAAGCAGCTGCTGCAGTAGACCGGTCGGTCGTTCCTCGGCACAAAAGGCACGGTGGCTTCCGCCCCACACTGCGCGCAGATCACCGTGTGCATCTCACGGGGATCGCGTCCTGCTCGCTCGCGACGCCGGGCAGAACGGCAAGTTGGGCATCGCTGTGGCTCATTCATGAGCCCCTTTTCTGCAAAGAACTCCTGCTCACCCACGGTGAACACGAATTCCTGCCCGCAGTCGCGGCACTGCAAGGTCTTGTCCGCAAAGCTCACTTTTCCCTGACCCCTTTCACGTGTGGAGAAGTCTGGTCACAGTTTAGTCTCTGCTAGATCCGCATGCGGGATGCCTTGCCGAGGAACCAGGACCAAGGTCCGCCGGGTCGCGTTTGCCTAAACGTGCCGGGCGCTACAATAGCAGAACGTCGAACGCCATGCAAGCGATTCTCTGAACTTCGGCAACATTCTTCTGCCGATTCTTCTATTGTCTGGAACTCTACATAACGGAGTAGCCCCTTTCCCGGCTCAGCAAGGGATCGCTATCCCCCTAAGCACCCCTCATACAGCTTTGCGCCCCCTGTGACGGCCTATCGCGCCTTCATGTGGCCCCCCATTCCGATACGCCGGGTTCTTCCTGAGAAACACCGGGGACGGAACCGCCAAGACACACAGTCATCGAGACCCACCGGGCCCCCTCGGCAATAGTCTGTGCCTTGCCCCCGGCGGTTAGCATCACGGTGCCGGCTTCACGACCTTGGAGCGGCGTTCGGCCACCGGGGAACCGACCCAGAGACGTGGTAGGGAGCGGAGTGGTACCCGTTTGACAGGGTTCCGGCCGCACTGTAAGCTAAGATTGCGGCATAAGACTAAAGCTAGGGGGAATCTTTGAAACACCACCTGACCGTCACAGAGCAGGGTCTGCGAGTGATCACCACCCCGATGCCGCACACCCGATCGGCCAGTATCTCCATCTTCATCAGTGCCGGGTCTCGATACGAAGATGATCGGATAGCCGGCATCTCCCACTTCGTGGAGCACATGCTTTTCAAGGGCACCCACCAGCGCCCCACCCCCAAGGAGATCTCCGAGGCCATCGAGGGTGTGGGCGGAGTGCTGAACGCGGCCACCGACAAGGAGCTCACCGTCTACTGGGCCAAGGTCCCATCCCAGCACTTCGAGCTGGCCATGGACGTCCTCTCCGATAACCTGCTCAACTCCAAGCTCGCTCCAGAGGACATCGAGAGGGAGCGGCTGGTGATCCTCGAAGAGCTGAGCATGATCTACGACAGCCCCACCGACCTGGTCAACCTGATGATCGACGAGGTGGTGTGGCCCGATCAGCCCCTCGGTCGAGACACGGCCGGCACCAGGGAATCGGTGACCGGCATCACGCGGGATAGCCTTCGGGACTTCATGGCCGGCCACTACGGCCCCCTCAGCACCGTGGTCGCCATCGCCGGCGACGTCACCCCCGAACGGGCCGAGGAGGCCGCCAACCGCTTCTTCGGCCGCTGGGACGGCCTCGCCCCCGGATCCTGGTTCCCGGCCATCGACGGCCAGAGCGGACCGCGGGTCAGCCTCAAGTCCAAGCGAACTGAGCAGGCGAACCTCTGCCTGGCGGTGCAGGGGCTCCCCTCCGAGCACCCAGACCGGTACACACAGGATGTGATGAACACGATCCTGGGGGAGGGCATGAGCTGCCGCCTCTTCCTCCAGATCCGCGAGAAGCTGGGTCTCGCCTACGACGTGCATTCTTATGTCAATCACTTCCGGGATACCGGCTCCCACGTGGTGTTCGCCGGGGTCGATACCAAGAAGGCCAATCGGACGGTCCACGCCATCCTGGACGAGCTGGCCCAGCTGCGGGACGGGGTTCCCGAAGAGGAGCTCCATCGGGCCAAGGAGTCAATGAAGGGGCGTCTCCTCTTGCGGCTGGAGGATACCCGAGCCGTCGCCTCCTGGACCGGCGCCCAGGAACTGCTGCGCAACAGCATTCTCACCGTCGACGAGGCCCTGGCCCTGATCGACTCCGTCACCTCCGACGACATCCGGAGGGTAGCCGGCAACCTGTTCCTCAAGGACAGGCTGAACCTGGCCGTCGTGGGACCCTATCGAAACGAGGATCGGTTCCTGAACCTCCTCGATCTATAGAGGTGGGGCGCCGCTTCTCCGGGCGGCATTGCCTCTGCACCGTCGCGCACTACGCGTCGCAGTCCAGGGTCCCGCCCTACATCAGATCTGCACTCCGGCATCCATTGCCCTAGAAGGGATGGCCACCACGCTCCGCCGGGGGCGCGGCGGCCGGCCCTGAGACTTGGCCACCACAACCAGCAGCGCCGAAGACCGGCGAGGCCCCACCGCCCCGCTGCCCGGTGTCCTCCGCATCTGGGTCGTGCCCCACACTCACTGGGACAGGGAGTGGTACCTGCCTTTCGAGCGGTTCCGGATCCATCTGGCCCGCATGATGGACGACCTACTGGGGGTGTTGGAGCGCGATCCCTCCTTCCTCTTCACCCTCGACGGACAGGCGGTGATCCTGGAGGACTATCTGGAGCTCCGCCCCCACCAGGAGGAGCGGCTTCGCCGCCTTCTAGCCTCGGGGCGTCTCCTCGCCGGCCCCTCCTACGTCCTGCCCGACGAGTTCCTGGCCGGCCAGGAATCCCTCATCCGCAACCTGCTGATGGGACGGCAGCTGTGCGTCCGCTACGGCGCCCGCCCGATGGCCGTGGGGTACGCCCCCGACACCTTCGGCCACGTGGCGCAACTCCCCCAGATCCTCCGAGGATTCGGCATCGACAGCTTGGTCTTCTGGCGAGGCCTGGGCGACGAGGCGGACCGGCTCGGCGCCCTGTTCCAGTGGGAAGGTCCGGACGGCAGCCGGCTGCTGGCGGTGCGGCTACTGGAAGGGTACGCCAACGCCCGGGACCTGGGCCGCTGGACCAAGCAGGGAGGGTGGGTGAGCGAGAGGCCCGAGCTCTGGCCGGAAACTGCAGCGCGGCGGGTCTCCGAGTTCCTGGAACGGTGGCGCGAGACCCTGGAGATCTCGGGCACGCGGGAAGTGCTGCTGGGCAACGGGGTGGATCACGCCCCGATCCAGCGGGACCTGCCGGAGATGGTGGCCGCCTGTCGTGAGCGGCTGCCCGGGCTGTCCTTCCAGATCGGCAGCTTCGAGAGCTACCTGGGGGCCGTGCGGGACAGCCTGGGAGAGCTGCAGACCCACGCAGGGGAGTTGGTGGGCGGCAGGGAAGCCTGCGTGGTCCGGGGCGTCAACTCCACCCGCATCTATCTGAAGCAGGCCAACGAGGCCGCCGAGCGGGCCCTCTTCGTGGCCGAGCTTCTGGCCTCCCTGGCCTGGCTGTACTCGCGACGGCGCGACGGGGAGACGGGGAGACTCGGAGACGGAGAGACTGGGAGAGAACCTCTCCCCCGGCCCCTCCCCGCAGCGGGGAGGGGAGAGGGGTGGGGTGAGGAGTCCACAACTCAGTCCTCGAACCTCAGCCCTCGGCACTACGAATACCCCCTGAGCGAGCTCCGGCTCGCCTGGCGGGAGCTGCTGCGCAACCATCCCCACGACTCCCTGCCGGGCTGCTCCCTGGACGAGGTTCACAGGGACATGGAGCAGCGCTTCCGCAGCGTGCAGCAGATCGCCCGCCAGCTTCAGCGGGAGGCTCTGGCCTCCCTGGCAGGCGCGATCCCGCCGATGCGCCCCTGGGAGGATCCTCAGGGGGCTCGCAGCCTGGTGAACGTCCTCCCCTGGGAGAGGACCGGACTGGCAACCTTGGAGCTGCCGACGGAACTGCAGGGCACCCGCCACCTGGTGGCGGGTACCCCACAGGGCCCCCTGCCGGTCCAACTGGAGGGGCGTCGCGGGGAGCGTCGGGCCCTGGTGGTCGCGGAAGTGCCGGGCCTTGGGTCCAGGGAGATCCGGCTTCGGGCCGGCCGGGCACCGGATCCCACGGGGGCCGCCCGAGCCCTCGGTTCCACCGCCATCCAGAACGGCCACTACCGGGTGGAGGCAGCCCCCTGCGGGACCATCACAGTGACCGACCTGCACACGGGGGAAAACTGGGCAGGGCTCCACTGGTTCGAGGACGAGGCGGACCGGGGCGACGAGTACAGCTTCTGCCCGGTCGAGGGCGACGGCCCCTGGGATAGCCGTCGCCTGCGGGCGCGGACCCGGGTCCTGCGGGCGGGCCCGCTGGTGGCAGAGCTGGAGGTCGCCCTGCCGGCGCGACTCCCCCGCCGCCTCAAGGCCGGACGCAGGGCCAGGTCCCGGGCAACCGTTGCCTGTCCCATCCGGACGGTGGTGCGGCTGGTGGCCGGCTTGGACCGGGTCGAGTTCCGGACCGCGGTGCAGAACGACGCCGAGGATCACCGGCTTCGGGTCCGATTCCCGGCCCCCGAGTCCGGCCCATCGGCGCGTGCCGAGGGCCACTTCGCGCTGCTGCGGCGGCCGGCCCAGCCCGTCTGGAACGGCCGTTGGCGCGAGCCACCTGCCAAGACCCACCACACCCTGGGAATGGTGGCCGCCGGAAAGCTGGCGCTGATGAGCCGAGGGCTCCCCGAATACGAAGCCATCCCCAACCAACAGGGGGGCGTCGACCTGGCCCTCACGCTGCTCCGCTGCGTCGGCTGGCTCAGCTGGCCCGACCTGGCAACCCGCCCCGAGGCTGAGGACCCCCACCTCCCCACGCCCGAGGCCCAGTGCCGCGGCGCCCACACCTTCGAATATGCCATCAGCTTCCGAGGAGACGACACCGACGCCGCGCTGGTGCGAGCCGCCCAGGACTATCGGGTGGGGCTGGTCGATGGGCCGGCCGGGATCGACCTCCAGGGGACCCTCCAGGTCGAGGGCGACGGATTCGCCCTCTCCACTCTGAAGGGGGCAGAGGAGGGCGAGGGGGTGATCCTGCGGCTGTACAACCCTGCCAACTCCCCGGCCGTGGCCCGGGTGACTGGCCGGGGTATCACGGCACGACGCTGCCGGCTGGACGAAACGGGGGTCGAGCCCGAGCCCACGGAGGCGGTACCCCTGAGGGGCGGCGAGATCGCCACCCTCCGGCTCGACATGGAGACCTCTCCCCCTGCCCCTCATCGAAACGGGGAGGGGTGAGAATTCCCCCTTCCCCCGTGGGGAAGGGGGTTAGGTCAGATCTTCAGGAGGCTAGGACCGTGGATGCGAAGACGCAGTTGATAGAGGAGGCCCGGAGCAGGGCCGAGGAGCTGCTGCGGGGAAACTCCCGCGAGATAGGGCTGCTGAGCGCCCGCCACGCCTACCAGCAGGTGAACGGTCGGGACGCTATGATCTCCGGCCTGGGGTTGCTGCTGCTGGAGGAGCCCGAGCTGCGGGACGTCCACCGACGCTCCTTGGAGACCCTGGCCTCGGGCCAGAGCCGGCTGGGCAACATCCCCTTCGGCGTGGGCTTCCCAGACCTGCCCGACGAGTCCTTCGTCGCCACCGGCGGGCTCTTCGCCCGAAGCAAGGGGGCGGAGGACGATCGGAAGCCCGTCGTCGACACCATCCACGCCGGCTGCGTCGACAACTGCCTCTGGTACGTCCTCGGCCACTTCGCCTATTACCAGAGGGTCCGGGACGTCGCCTTCCTGCGCCGCTATTGGACCAGCCTCCAGCGGGCCTACCTGTGGCTCCAGTACCAGGACGTCAACGAATGCGGCCTGCTGGAGGTCCACGAAGCCATGGACTGGGCCGACCTCTTCGCCAACCGCTACAACGTCCTCTACGACAACGCCCTCTGGTGCGCGGCCCACAGGGCCATGGGCTACCTGGCTGAGGCTTTGGGGGAGTCCGGCCAATCCTACCGGGCCGAAGCGGAGGCCTGCCGGTTCAAGCTGAACCTGCTGCTGTGGGTGGGTCCGGAGGTCCACCGCGACCTGGACTGGGTGCAGGAGAACCGCACCGAGTGGCTGTACCCTATCAAGCGCACCGACACGGAGTTGGTGACCCGCCCCTACTACCTTCCCTACATGGGCTTCCGGGACTACGCCGAGCGGTTCGATACCCTGGGCAACCTGCTGGCCATCCTGCTGGATCTGGCCGGTCCGGAGCAGACCAGCATGATCCTCGACTACGCCTACGGTGTGGGTCTCGACCAGCCCTACCCCATCCAGGTGCTCTACCCGGTGATACGTCCGGGCGAGCAGGACTGGCGCCACTACTACTGGGTCCGCAACCTGAACCAGCCTCACCACTACCACAACGGGGGCATATGGCCCTTCGTGGGCGGCCTCTACGTGGCGGCCCTGGTCAAGGCGGGCAGGCAGACCGAGGCGGAACAACAGCTGGAGAGGCTGGCGGAGCTCAACAGCCTGGGGCGCGGGGAGCCCTGGGAGTTCAACGAGTGGTTCCACGGGGTCAGCGGCCGCCCCATGGGCTTCGCCGGCCAGTCCTGGTCCGCGGCCATGTACATCTACGGCTACGAGGCCGTCCGCCGGGGCTCGGTGCCCTTCTTCTGGCCGGACGCGACAGAGCTGTAGAGGTAGCGCTCGGCCAGATCCACCACGGCGTGCTCCATCGCCAGGTGAGCCTCCTGGACGTACTGGGTGTTGCGGCTCGGGACCGAGAGCGCCACGTCCGCCATGGAGGCCAGAGGGGCCCCATCGCCCGTCAACACCAGGGTGCCGAGTCCCCTCTCCCTGGCCGCCTGGACGGCCCGGATCACGTTCCGGGAGCCGCCGCTGGTGCTGATGCCGATCAGCAGGTCGCCGGGCTTCCCCAGTGCCTGGACCTGCCGCTCGAACACCCCTTCGAAGCTGTAGTCGTTGGCGTAGGCCGTCAGGAAGGAGCTATCCGTCGTCAGGGCGATGGCCGGCAGGCCGGGCCGCTCGAAGTCGGCGCTCAGCCGGCTGACGAACTCCGCGGCCACGTGCTGGCAGTCGGCGGCGCTGCCGCCGTTGCCGCACAGCAGCAGCTTGCCGCCGGCCCGCAGGCAGTCGGCGATCAGCCGGGCTGCCGCCACGATCGCCTCCAGTCCATCCTCGGCGATCTGTCGCTTCAGGTCGGCACTCTCCAGCAGGTGGGTCCGCGCCCTTTCGCGCAGATGGTCGTCTGACGGCAACTCGTCTGTCCCCTTTCCAGATCCTTTCCCCTCAATATCACACCCCGTGCCCGATTTGGAGCCCTCTAGCAAGCCATCGACCTGATCCCAGAATGCCGTAGGGCAGGGCGCTCTGCCCTGCCGCCGGCCTGACATCGCCCGCCGGGCGGCGGCACAGGCTCCCGCCCCACATCGGTCTAGCCCGCCGGAAGCCGATTTGCCCAATGGTGTTGCCCGGCAAGGGGCATGAGCGACTCCAAACTCCAGCTTAACCTGATAAACTCCCCGCAGTTCGTTAATCCCCCAACCAAGGAAAGACAACGATGGCAAACACCCAGCCGTGCGAGCGCGCGGTGGCGATCGATCTGGGCGGAACCCGCTTCCGGGT